>CABQSP010000136.1:0-2025 GCA_902466855.1 uncultured Collinsella sp. | reverse complement strand
ATCATCGACACGTTTAGCGCCATCGTGCGCCGCAAGCGCGCCCACATTAGCATTGGGCAGGCCGACAAGGGCCACATTCACCACCGCCTGATCCAAGAGGGTTACAACCAAAAGCAGGCCGTGCTGCTCATCTACGCCTGGTGCATTATGCTTTCAGCCGGCGCCGCCGCCATCAATCAGGTCGAGGTCCCCTTGCGCGTGCTCATCTTTACCGTGCTCGCCATTGGCTCGGCGGCCTTCGCCAAGCACCTGCACCTGTTTGAGCCCGTGCTGCGCCACCATTACAACAAGCGCACGCACGAGAACGAGCTGGTAACCCCCGACGACCCCGCCTTTAAGCAGGAGGAGCAGGCAGCCGAAGAACGTAAGGAAGAGCGCCACCACAAGATCTAGGGCAAGCTGCCGAGGATGCGCCCAGGCGCCGCTGGCCAAGCGCAGCCGCGCCGCACCCATCGCACATGCCGCACCACGCGCGCCCCTCTCCCGCCCCTCGCCTACTTACGCACCACCCCTCCAATAAACGCGTTATCATCTTGACCCATGAACATACGTTAGGAGCAATCATGCCAAACGAGAACAGCTACGAAGTCGCGCTGCAAAAGAGCAACGCCATTCGCGAGGGCCTGGCCAAGACGCCCGAGAAGTTCACCATGCTCACCGGCGACCGCCCCACCGGCCGTCTGCACCTGGGCCACTACTTCGGCACCCTCAAGGGCCGTGTTGAGCTGCAGAACATGGGCGCCAAGACCAACGTGCTCATCGCCGACTACCAGGTCATCACCGACCGCGACACGACCGAGCACATCCAGGACAACGTGTACAACATGGTCATGGACTACCTTGCCTGCGGTATCGACCCCGACAAGACCATGATCTACGCGCACTCCGCCGTGCCCGCCGCCAACCAGCTCATGCTGCCGTTCCTGTCGCTGGTGTCCGAGGCCGAGCTGGCGCGCAACCCCACCGTCAAGGCCGAGATGGAGGCCTCGGGCCACGAGCTCACCGGTCTTCTGCTCACCTACCCGGTGCACCAGGCCTGCGACATTCTGTTCTGCAAGGGCAACGTCGTGCCCGTCGGTCGCGACCAGCTGCCGCACATCGAGCTCACCCGCACCATCGCCCGCCGCTTTAACAACCGCTACGGCAAGGTGTTCCCCGAGGTCGACGCGCTGCTGTCCGAAACCCCGCTGCTGCCCGGCCTGGACGGTCGCAAGATGAGCAAGAGCTACGGCAACGCCATCAACATCTCGATGACCGCCGAGGAGACGGCCAAACGCATCAAGAAGAGCCAGACCGACTCCGAGCGCATGATCACGTTCGACCCCGAAAACCGCCCCGGCGTGTCCGGCCTGCTTTCGACAGCCGCCATCTGCACCGGTCGCTCCGAGGTCGAGATTGCCGAGGAGATCGGCATGGGCGGCTCCGGCCAGCTCAAGAAGTACGTGACCGAGGCCGTCAACGAGTACTTCGCACCGATCCGCGAGCGTCGCCAGCGCTACGAGAACGATCTGGACTATGTGAAGGACGTCCTGCACGAGGGCAACCGTCGCGCCAACGAGATCGCCGATCAGACCCTGGCAGAGGTTCAGGACGCCATGGGCATGGTGTACTAGACCGATCTACTGGCTTGAGCTTTCGATTGCTTTAGGGCGGGCGCTGCGGCGTCCGCCTTTTTTGGAGCCGGACCGCTTCGGCTCCGTCCATCGCACCCCCTCGACAAACAGGAACAGGCCCGCCGGCAGTTAGCTGCCAGCGGGCCTGTTCCCGAAGTACACCGTTGAATCGCACAGAGGGGAGGGATGCGAATCAAACTCAACAGGGCAGGCTTTTTCATCGCCTATTGCCTGCTCCCTTGCTGAAACCAATATAGTTCACCGTGGTTTACTTTCTGACGGCAAAGTACGCCGCCACACCTTCTCCATAAGTTAGCTCTGGTAAACCTACAGTGTAAAACCACCACAAAGGGGACAGTGAACTGCGCCCCGAAACTTGGACTGAATAAATAGCGACTACGCCGCAAGGGCC
>CABQSP010000135.1:0-2100 GCA_902466855.1 uncultured Collinsella sp. | reverse complement strand
AACATTCGACGTTTTTTGCCAAAATCGGGAAAAGCATCGAATGTTGTGATGGTTTGTGTTGAGGATGGGCTTGGAAAGTCCGTTTTGCTCGAAGCGACCTGTCCTGTCGTACGGGTGTCGGCATGATTCTCTTGTGGGGTATTATGTTTTCCGAAGAATAAAACGCCGCGTGAGGGGAGGGCCGCGTGGACGGGCACGTGCAACATGACGGCTTTGGCCGCGATATCAACTACCTGCGCATTGCCGTTACCGACAAGTGCAATTTCCGCTGCATTTACTGCATGCCGGCCGATGGCGTGGCGCCCCGTGCACACGACGAGCTACTCAGTGCCGAGGAAATCGCCCGCTTTGTGCGTCTGGTGGCGGGGGAGGGCATTCGCCGCGTACGCCTGACGGGCGGCGAGCCGCTGGTCAGCCGCCGTATTATTCCGCTTATTCGCGTCATTCGCGCGATCCCGCAGATCGAGGACATCTCGCTCACCACCAACGGCGCCCTGCTGCCCAAGCTGGCGCCACAGCTCAAAGACGCCGGGCTTAACCGCGTTAACATCTCGCTCGACACACTCGACCCTACGCTCTTTGGAAAGATCACGCGCCTGGGTCGACTCGAGCAGACCATGGCCGGCATCGACGCGGCGCTGGCTTGGGGCTTTGAGCCCGTTAAGGTCAACTGCGTTGTGGTGCGCCGGCTCAACCAAGACGTGGCGGCCCTCGCGCGGCTCACGCTCGATCGTCCCATCCACCTGCGCTTTATCGAATACATGCCCATCGGCGACGAGCGCACGAGCTCGCATTGCACTGTGGACCCGCATGCGCCCGCGCTCAATCCCGAGCTGTGGGACGCGAGCGATACCGTGCCGAGCGACGAGTTGCGGGCGCGCATCAATGCTGGGGCCGCCGCGGCGGGGCTGGGCGAGCTTGAACCGCTCGACATCAACGACGCTCCTGCCGGCGCGGGCCCTGCGCGCTATTGGCACTTTCCGGGTGCGGCGGGAACGGTCGGCTTCATCAGCGCCATGTCCAACCATTTTTGTGCGAATTGCAACCGTCTGCGCCTGACGGCCGATGGCAACGTGCGTCCGTGCCTGTTCAGCGATGCCGAGTATTCGGTGCGTGAGGCGCTGCGCCGTGGTGATGATATGCAGGTACTTTCGATTTGGCGCGATGCCGTGGCCCACAAACCGCAGGAACACGCGATAATTGAGGGCACGCAACGATTTATGTCCCAAATCGGAGGATGATCATATGGCCAAGAGCAGGTACGCCGATGCCACCAAGGCCGCTCGCAGGGCCGCGATGTCTGCCCATAAAGCCACGGCTGCGGCGAATGCTGGCAACGCCGACGCGTCCGCGCAGCCGACTGCCAGCGCTGCCACCGAGCCCGCCCGCGACGCCCGTCGCGACGAGCTGACGCACGTGGACGCCAAGGGCGAGGTGCGCATGGTCGATGTGTCCGACAAGGCCGAGACCCATCGCATCGCTATCGCCGAGGGCACCATCCTCATGCACTCCGAGACGCAGGCCATGGTGCTGCAGGACCGTGCCAAAAAGGGTGACGTGCTTGCCTGCGCGCGTGTGGCGGGCATTATGGCCATCAAACGCACGAGCGACATCATTCCCATGTGCCATCCGCTGCTCATTACCAAGAGCAAGTGCGACATTGCACCCATCGCTCCGGCGGGGACGCCTGTCGAGGACGTGCCCGAGGGCTGGGTGCCGGCGCGCGCGGACGGGCAGGTCGGCTTTCACGTGCTGGTCACGGCGGGCGTGACGGGCAAGACGGGTATCGAGATGGAGGCGTTGACCGGCGCGAGTGCCGCATGTCTGACCATCTACGACATGTGCAAGGCGGTAGATCGCGGCATGGAGATCGTCGACGTGCGCCTGTTGCACAAGGAGGGCGGCCGCTCGGGCGTGTGGGATCGTGCCGAACGTCAGGCCGCTGCTGTTGAGGCTGCCGCCGCAGACGGTAACGCACCCGCGAGCGCATCCGTCACCGTCGCGCCCGCAGCTCCGGCACCGGCCGTCCCCGCGATCGCGTTTATTGGCTACCAAAACTCGGGCAAGACCACGCTCGTCGAGAAGGTTATCGCCGAGCTC
>CABQSP010000134.1:0-2259 GCA_902466855.1 uncultured Collinsella sp. | reverse complement strand
CTTGACTTCCCCGTCATGGCCGACTACGCCACGCTGTTCGACGAGACCGGCCGCGAACTGTTCCTGACGCACGGCCACGTCTTTGGCGCCGGCATGCATAACAGCGTTGACCACGCGCCCGCGCTGCCCGAGGGTTCCGCGCTCGTCTACGGTCACACGCACATCAAGGTCAACGAGGCGAGCGAGGAGCATCCTGGTCTGTGGCTCTTCAACCCCGGCAGCGTGAGCATCCCCAAGGACGGCACGCACGGCTACGGCATCTACGAGGGCGGCGCGTTCCGCCACGTGGTCATGGAGGAGGAGTAGCCATGGCGCAGCACATGGCTCAGCAAAATGCCGAGGGCTCGCGCGATCTGTCCACGCTGGTAGACGCGTCGATCGAGCTGCAGCATCTGGTGCAGACCATCTGGCGTCTGCGTCAGCCCGATGGCTGCCCGTGGGACCGTGAGCAGACGCACCGCAGCATCGGCAAGAACATGATCGAGGAGGCCTACGAGGCACTCGACTGCATCGAGGCGGACGACGCGGTTCACCTACGCGAGGAGCTGGGCGACGTGCTCATGCAGGTTGTGCTGCATGCGCAGATTGCTACCGACGCCGGCGAGTTTACGCTGGCCGATGTGGCACGCGATATCGACGCCAAGCTCATCCGCCGTCATCCGCACGTGTTTGGCGATGTAGATGCCGACAGCTCCGACGAGGTACTCAAGATTTGGGACGAGGTCAAGCTTGCCGAGAGGGCTGCCAAGGACAAGGCCGTGGCGGCGGGCGAGGCCGCGCCTGAGGGTCTGCTCGACGGCGTGCCCACGCATCTGCCGGCGCTGATGCAGGCGCAGAAGGTGTCGCGCAAGGCGGCTGCCGTGGGCTTTGAGTGGGAGACGGTCCAGGACGTGTGGGACGAGGTTGCCGAGGAACGTGCCGAGTTTGAGGCCGAGGCCCCTGGCTCGCCCGAGCGCGAAATGGAGTTTGGCGATCTGCTCTTTGCCCTGGTCAACGTCGCGCGCAAGGAGGGTATCGACGCCGAGAGCGCCCTGCGCGCGAGCACGGCCAAGTTTCGCCGTCGCTGGGCTGCGATGGAACAGATGGCGGCCGATGCCCACGTTGATCTTGCCGAGCTTTCGACCCATGGGCTCAACGACCTGTGGGACGCAGCAAAGGCAGGGGAGTAAGACTGCGGGAACGACGGGCTGACACGCCTCACCGTTCCCGCTAAATTTTTCGAAAATCAAGTGTATCCCTCGGCTAACTTAGGGCATAATGCAAAAAGTGCGACAAGGCTAACTTATGAACCTGCGCGCCGCTGCAGCATGCAAGCCGTGTCGCCAAGCATTCAACCCGTTTCCAAGTGAGAGGGAGACAACATGAGCGATATTTTGGACGTCTACGGTCGCGAGGTGCTCGACAGCCGCGGCAATCCCACCGTCGAGGTCAAGGTCGTGCTCGAGGACGGCAGCTTTGGCCGCGCAATGGTGCCTTCGGGTGCTTCGACCGGCGCCTTTGAGGCCTGCGAGCTGCGCGATGGCGACAAGGGCCGCTACCTGGGCAAGGGCGTTTCGCAGGCCGTCGAGCACGTTAACAACGAGTGCGCTAACGCCGTCGTGGGCCTCGACGCCTTCGACCAGCGCGCCGTCGATGCCGCGCTGATTGCCGCGGACGGTACCCCCAACAAGACCAAGCTCGGTGCCAACGCCATCCTGGGCGTGTCGCTGGCCGTCGCCCGCGCCGCTGCCGAGTCGGCGGGCCTGTCGCTGTACCAGTACCTGGGCGGCGTCAACGCTCATCTGCTGCCCACGCCCATGATGAACATCCTCAACGGCGGCGTGCATGCCGACAATAACGTTGACTTCCAGGAGTTTATGATCATGCCGGTGGGCGCCCCGAGCTTTGCCGAGGGCCTGCGTTGGTGCGCTGAGGTCTACCACACCCTCAAGGGCGTGCTGCGCGAGGCCGGCCTGGGCGGCGGCGTGGGCGACGAGGGCGGCTTTGCGCCCAACCTCAAGACCAACGCTGAGCCGTTCGAGTACATCACCAAGGCCGTCGAGAAGGCTGGCTTTAAGCCCGGCGTCGACTTCATGTACGCCATGGACCCGGCCTCGACCGAGTTCTACAACGCCGAGACCGGCATGTACGAGCTCAAGGGCGAGGGTGTTGAGTACACGAGTGCCCAGATGGTCGATTACTGGGAGAAGCTCGTCGACACCTATCCCATCATCTCCATCGAGGACGGCATGGCCGAGGAGGACTGGGACGGCTGGGTCG
>CABQSP010000133.1:0-2302 GCA_902466855.1 uncultured Collinsella sp. | reverse complement strand
TGAGTGATTTTCCCACTTATTGCCCGCGCACCTCGGCCAAGTTGTGGCGCGAGATGAGTGAGTATTTGAGCAGGGGCAGTGAGACCTCCCAGTGGTTATCTGAACTGCTGTCATCAACATCGCGCTCATTTATCCGTGATGGCATTGCGGACGACCAAGCCTTGGTGCGCAACAAGGCAGGCTGGATTAGCGAGGATGGTTGCTATTCGACATGCGATGCGGGCCTTATCGACATCGATGGCCGTACCTATGTCATGAGCATCATGACATCGATGCCGTGGAGCGACCGCTCGAGCGAGGTTACGGCTGCGATTGCAAAGGCTCTGTTTGATACGCGAGCTGCACTGGCTTAGCGTGTTCGTTTGACGAGGTCAAACAAAATGCTGGTACCATACCGTGGTTGAGAATTTCGTATAGGTTTGGGGAATGGCATGGCTACCATTGCGATTATCGGTGCGCTCGAAAAAGAGATCATGCAGATTAAGGAAGAGCTGAGCGACGTTTGCGAGGCACGGGAGGCAGGCTTGACCGTTGTGAGCGGTGAGCTCGACGGCCTGACAGTTGTCGCCACAACGGCGGGCATGGGCACGGTGAACGCCGCCGCTGCAACACAGCACCTCATTAGCAAGTATGCTCCGCAGGCTGTTGTGTTTTCGGGCATTGCGGGCGGTTTGAACCCCAAGCTCCATATCGACGACGTGGTCATTGGCAAACGCCTACGCTATCTGGATACCGATACCGCGCTTATCGCCGAGTCCGCACCGGGGCTCGAGGAGTTTGGCTCGACGCCCGCGCTGGTCGATATTGCCGCCGACGTGCTTGCTGAGCGTGGGTTTGTTGACGCTTCGAAAAATGCAGTCGCTTCGAACGAGGGCACCAAGCAGTTCCTGGTCGGCACGATTGCCACGGGTAACCGCTTTGTGACGGGCGCTACCATGCGCAACGACGCTATCGAGGCGACGCATGCCGATTGTGTCGGCATGGAGGGCGCGGCAATTGCCCATGTCGCAACCAAAAATGGTGTCGATTGCCTGGTGTTGCGCGCTATCAGCGATAATTGTGACGAGGCGTACGATGCGATTTGCGACCGCGAGTTCGACCTGTTCGAGTATGCCCGCACCGCGAGTGGCATTACGCTCGATATCGTTCGCCGTATCGCTGCTATCTATTAGCGCGCTTTTTTTGTAAGAACCTACGACCAAGGAGTGTCCATGGCCGATTCCATTAACTATCAGCTTGCCAAGTTCGTCGCCAGCTACGGCAAGGTTTCGCAGATCCCCGAGTCCACCTGCCCCGAGGTGAGCTTTGTCGGCCGCTCCAACGTGG
Organism: uncultured Collinsella sp.; assembly: GCA_902466855.1. Classification (GTDB taxonomy): domain Bacteria; phylum Actinomycetota; class Coriobacteriia; order Coriobacteriales; family Coriobacteriaceae; genus Collinsella. The sequence continues at coordinate 976 of CABQSP010000133.1, read as the reverse complement.
GCAAGTCGTCCATCATGAACAAGCTCTTTGGCCGCAAGAACCTGGTGAAGGTTTCGAGTACGCCGGGCAAGACGAGCAACATCAACTTCTTCGAGGCCGACGACGTGCACTTTGTGGACCTGCCAGGCTACGGTTTCGCCCGCCGTTCCAAGGCCGAGCGCGACCGTTGGGCCGAGCTCATTGGCGACTTCTTCGACTCCGAGCGCAGCTTTAACCTGGTTGTGTCGCTGGTGGACATTCGCCACGACCCCAGTAAACTCGACCATGACATGATCGACTACCTGCAGGGCAACGAGTTCAACTTTATCGTCTGCCTCACCAAGGCCGACAAGCTCAGCCGCACCCAGCAGGCCCGCCAGGCAGCAGCCATCAAAAAGCAGCTCAACGTTCCGGCCGAGAACGTGATCATCACAAGCTCCCAGACCGGTACCGGCATCGACGAACTCAAGCGCCGCATCGCCGAAGCCTGCCTCTAGCAAGTGCTCCTTACCAGCAAGAGCCCCTGCCAATAAAAATCAACTATCAGCCCGGTGCCCCTTCAAAGCGTGGGTCCCTGTAGACATCCTCAGCAAGGTAGGCGCAGGGACGGTCGGGATGTTCCCTCAAAATCATTCCGCAGCGCGAAGGCCCCTTGTCCGTCGCTCCGTAGGAGCAGGACAAGGGGCCTTCATGCGCGAGGACGATTTTGAGGGAACATCCCGACCGTCCCGGACAGGTATATGAGGAGGATGTCTACAGGTACTCGATTTGAGCGCCCTCGGTGTCGCACGTCAGAATATGCGTATCGCACTTGGGGAACTGCTCGCGCAGCTTGACCTGCAGAAACTTTGCTACGATGGTGTCGTCGGTCACAGCCATGAGGGTCGAGCCTGAGCCGCTAATCCAGATGGTCTTAGCGCCGCCGTTAAGGCAGGTGTCGCGCACGGCGTTGTAGTCGGGAATCAGGCGGCGACGATAGGGCTCCTGGATGCGGTCG
>CABQSP010000132.1:0-2303 GCA_902466855.1 uncultured Collinsella sp. | reverse complement strand
CCGCCACAAAGGTACTGTCCCCTTTGTGGCGGTTTTGGTCGGTTAGGCCAGGATAGAGTGGCCGTAGGCGTTGGCGGCCTTGATGGCGGCGGCGAACTTTTCGTCGGTGAAGGGCTCAGGGTTGCCCTGCTTCCACTCGTTGGTGGCGTGCGCGTATTCGCACAGGGCAGGGATATCGGCCTCGGAAAGCCCGACCTGTTCAAGCGTCACGGGCAGGCCCATCTGCTTGTTAAAGGCGGCGTAGCGCTCAAGGTTCTCGGTATCGCTCGTATAGGCAAACAGCACGAGCACGCCCAGGCTTACGACCTCGCCGTGCAGATAGGTTCCCTCGCGCGGAATGCTGCACGTCGCATTGTAGAACGCGTGCGCCACGCTCGAGTTGTAGTAGTAATCGTTTTGGTTGGTCAGGTTTGAGACATAGCCCGTGTTGACCACGATGTCGAGCGCGATCTGCTTGACGGCTTCGCTCGACAGGTTCTTGCGTACGTCCTCAAGACCTTGGACGCCGTAGGTAAACAGCGGCTCGGAGCAGGTGTGGGCGAGTGCCAGGCCAAGACCGGCGGTGTGCTCCAGGTTGCCGGCACTCGTGGCGTACTCGACTTCGGGCTGCTTGGACAGGGCATCGCCCACGCCGGCCCAGAAGTACTCCGCCGGAGCCTCGGCGATGATCTTGGGATTGATGAAGATGTGCGCCGGTCGGTTGGGGTATGAATAGCCCTCGAGTGATCCATCGTCGTTGTAGACAACGGCAATGGCGGTCGCGGCGGAACAGTTAGAGCAAATCGTCGGGACGGTGAAGACGATCTTCTTGAGCTCGATGGCTGCGGTCTTCACGGTGTCGAGCGCTTTGCCGCCGCCGCATGCGATGAGCACGTCAGCTTCCTGGCAGGCAGGGGAGTTCACGACCTTGGCGATATTGGCACGCGTACTGTTGGTGCCATAGACGCGCGTCTCTAGAATCTCGACATCGGTACCTTCAAGTGCCGCCTCGATGCCCGGTAGCGCTGCAGCCAGGGCTCGCTTGCCGCCAATGATGGCGACCTTCTTCGCACCGTACTCCGCCAGTGCGGCGGGTAGCTCGGTAAAGCAATCCTCGCCAACGGTGTAGTCGCTCATTCCAATCGTGCGCATAGCAACCTTCTTTCGTTCGATAGAGTGCTTTCAGGTATTTTGCTCCTAGAGAAGGGCTGTATTAGCGAGAAATTTCGAACGTATAAAACCAGTGTTGAGGGTTTTTCGCTGGCGCGGAACGTGCTAGCATACTCCGCATAAGCGTTGATGGGGACGAGTAGTCGGCCGTCCGCATGCTACAGAGAGCGGGGAGCGCTGAGAACCCGTGCATGCGACCGATGAAAATCACCCCGGAGCTGCGGTCCCAACGGACGTGCCGCGCAGGTTCGTCTTAGTAGACATCGCCGAGATGGTCGTCGATACAGGCCAGCCGAGTAACGGATGCGAGCGCGCGAATACGCGGGCGAGGGCATCTAAGCTGGGTGGTTAAGCGAAGAGCTTTTGCGGGCGTGCAGCCCGTTTTGTGGCGCTTCGTCCCAGCTTGCAGGGACGGGCGCTTTTTTTGGTGCCCATCGGGCGTGCGCGCCCACGACATGAAAGGGGTACCGTGGCAAACGAGTACAAGCAGACGATGAATCTGCCCAAGACCGGTTTTCCCATGCGTGCCGGTCTTTCCAAGTCCGAGCCCAAGCGACTCAAGGACTGGCAGGACAACAAGGTCTACGAGCAGGTTCTGAAGAAGAACGAGGGTCACAAGAAGTTCGTGCTGCACGACGGTCCTCCGTACGCCAACGGTCCGATCCACATCGGCCATGCCATGAACAAGATCTCCAAGGACATGATCAACCGTTACTGGATGATGCAGGGCTGCGAAGTTCCCTATGTCCCCGGTTGGGACTGCCACGGTCAGCCGATCGAGCACAAGGTCGAGGAAAAGCTCGGCACCGAGAAGTTCAACCAGACCTCCACGGCCAAAATCCGCGAGCTTTGCAACGAGTTCGCTGTCGAGAACATCGAGCTGCAGAAGGCCGGCTTCCGTCGCTTGGGCGTGCTTGGCGACTGGGACAACCCGTATCTGACGCTCTATCACCAGCACGACGCCGCCGACATCGAGGTCTTCAAGGCCATGTTCGATAAGGGCATGATCTATCGCGGTCACAAGCCCGTCCATTGGTGCAAGCACTGCCACACCGCGCTGGCCGAGGCCGAGATCGAGTACTCCGACGAGACGAGCCCGTCCATTTTCGTGCGCTTCGAGATGACTTCCAAGCCCGCCGGCCTCGAGAACTTCG
>CABQSP010000131.1:0-2343 GCA_902466855.1 uncultured Collinsella sp. | reverse complement strand
TGGAGCGGACAACGGGGCTCGAACCCGCGACCCCAACCTTGGCAAGGTTGTGCTCTACCAACTGAGCCATGTCCGCCTGCGAGGATTTAATATACGGGATGATCCATCCAAATGCAAGAACTTTTTTGAAAAGTTTTTTGCGACGCCCTCGCGAACCTCATGTAGGCATCAGCCACCACGGAAGGCGCAGGCAAACGCAAACTCGCCGCAAGAGTCCCCTACATCTCACCGAGCATGATCCAGGCGGAGCTGTTCTGCGCGAGCCTGCCGTCTGCAAGCGGTGATGAGGTGAGCAGGACCCTGCCCGCCGGCAGCTCCACAGGTGCTGCACCGAAGTTCGTCACACACGCCCAGCCGTTGTCGCGGCGATAGGCGATGACGCCGCCCTCAGCGCCCTCGGCACCATCCGCAAGACCGGTGCGCCCGTCAAGATCGAGCCACGCAAGATCGTTGGCGCACCCGCGCAGCTTGCGCCGCAGCCAGAGGGCGTCACGATAGAGCGCAAGCATCGATGTCGGGTCCACTTCTTCCCTATCGGCAGCATAATCGGAAAACCATGCAGGCTGCGGCAGATGGGGCGCTGCATCGGCGTCTGCCGGCGAAAACCCAAACGATCCGCCATGCGCGGGATCGTCCGACGCCACCCACGGCAGGGGCACACGACAGCCGTCGCGCCCCTTCTCACGCTTCGGTCCGTGCGTATTGGTCGCAGTAGGGTCTTCGAGTGCAGCCCACGGGATATCAGCCACCTCAAAAAGGCCGAGCTCCTCACCCTGATACACGTATGCCGAGCCCGGAAGCGCCAGTTCAAGCAAAAGGGCCGCCCGCGCGCGGCGCTCGCCGAGTTCACGGTCCTCGTCATAAGACGACCCGTCACGTAAGAGCCAGTCGAGCGCAATCTGGTGGTAGCGCGTCGCCTTGATTTGCGGCAGGGCATAGCGTGTCGCCACGCGCGGCACGTCGTGGTTGGAGAGTACCCAAGTCGAGGCGGAATCGGATTCGACGGCTGCCTTCAAGCCCTTCTCGATTGCAGTGTGCATGTCATCATAGGTCCAAGCGGCCTTGGCAAACTCAAAGTTGAATGTCTGGCCAAGCTCGCTGGGACGCGCGTAGAGATACTGGCGCTCGGGCAGCACCCACGCCTCGGCAACGGCACTGCGCGGCGGATTATAGCGGTCGAACACGCGGCGCCACTCGCGATAGATCTCGTGGACCTCATTGCGGTCCCACAGCGGATGGGTGCCGTCGTCAACCATGTCATCGCCCTCGGCGAGATGCCACCGGTCGAGGTCATCGCGGTCGAGATCCTTGGCGAGACCCTGCGCCACATCAATGCGAAAGCCGTCGACGCCTCGATCGCTCCAAAACGCCAGGACGTCGCAAAAGAGCGCGTGAACCTCAGGGCATGACCAGTCAAAGTCCGGCTGCTCGGGCGTAAACATGTGCAGATACCACTGACCGTCCGCAACACGCGTCCATGCGGGGCCGCCAAAGTTGGCATTCCAATTGGTGGGAGGCAGCTCGCCATGCTCGCCGCGACCATCGCGGAAGATATAACGGGCGCGCTCGGGCGATCCGGGGCCGGCGGCAAGAGCGGCTTTGAACCAGGGGTGCTGGCTGGATGAATGGTTGGGCACGATGTCGACGATGACCTTGATGCCGCGCGCGTGAGCCGCAGCGATCATGTCATCGAAGTCGTCAAGCGAGCCGAGACGTGGGTCGACATCGCAGTAGTCCGCCACATCATAGCCACCATCGACAAGAGGCGATGGGTAAAACGGGCTCAGCCAGATGGCCTCGATACCCAGCCGCTCAAGATAGTCCATCTGCTGGGTAATGCCCGCGATATCGCCCAGACCCGAACCAGTCGAATCCTTAAACGAGCGCGGGTAGATCTGATAGATCGCGGCATCGGACATCCATGAACGCGAAGAAGACTTTTCTGTAACCATGGGGCGTGCCTCCCTTGCAACGAGGTTTTGTGAGATGCCCACGATGATACGCCCAAAGCTGACATTCGCAGCAAACAACGCCACAGCCACGACCCAAAACGCTCGCCCCCTCTCGGGTTCAAGCCTCCTGGGACGAATCGACCGATTAGTGAAAAGAACGGAAGACCCACTTTCCCGGCCACGACAGCGAGCGGGCTCCGGGTGCCCCAGGTTGCCGCGAAAGAGGAGGGAAGCGCACTTTATGTACGCGACCGACGATTGAGGGGCAAGATGGGGTGCCCGGGGCCCGCGCAGCGTCAACAAAAAACGCGGTTCGTTAGAACCGCGTAAGATAGTTGGAGCGGACAACGGGGCTCGAACCCGCGACCCCAACCTTGGCAAGGTTGTGCTC
>CABQSP010000130.1:0-2401 GCA_902466855.1 uncultured Collinsella sp. | reverse complement strand
GGCCTCGCCCCCGAGGCGATCGGCCTTATCGCCAGCACGAGTGCCCGCGATGTCGCCTACGTGAGCTGCGACCCGGCCACCCTGGCGCGCGATCTCAAACGCTTTGTCGAAGAAGGCACCTTCTCCCCCGTAAAGATCACGCCAGTCGACCTGTTCCCACAAACCTTCCACTGCGAGACCGTCGTCCACCTTAGGCGCAACTAGCCGCTTAATCATTGCTCAGAAAATCATTGGGAAATCGAGCGTGGCAAGCGGAGGTCTTCGGGGTATAAGACGGCTAATTGTATGCCGCCTATGAAAGGAACCCTCATGCCCAGCGTTGCCGTTCTCGCCGCCGATGGCTTTGAAACTATTGAATGCTTGACCATGGTCGATGTTATGCGTCGCGGCGGCGTGCGTGCCACGCTCGTCTCGATTATGCCCACGCGTGAGGTCGTAAGCTCGCTGCAGATCCCCGTGACCTGCGATGCACTCTTTGATGAGATCAACTTTGACGAGTACGACTGCGTCGTGCTGCCCGGCGGCCTGCCCGGTGCCACCAACCTGCGCGCAGATCAGCGCGTCTGCGACGTGGTCTGCGAGTTCGCCGCGACCAAGCACGTCGCCGCCATCTGCGCCGCCCCGTTTATCCTGGGCGAGCTCGACCTGCTCGAGGGGCGCCATGCCACGTGCTTCCCTGGCTTTGAGAAAAGCTTCCCCGAGGGCGCCTATACCGGCGAGAAGGTTACGCAAGACGGCAACATCATCACCGCCAGCGGCATGGCCCAGTCGCTCCCCTTTGCGCTTGAGCTGCTGCGCACGATCGCCGGCGACAAGGCTGTCGAGAAGGTCGCCGAGGGCATCCAACTATGATTTTGGCTTCGCAATCACCGCGCCGCATCGAGTTGATGCGCGAGGCAGGGTATGACATTCGCGTGATTCCTGCCGATATCGACGAAACGCCGTTTGATGGCGAGGCCCCGCTTACGCTCGTTGAACGTTTAGCACGCGCAAAAGCCGCCGCCGTTGCTGCCGAGTATGCCGAGCCCAATGAGCTGACGGTCGCGGCCGACACCATCGTCACCTTTGACGGCAAGATTCTGGGCAAGCCGGCAACCGAGGACGAGGCGCACACCATGCTCCGTGAGCTTTCGGGCCGCACGCACCAGGTCGCAACCGGCATCTGCATCGTTAAAGCCGGCGACGCTACAGCCCCGCATGCCGCCGAGAGCCTGTCCTTTGTCGATGTGACCGACGTGACGTTCTACGAGCTCACCGACGAGCAGATCGAGCGCTACGTCGCCTCGGGTGAGCCCATGGACAAGGCCGGCGCCTACGGCATTCAGGGCACAGGCGGACGCATGCTCGTGCACGATATTTCGGGCGACTTCTATAACGTGGTGGGCCTACCCATCGCCCGCGTCGCGCGCGCGATTCAAAAACTCTCGTAATTGCATCTGGCGCTGGGTATTCCCCAGCGCCTACAATTTTGGCGTACCGTACGGATCCCGACCGGGCACAAGGCGCGGCGGAAAACCGATAGGAGTTAAACATGGATACACTGCTCGAGGCCATTGACGTCTGCGATGTCGATGGCTTTTGCTATGGCAACTATACGGACGAGGAGGCCGGCACCGGTTGCACCGTAATCGTGGCACCCGAGGGCGCCACCGGCGGCGTTGACGTTCGCGGCGGTGCTCCAGCATCGCGCGAAACCGACCTGCTGCGACCCGAGAACACCGTCGACAAGGTCCACGCCGTCTGCCTTTCGGGTGGATCGGCCTTTGGCCTCGAGGCTGCAAGCGGCGTCGCTCGCGAGCTTGAGAGCCGCGGCATCGGCCTTCCCGTCGGCCCCACGCAGGTGCCTATCGTGTGCTCCAGCTGTATCTTCGACCTCGCCTTTGGTAACCCCACCGTTCGCCCCGACATTGAGGCCGGCATCGCCGCCGTGCGCGAAGCACTCGACAACACCCCCACCAAGCTCGAACAGGGCAACGTAGGCGCCGGCACGGGCGCCACCGTGGGTAAGCTCATGGGCCCCGCCACCTGCATGAAGGCCGGCCTTGGCGCTGCCGCCGTGGCGCTCGGTCCCGTTAAGGTAGGCGCCGTGGTCTCGGTCAACGCCTGCGGCAACGTGGTCGACCCCTTCACCGGCGAGTGGGTCGCCGGCATGCGCGCCGCCGCCGATAGCGACCAGATCGTCGACACGGAACTCGCAGCCTTTGCCGCCGCCGGATCCATGCAGATGCCGCTCGACCGCACCAACACCACCATCAGCTGCATCGTCACCAACGTGGAACTCACTAAGGCACAAGCCACCAAGGTCTCCCAGATGGCCGCAGACGCCTACGCACACGCCATCCGTCCCACGCACACCACCAACGACGGCGACACCATCTACACCCTCGCCAGCGGCAAACTG
>CABQSP010000129.1:0-2410 GCA_902466855.1 uncultured Collinsella sp. | reverse complement strand
GGGCGAGCCATAGACGCCACGCACCGATGCGATAAAGCAGTGGCTTGAAATTGGTGCTATATTCAGCTTGAGTTGTTTAATGCTAGTACGGGAGGCTGATATGGGGCTGTTCAAGAAGAAAAACCCGCAGGATGCCTTTGATCCCGATGTGTTTACCATCACGGATACGATTTTGGACCCACCGCGGTTTACGTTTTTGCCGGCTATCTACCAGGATGCCACGCGCCGCAAGTGGGCCGTGCATCAGCGCGGCGGCGAGCCGAAGATTTTTGACTATGCGGATGTGCTGCAGTGCGAGATTGCCGAGACCGGAAATCCCGAGGATGTGCCGGAGCTCAGCAAACGCGAACTGGCTCAGCAGATTTTGATTAATCCAGCTCAGGCTACCAAAAACAACGCTGCCAAGCGTAATATGTGCCTTGGTATGGGTGTCATCGTTGTCGTGCAAACCGGCAAGGATGAGATTTCGAAGCTTGAGATTCCGGTGACCGCGGGCGAAGTCAAGCGAGACTCCGGCCTATATCGGTCGTATCGGAACGTTGCGGAGCAGATCAAAGAAGCCTTCGACGCCATGAGGCGTCCGGAGCAATGATTCCTGCAGCATCAAGCAGTTGAGGAGTCTTGCCCATGTCGAGTGAACCATATGCGATTCCGCCCAAAGACCGCGCCTTTGAGGGCATTCTTTGGTATATCAAACATTATGACCTGCAGAGTGGCGACCGGCTGCCCGCCGAGCGTGTGCTCTGTGAAGAGCTGGGCGTGTCGCGCACGGCGTTGCGTGCTGCGATCACGCGCCTTATTTCGTGCGGAACTTTGGAAAGCCGCCGCGGTTCGGGCACCTATGTGTGTCCTCCCAAACCGCTGAACATCTTTCAGGAAACATGGAACTATACGCAGGCGGTGGAGAGGGTTGGCTCAAAGTCGACCGCGCGCCTGGTTTGGTCCAAGGTCGTGTATGCCGATATCGATCTTGCTCAAAAAGCCCAGATCGACCTGGGCATGCCGCTCTTCTGCATTCGGCGCGTGCGTGTGGTCAACGGTTCCCCGGCATCGATCGAGACGGCTTACGTCAATCTGTCTTTGTGCCCCTCGCTTCCCGATCACGATTTTGAGCAGGAAAGCCTCTACGACGTTTTGCTCAAGGAGGGGAATGTCCATGTGACGCACGGCAAGGAGCATATTTCCATCAGCCGTCTGAACGCCGACGAGGCCAAGTTGCTGAATGCTCAGGAGGGCACGCCGGTGTTTTACAAGGCTTCGCACGAGCGCGACGAGACCGATGGCTTTGTCGAGTATTGCAAGTCCGTGATTCTGCCGACCAAGTATCGTTTTGCCGATAACGGCGAGGCAGACGGCGTTGCGACGAAGGTGGGTGTCGAATGGCTGATGCAGTAGAAGACTTGCCGGTTTACAAACAAATTCGCCGCTGCATTGCGGAGCGAATCGAGCGCGGCGACTACCCGACGGGCTCGATGATTCCGTCCGAAAACGAGCTGGCCGAGGAGTTTGGCACGACACGCCTGACAATCCGAAGCGCCATGGACGAGCTGGTCAAAAGTGGCCAGATTCGTCGCGTGCAGGGCAAAGGCGCCTTTGTGGGACACAAGTGGTTTGACGAGCACGAACGCAAGGGCGGCTTCCGCCAGTCGGTTTTGGCATCGGGCGCGACGCCGTCGGTGCGCATCCTGGCGCGCTCCAAACGCTACGCCGGCCCGTATTATGCCGACTTGTTTGGCATCGCCGAGGACGATCTGCTTTACTCGGTGCGCCGCCTCAACTGCATCGATGGTGAGCCCGTATCGATCGAGATGACACTGATTCCGTGCCTGCTGTTTCCGGGCATCGAAGACGTGGACATTTCGGTCTTCAGCCTGTTCGAGACCTACGATATGTTGGGACGCAAGCCAGATCAGTCGGTAGAGAAACTCGATATCGAGGCGCTGGGCGCACGCGATGCGAGTTTGCTCAATCTTGAGCCGGGCGATCTGGCGCTCGTGCTGGAAGGCCTGACCTATGACTCGAGTGGGCAGGCAATCGAGCATGCCAAGTCTTTTACCCGCGGCGACGCTGGCGGATATACCTACAACTATTAGCGTCTAGAGCGTCCCTGCGCATGGCGGGGGCGCTCGTTTTTACGGATATATGTCGCTTGACCGATGAGCGGCAAAAACTGACCGTCTACCGAGAGGGGAGGATGAAATCATAAAATCGGTATTAAAAACGGCTAACCTGTAATCGTTCACTGGTATTAAGAACCTTTGAATTGTTGAGCTTGGGGCCAAGATGTCCACAAGGTTAAGCGGTGCGACGGGGCGGCAAGCCCGTTCATTCCGTGCGACAATTCAAACTGCTCGTGAAAGGAGCGGGAATGAAGGAGACCGAGAAGATCGAGATCATGCACTTCGACCAG
>CABQSP010000128.1:0-2442 GCA_902466855.1 uncultured Collinsella sp. | reverse complement strand
TAAGTGGCCTTCTTTGCGTGCGGAACTCGCGACCAACCTTATGCCTCGCCCGCGGTCCCGGACCTTCCGGGTTCGGGGCGCGACACACCGGACTGGGTTATCTGAATAAATATGGCGAAGGCCCCTTTCGGGGCCTTCTTTGTTAAAGGAATTCGCCTACTCGGTGGACTTCGGGTTCTAGGTCTACGTTGAATTGGTCTTTGACGGTTGCCTGGATGTGGCGGATGAGTTCGTCGACATCGGCGGCGGTGGCGTGGTCGGCGTTGACGATGAAGCCGCAGTGCTTCTCGCTCACCTGCGCGCCGCCAACGGCGTGTCCTCGCAGGCCGGCATCCATGATGAGTTTGCCGGCAAAGTAACCCTCGGGGCGCTTGAAAGTGGAGCCGGCACTCGGCATGTCGAGCGGCTGCTTGTCCTCGCGGCGCTGGCGGTAGTCGTCCATGTCGGCCTTGATCATCGCGGCGTTGCCCGGGGCGAGATTGAAGGTGGCCGAAAGCACGATAAAGCCGTCATCGGCGATGCGGCTCTTTCGATAACCCAGGTTGAGCTCGTCGACATCGAACTCGATGATATTGCCGCTGCCGCGGGTGCCGTCGTCGAGCTGGCGAGCGGGTTTGTAGACGCGCACGGACTCCAGCACATCGGCCATGCAGGCACCGTAGGCACCGGCGTTCATGTAGCAGGCGCCGCCGACCGATCCGGGGATGCCCGAGATGGGCTCCATGCCGGTGAGACCGGCCTCGGCTGCCGCCGCGGCGACATCGGAAAGCAGCGCGCCGGCTGCCGCCGTGACGTGCGTGCCGTCGATCGTAATGTCGGAGAGGCCTTCGCCCAGTGCCACGACGACGCCGCGGATGCCCTTGTCGCCGACGAGTAGGTCGGAGCCGTTGCCCACGATGGTGAGGGGCAGATCGCAGCGATAGCAGGTATCGAGCGTGGCGACGAGGCCCTGCTCGGTATCGGGCGTGACAAAGACGTCGGCCGGGCCGCCGATCTTAAACGTGGTGTGCTCGCGCATGGGCTCGCTCATCAGTACGTTGTCCTCGCCGGCAACGCCAGCAAGCGCGCACAGCAGGTCCTCGTTAAAAAAGTCGTTCTCGTGCATACGAATATCCGCCTTTTGGTGGTCGTTGTCATCAATCGATTGCAATATACCCCACCCGGACGGATTTGGTGCGCTGGCGGCGATAAAACAGCCGTCTACCGGATTGGTAAAGTGTTTATCACCGAGGTAGAGGGGTAGTCGCTATACTTTCAAGAGATTGCGCGTAAACCCGGAAGGAGCGAGATGGCCAACAAAGTCACCCTCAAGCAGATCGCCCAGGAGGTGGGGCTTTCCCCCTCGTCGGTCTCGCTTGTGCTCAATAATCGGCCCTGTCGCATCTCGGAAGAAAACCGCAAGCTCATCAAGGAGGTCGCGGCGCGCAACCACTATGTCCCCAACCAGATTGCGCGTAGTCTGGTCATGCGCGAGTCGCGCACGCTGGGCCTTATCGTCCCTAACATCGAGAGCCGCTTTTTTGCCTCGCTCGCCGGTAGCCTGGAAAAGCGCTGCCGCGAGGACGGCTATGCGCTCTTCATTACCAGCTCGGGTGGAAGTGCCGACGACGATCTGGAGCTGCTGCGCCAGCTGGTGACGCGCGGCGTTGATGGCGTCTTCCTGGTCGTAGGCGACGAGTTCTCCGACGACCGCGCCCTGCGCGAAGAAGTCAGCCATCTGCCTATCCCTGCCGTGATGGTCGACCGTGCCATTGAGGGGCTCGAGTGCGACAAGGTGATGTTCGACCACGAGATGGGTGGCTACATGGCCACTCGCTATCTGATCGAGCAGGGCCACCGTCGCATTGCCTGCTTGGTTAACGCGCGCCGTTCCAATACGGGGCGTAAGCGACTTGCCGGCTATGAGCGCGCGCTGCGCGAGGTTGGCCTGCCTATCGACGCACGTTTGGAGTTTGAGAGCGAGTACTACATTCCGAGCGCATACGAGGCGTCGGAGGCGGTGCTCGCAACTGATGCCACCGCTGTGTTCGCAAGTTCGGATAACATCGCCCTCGGTCTGCTCAAGCGCTTGCACGAGATGGGGAAGAGCATCCCGGGCGATATCTCGGTGGTGAGCTATGACAACTCGGCGGCCGACGTTCTCTTTGAGCCGGCGCTGACCGCCATTGAGCAGGATCCTGGTGTCCTTGCGGAGCATGCTTTTGGCTGCATGTCCAAGCGTCTTGCCGGTAGGGGCGGCAGGCGTGCCGAAGAGGTCGTCCTGGAGCCGGCGCTTATCGTTAAGGGCAGCGTGCTCGAACTTACTAAACACAACTAAACGCGTTTATCAATTTACAGAGACTGAATGTGGAGCACCTGTGACAGACAATGCCGCAGGTGAATGTCTGCTTTTGCCTGTCCATATGGCAAATCAGCATGGTAAAACGTTTTTTCACCATGATA
>CABQSP010000127.1:0-2590 GCA_902466855.1 uncultured Collinsella sp. | reverse complement strand
GAACCGACCGCCGGCACTACGCCCCAGACCGTAAGCTCTCCCAGCCAGCTTATGGCGCACATGAACAAGGTGAAGGCGATTACGAAGCCCTGATAGAACTTGCCCGAGGTTCGATATGCCTCACCTTTGGGGTCGATGCGCGGCACCACGCAGAACATTGCGAGAAGCACCAGAGGCAGCACGCCGAGCGCGGAGGCCATCCAGCTAGGACCCCAACCGTCGACGGCACCGTTCGCGCCCCAGTGCGTGGGAATCTGCGCAGGCAAGCTCGGCATCACCATGAGGTGCGCTACGACATTGGCGACGCACAGAGCGACCAGCGCAATCCACACGCGCGACGATACCCCCGTGGGGTGAATGCCCTTGTTTTCGTTATTCATCCTTATCACCTTCAGTGTTTGTAAAGCCCATAAACCAGCCAATTAAATCCTGCATGACGGTGGTGTTTAAGCTGTATACGATGTTTTGGCCATGGCGCTCGTCGGCCACCAACCCGGCGTTTTTGAGCGTCGCCAAGTGATGGCTCAGCGACGGCTTACTGATATCGAAATGCTCGGCAAGCTCCCCCGCCGTGCAATTGCCCTCGCGCAGCAACTCCAAAATGCGCCGTCGCGTTGGATCGGCAAGCGCCTTAAAACCCTCTCCCGGCATAAGACCTCCTCTCATCATCTCTCATGACGTGCACACTATACTCGATATTTAGATGTTTGTCTAACTATCTAATCGCAATGCTTCAAACCACATCAAAGCAAACGCCATCGCAACCTATGGGCGATTACCTATAATGACGATAGCTAAAACACGATTCGCTTCCCCATCGGAGGATATCTATGACCGAAACCACAGCCGCAACTCCCATCGAGACACGCGATACCAAGCTCGAGATTATCATGGGCCGCGAGGCACTCGATAAGCTCGCCGATGCTACGGTACTAGTGCTCGGCTGCGGAGGCGTGGGCTCCAACTGCTGCGAGGCACTCGCCCGCGGCAGCATCGGTCATTTCGTCATTCTGGATAAGGACATCATCGCACCCAGCAATATCAATCGCCAGGCCATCGCCTTTCACAGCACCGCCGGCAAGCGCAAAGTCGACGTCATGGAGGCTATGATTCACGACATCAACCCTACCGCTACCGTCATCAAGCGCACCGAATACCTGCTGAGCGACAACATCGATGATTTCTTCGCGAGCGTTTTGGAGCAGACGGACGGCAAGCTCGACTACGTCGTCGACGCCATCGACACCATCTCGGCCAAGCTCACCATTGCCAAATATGCTCAGGACCACGACATTCGTTTGGTTAGCTCCATGGGCGGGGCCAACAAGCTCCATCCCGAGTGCCTCCGCTTTGCCGACATTTTCGATACGGTACGTGACCCCATGAGCCGCATCATGCGCAAAGAATGCAAGAAGCGCGGAATCAAGAGCCTGCATGTACTGTTTAGCTGCGAGGAATCGGTTAAGACACAGCCCCGCGACCCTTCCAACATCCACGAGCGCACCGAGCTGGGAACCGCCAGCTTTATGCCGCCCATCATGGGCCAGATGATTGCCGGCGAGGTTATCCGCCAGATCAGCGGCCGCGGCACTGAGCGCGTACGCTCCGATGGCCAACGTCTGGACTAGCGGAGCGCACCGAGATGGAGCCCCAGTTATTTGATGCACACTGCCATCTTGATTTAATGGCTCACCCGGACGCCGTTGCCGATGAGGCGACGGCGCTGGGCTTGGGTCTATTTGACTGCGGCGTCAATCCGCGCGACTTTTCGGCCGCAAACGAGCGCGCCTGTCGCCAACCAGGCATCATCGCCGGCGTTGGACTTCACCCCTGGTGGCTCGCCGATGGCCACTGCGGTTTTGTCGAAGTCAATCTGCTTTGCGAAGTTGCTGCCCAAGAACGCTACATCGGCGAAGTCGGACTCGACTTTTCCGCGCGCTTTGCTGGAAGTGAGCCGCTACAAATACAGGCACTTAACCGGCTCTGCGATGCGCTCGTGCAGCATCCTCTTACCGGGCGCGTGATATCAATTCACGCCGTTCGTTCGGCAGGAGCCGTACTGGACGTCCTCGAATCGCATGGACTACTCATCCCAAACCCCGACTCCCCCGTTATCATCTTCCACTGGTTTAGCGGTACTTCGGACGAACTCGCCCGCGCGCGTAATGCGGGCTGTTATTTTTCCGTCAACGAACGCATGCTCGCGACCAAGCGCTGTCGCGAATACGCACGACAGATTCCACTCGACCGCCTACTGCTCGAGACCGATGCGCCGGCCGAGCCAAACACAGAAACAAGCGCGCAGTCGCTCATCAGATCGCTCACAAGGACCTCAGAACGCATCGCCTCGCTCAAAAACTGCGACGCAAAGCGCATCGAGTCGATAGTTTTAACAAATGCGCGCTCTGTTTTTGACCTTCGCTAACCCCTGGTGTGCAAAAAATGCCAAATATGAGTACTGCTACCGGAATGGATACATTTCTTTTAACTTTCCAACCGCCAGAATAATCCTCGATTGTCCGCTAATTAAAGCTTTTACAGTCATTCATCCTGCGTTTTCACAAATCTTAAACCCCTCCAGACGCTCAAA
>CABQSP010000126.1:0-2622 GCA_902466855.1 uncultured Collinsella sp. | reverse complement strand
GACTTGAGGATGTCGGCCTCGACCGTACCGCCAAGATTCATGAGGACCAGGAGAAGGCTGCCGAGCCCGCCAAGGCGCTGGGCTTTGTCGCCGTTGCCGCCGGTTCGGGCGAGGCCGACATCCTCAAGTCCCTCGGCGTTGACGTGATCGTCTCGGGTGGCCAGACCATGAACCCCTCGACCGCCGACCTGCTGGGCGCCGTCGACCAGGTCAACGCGACCTCGGTCATCATCCTGCCCAACAACGGTAACATCCGCATGGCTGCCGAGGCCGCTGCCTCTGCCTGCACCGATAAGAAGGTCGCCGTCGTTCCCACCAAGACCGTTCCCCAGGCGTTCTCCGCGCTGTTCGCCGTCCTGCCCGATTCCGAGCTCGAGGACGCCGTCGCCGCTATGGTCGACGCCATCAGCGAGGTCCGTGATGGCGAGGTCACCCGCGCCGTGCGCGACTCCAGCGCCTCGGACGGCTCTCCGATTCACTCCGGTGACGTCATGGGTATCATCGTCGGTTCCATCGACGTGGTCGGCTCCGATGTGAAGCAGGTTACCCTCGACTGCATCAACCGCATGCAGGAGGAAGAGGAGGGCGACGCGCTGACGATTCTGGCCGGCGAGGAGCTGTCCGACGAGGCGTTCCAGGAGATCGTCGACGCCATCGAGGAAGCTCAGCCCGACCTGGAGGTCGACGCCCATCGTGGCGAGCAGCCGCTTTATCCCGTGATTTTCTCGATCGAGTAGGCATCTGAACATGTCCGAGCTATGCTCCGTGCCGCGCGTCTCGGAGCGCTTTGCCCAGAGCAATGCGCTCGGCGAGGATATCGCGCGACTCAAATATGTTTCGGGTAAACGTGAGGAGGCCCTTCGCCGTCTGGGAATTCGGACGGTGGGGGACCTCCTTCTCCATATCCCGCATCGATATCTGGACTTCACCCGCTCTTGGTCCATCGAGATGGCGCCCATCGGTGCCGTGTGTACCATCATTGCCACGGTCGATCGCATTGTTCAAAAGCAGCCTCGTCCGCGCATGCAGGTGACCGAGGTATCGCTCGTGGATGACACGGGCGTGCTGCAGGTCGCCTTTTTCCGCCAGCCCTGGATTGCCCAGCAGCTTAAGCGGGGCGATCGCCTGGCCGTGATGGGCAAGGTCGAGTTTGCCTACGGCTTTAAGCAGATGGCCTCGCCGCATTTTGAAAAGCTTGAGGGTGGTCGTGCCGCGGGTACCATTTTGCCGGTCCATTATGTGAGCGATGGGGTGAGCCAGGCATGGATGCGCCGCATCGTGAGCGGTGCTCTTGAGCTCGTCGGCAATCCCTTTGATCCCATCCCGGCACCGCTGCGCGCAAAGCGCAAGCTCATGAGCAATGCCCGTGCGCTTCGTTCAATCCACTTTCCCTCGAGTATGGCCGAGCGCGATATCGCGCGCGCACGGCTTGCCTACGAGGAGTGCCTCTACCTGCAGCTGGCGCTGCGCCTGCGCAACGACGGCGGCCTGGTCGATGTGGTGCCCTATGCCCACACCGCGGGCGAGCACCTGGCCGTGCTCAAGCAAGCCCTGCCGTTTTCGCTGAGCGACGAGCAGGAGGCCGCGTTCCAAGACATCCTGCATGATATGTGCGATGGCGGGCGAGTGATGAACCGGCTGCTGCTGGGCGATGTCGGTACCGGCAAGACCGCCGTTGCTGCCTGCGCGCTGGCTGTGGCTGCCGATAGCGGTACCCAGGCCTGCGTTATGGCGCCCACGGGCGTGCTGGCGCGCCAATATGCCGATAAGACCGGCCCTCTACTCTCGCAGGCCAGCATGTCCTGGGCGCTTCTGACGGGCGCCACGCCGGCCGCAGAGCGCGAGCGCATCCATGCGCAGCTGGAATCGGGCGAGCTTGACGTGCTCTTTGGCACCCACGCGGTCCTTTCGGATAACGTTGCGTTCAAGCATCTGTCGCTCGTGGTCATCGATGAGCAGCACCGCTTTGGTGTGGGCCAACGCAACGCCCTACGCGCGAAGGGCCCCGGTGCCGATCTGCTCGTTATGACGGCGACACCGATCCCGCGTACGCTGGCGCTTTCGGTCTACGGCGATCTGGACACGAGTATCATCCGCCATCGGCCCGTCCCTGGCGCTGGCGTGACGACACGCGTGCTCACCGAGTCGAGCCGCGACCTCGCCTATGGCGCCATCCGCGAGGCGCATGAAAAGGGTCAGCAGGCCTACGTGATTTGCCCGCTCGTGGAGCCGAGTGACTCGGCCGATGAGTTGGAGGACGTGCCCGGTATCGCCCGCGACGAGGAGGGCCGCGTGACGGTCCCCGTGCCGCTGCATGATACGGCGACCGAGCTCGATCGCCTGCGTCTGGCGTTGCCGGGTCTTGCCATCGAGCGCCTTCACGGCCGTATGCCAGCGGGGGAGAAGGATCGCGTGATCGACGCCTTCAAGCGTGGCGAGATTGACGTGCTCGTCTCGACTACGGTGGTCGAGGTGGGCGTCGACGTGCCCAACGCCACCGTCATGGTCATCGAGAACGGTGAGCGCTTTGGCTTGGCGGCGCTGCATCAGCTACGCGGTCGCGTGGGCCGCGGCAGCGTGTCGGGCACGTGCCTGGTCATGACGCATTCCAAGGGCAACGGC
>CABQSP010000125.1:0-2736 GCA_902466855.1 uncultured Collinsella sp. | reverse complement strand
CGAGCCAATGGCGAGCACGGTAAAGATGAGCACACGCATGGGCACCTCGACCTGGTTAATCGCGGCGGCGCCGGCCGAAAGCATGATGCACCAGGCATAGATGAGCAGCACGGCCTGTTTTTGGTTGTAGCCTTCTTGGATCAGGCGGTGGTGGATGTGGCCCTTGTCGGCCTGCCCGATGCTAATGTGGGCGCGCTTGCGGCGCACGATGGCGCTAAACGTGTCGATGATGGGCACGCCGGCCACGATGAGCGGGATGATGAGCGAGGTGAGCGCGGCGGTGCGGCTCACGTTGAGCAGCGAGATGGAGCCCAGCGCAAAGCCCAGCAGCAGCGAACCCGAGTCGCCCAAGAAGATACTCGCGGGGTTGAAGTTGTAGCGCAAAAAGGCCAAGCAGGCGCCAAACAACGCGATGGAGAGCGCGGCGGCATCGATGCGGCCCGAGAGAACGGCCATCGAGAACATCGTGAACGATGCGATGCCACAGATGCCCGTCGCCAGGCCGTCAAGGCCGTCGATGAGGTTGATGATGTTGGTGAACGCCACCAGGTAGACCACGGTGATGGGGTAAGCGAGCCAGCCGAGCATAATCTCGCCAGGGGCAAACGGGTTGACGATGACGCCGATTTTTAGGCCGCCCACGCAGGCGATGAGCGCGGCGAGGATCTGGCCGGCCAGCTTTTGCTTGGGCTTGAGCTGGAGGACGTCGTCGATGGCGCCGGTCGCAAAGATGACGGTAAAAGAAAGCGCAAGTATGGGGTAGCTGATGTGCAGACGGGGGTGGGGCACCAAAACGGGCGGCCAGCCCAAGTACCAGGTGCCTAGGATCTGTACGGTGCAGGCGACGACGAGGCCCAAAAAGACCGCCGTGCCGCCCATGCGCGGGATGGGCTTAGTGTTGATACGGCGCTTGGAAGGATAGTCGACGGCGTCGAGCTTGATTGCCAGGCGCTTGACCAGGGGCACCGTAAGAAAGGTCGTGATAAAAGCCGCGACCGCCACGCAAAGGTACGGTATGAAGCTCGTGGAGGAAACCATGAATCGATAAACCGCCAAGCGTCGAAGGAAAGGTCAAAGGGTGCCACGCCGCAAAGGGTATAGCTGATTCATGATACTCGACCAAGGAGGGTGTGAGGAATTGCACGGGGCGATAATCACGTGCTTACCAGATATTCGAGTGATGGTGAGGTTCTGCCTGGTGCCTTTTGGAAATCTGGGCAGGATTTGCAATGGCGAGTTTCGGCAAAAGAAAACCACCCCCCACGTTACGAAAATGAACCCACCTAAAACAGGTGGGTGCCCTCATCGACTGTTCCAGCGTCCTTAACAACGAAGGATACCTGTACTAGGTACGACTGTGTGGGCTCCCTAAATAAACGCGACGGTTCACCCAGTTGCTCCGCGGGGGGCGGAATACCTACATCATAAAGCCGCACTTTGTGGATTCCAGTCTTGACATTACAAAAATCGTGTCGGACGATTACGGCGCCTTGGGCCCGAGCCGTCTGTGCGGTTGGTCCTTTTGCGTTTGAGCTGCTGAATCGTTGTTTTGGAGCATGGTTTTATGCCGACGTCGTTGACCGAACTTTTTTCGCCCGCCTGCCATTTGTGTCCGCGCCGTTGCGGTGCGGCGCGCGATGAGGGCGCGCACGGCGTCTGCGGTGCTAACGACACGCTCAGGGTGGCCCGCGCGGCGCTCCATATGTGGGAGGAGCCGCCTATCTCGGGTGAGGCCGGTTCGGGCACGATCTTCTTTAGCGGCTGCTCGCTCAAATGCGTCTATTGTCAGAACCACGAGATCTCGACCGGCAATTTTGGCCTTGAGATTTCGCCTGAGCGCCTGGTCGAGATTATGCTGGAACTGCAGGACCAGGGTGCCAACAACATCAATTTGGTGACGGCGACGCACTATGCTCACCTGCTGCCGGCTGCGATTGCCGCAGCGCGGGAGCGCGGGCTGGACATCCCGATCGTCTACAACACGAGTGGTTACGAGCGTGCGAGTGCCGTGGCGGCGCTGGGCGACCTGGTCGATGTGTGGCTTACCGACTTTAAATATGCCGATGCCGGACTTGCGCAGTCGCTCTCTCATATTAAGGATTACCCGCGCGTGGCCGTGTCGGGTCTGGCCCAGATGGCGCGCGAGATCGATCGACGCGGGGGAGAGCTGGTGGATGACGACGGGCTCATGAAGCGCGGCATCATCGTGCGTCACCTGGTGCTTCCGGGGCATGCAGACGATTCGTGCCGCGTGCTAGACCTGGTTTGGCAGACGGTGGGCGATGTTCCGATCTCGGTCATGAACCAGTACACGCCCAATGCGCTCATGCGCGAGCAGGGCGGCGACCTGGCACGCGCCGTGACGCGTGAGGAGTACGAGCAGGTGCTCGACCATGCCGACGACCTGGGTTTTACGACGATGTTCTGGCAAGAGGGCGGCGCGGTAGACGAGAGCTTCACCCCGGCCTTCGACACCACCGGTGTTCTTATCAGCGCAAAGTAGAGCGCACGCTGATGATTTTTCTGGGACGGGGATTAAAAAAGGCTCTGTTAGACCAGGATTGACATTCCGCCCCGTCATCTTCTTGCGATTGCACAATGGTCGCCCCTTGTCGAATCTGAATCCGGCAAGGGGCGATGCGCCCGAGACCGGACGAGTTGCTCGCCTGGCCCTGCCGTTTCATGCCGACCTGCCGGCTAACTCGCCGCCTCCCCGTCGGGCGCCGGCGTCTTGAC
>CABQSP010000124.1:0-2831 GCA_902466855.1 uncultured Collinsella sp. | reverse complement strand
CTCCTCGCCGGTGATCTCCTTGTACTCGTCGGCGGTGATCCACTTGCACTCGACGGCCTTGTGTACTCGCACCTTACTCCAAAGAGGTCGGTCGTAGTACTTCTTGACGAGCGCGAAGTGCTTGGAATGCTCGTCGGTTTTCTTCGTTGGCATTACTGGTCACCTCCGACCGTCATGAGCAGGTAGTCGATGTTCGCCGTGTTCTGTTCGGTCTGCGTCGGCTGCGACGCCCGCTCGCGCATCTGGTCGATCAGCGCCGACACGTCGAGCGTCTCGCCACTGTCGTAGGCGGCGAGCGCCGCGGTGTAGGCGAGCTTTCGCGCCTTCCGCTCAGCGTACTCGTCATCGTCGATAACGCCCGCGTCGTGCGCCGCGTCGGGGTCGCCGATCTGCGACAGCAGGTCGCGCAGGGCGTTGACCTCGGCCAGGGTGCCGTCTCGAAGCTCGTCGGGGCGCGGCATGTCTTCCTCAGTGTCCATGCGGACTCCTCTCTTGTCGGGGAATGTGCCGCCATCGTATTAGCACCGTGAGATTGCCGAGCCGCTTTGATGGGCGCAAAGGAAGAAGGCGCGCCGCAGCACGCCTTCGATGTTTCTGTTATTTCGCAGCCGCTTCGCTTAGGCCGCTGCTTTGAGTTGCCGGTTCTCCGCTATTGCGAGGGCTTGCTTCCGCTTGAATCGTCCCTCTGGTTGGCCTGCATTGAGCACCCCCCCCCTGCGCGAGATTTCCGAACAGGCTTCGGTACAGCGCGTCCATGGCCCGCACGCTGCGGTGCGCGTCCAGCCGCTTCATGCCTCCGCGCCAGCTCTGGTAGCTCTGCTCCACCTGCTCGGGGGTCATGATGCCATCGGCGACCATGCGGGCCATCTTCTTGAGCTTGCGGCGCTCCCGCGTTATGGAGTCTCGGCACGGCTTCACGACTATGCGGCCCGTGTCCGTGTAGAAGATGCGCTTCTTCAGCCACGTGAACCCGCGCGTGAGCTTCACCACGCGGGTCTTGCGCGGGTTCAGCTCGATGCCCAGCTCGGCGCATTTGCGCTCTATGAGCAGCAGGCACACCTGCAGGTAGTCCTTGGACTCGTGTATCAGGTAGAAGTCGTCCATGTAGCGCCCGTAAGACTCGGGGCGCAGCATCTCGGCCACGTAGTGGTCGATGCGGTTGGGGTGCGCCACCGCGCATATCTGGTTTGGCTCGCTGCCCAGGCCCAGGCCGACCTCGCCCTGCGCGTCTATCAGGCGGTGCTCAAGGGCGACCACGCGCGGGTCGAGCAGCGCGTCGGCCACCTGCCGCTTGACCGGCTCGTGGGCAATGCGCGCGAAGTAGTCGGAGAAGTCGCCCAGCAGTATGTAGCCCTCGCGCCCATGCCGCCGCCAGTGGTCGGCCAGGTGGCGCTTGAGCAGCTTAAGGGCGTAGTCGGTGCCGCGCCCCTTGATGTTGGCGGAGTTCGCGGATACGAGCGTGGGGACTATCGCGGGCACGAGGGCGTTCTGGGACAGCGACTTCTGCACCACGCGCTCGGGGAAGTGCACTGCACTGATGTGGCGCAGCTTGCCGCGCTCCCACAGGTCGAAGCGGATGAAACCCCGGCATATGTCGCGGCCCTCCAAAAGGTCTTGGCGCGATTTCACGGCGTTTCGCAGGTAGTCCTTCATGTACCGCTGCGTCGAGGCCTTCCACATGACGCCACGCGCGGCCTGCTTGGAAGCCTTGCACAGGCTGTTGAGGTCGGCCACCGTCTCAAGGGTGCACGCCTTGACGCGCTCGGCCTTGGCCCTGGCGCGCTTCTCCTCGCGGCGCTTCCGGCGTGCGGCCCGCCTTTGCTCCGAGTTCATAGAAGGCACCCCGCACGGCTTGCAATGTGGCTCTGACAGCCGCTTGAGGTATGGCCATGAAACGCGGCGAAGCCACGGAGCGCCGCGCCATGCAAGCAGCGTCCGGCCACCCTCGCGGGGTGCGTATTTACGGGCGTGAGCCCGACGGTCGCGCCTTCCTTCCTCTCCGCGCTCTGCTTTCGGCCCTGGGGCCTACTCGGTCTGGCAATAAGGGAATCCGGGGCGGGGGCGAACCCAGACGTTCGTCGCCGAATTGTAGTTGGCATTGCCGTTGTTGTTGACGTAGCACACGTTGGACGAGGAGCCACCCATGACGGAACGCAACCACCAATTGTACCGATAAACAAGGCGCGACCGCCGCCCATTATAGCGAACGCAGGCGCTCTAGCTCGGCCTCGGCCTCGGCTATGCGCTCCTCGGTGGACTTCTTGCCCGTCACGCGCACGTTCTTGCGTGCGCCCTTCAGCAGCCTGATCTCCTCCTCGACCATGGCCGCCAGCTCCTCGAAGCGGTTGGCGTTCACGGGCAGGCCGATATCCATGAGGCACTGCATGTCCAGCATCAGCTGCTCGCAGTCGGCTATGGCCAGCGTCAGGTAGCGTTTCCTCTCCAGCGCGTTGAACGAGGTGTTGGGGTAGAAGCAGTCGGCGCGGTTGACGTTGTACACGATGCTGCGCGCCGTCTCCACCGTGGGCACCGCGTTCAGCAGACGATAGGCCTTCGGAACCACGGAGGACGACGCCATCAGCTTGTTGACCTCCACGCGGATGGCGATGGCCTGCGTGAAGAACTTGTACTCGGACACCTCGCGGTTTCGCTGGTAGACGCCGCTCATGGCACCTCCCGGAAATAGTTGCGAAAAAAACGGCCCGCTGCGCGGGCAGGGATGCGACCGCGCAAGGCGGTCGCCTAAAAGCAGAGTATAGAGCACTCGGCTGGCTAGCCGACGAGGAAGCCGGGGCGGGGGCGAACCCAGACGTTCGTCGCCGAACGGCAGT
>CABQSP010000123.1:0-2935 GCA_902466855.1 uncultured Collinsella sp. | reverse complement strand
AAAGACCTTGCCGCGCAGAATATGACGATGGTGATCGTGACCCACGCAATGCAGTTTGCGCGCGATGTTGCCGACCGCGTGGTCTTTATGGACGGAGGCCGCATTGTCGAGGAGGGTCCGGCCGAGCAGGTTATCGATCACCCGCGAGAGCAACGTACCCGTGAGTTCTTGAGCCGTATCGAGGGGTAGGCTCAAGCATTTACTCAACTATTAATTGAGGCGAAGCCGCCGCAGGTCTTACGGTCTGTGGCGGCTTTTTGTTTGCATCGACGGGGTTCAATAATCGCCTCACAAGCTTGTCTCTTCCTCTCGCCGCCTGTATTCATACGTGCGCCGAAAGGTATGCATGGACAGCCGCCCGTGAGGGTAGGGTGGTGGCATAGGACATTTGGAGGGTGAGTCGGCTCGGCTGCCGACCATGCTGCTCCCGGGATGGCACCGACCGCGAACTCTCCCCGTTGGCGTCGCGCATTGTGCGCGGCCCTGCAAGGAGGTCATCATGGGTGCTCCCAAGACCGGTAACGTAAGGAACGTGGTGCTCGTAGGCCAAGGCGGGGTGGGCAAGACTTCACTCGCCGAGGCCATGCTCCACCTTTCCGGCAAGACCGCCCGCCTGGGCGGCCACGACGGCACCAAGCCCACGCTCGACTATGACCCTGAAGAGGTCAAGCGTTCATTCTCCATCTCGACGACCATCGCGCCGATCGACTGGAAGGGCGCGCGCATCAATGTGCTCGATGCCCCGTGCTACCCCGATTTTATCGGCGACGCCTTTGCCGCGATGAGCGTCTGCGAGACGGCTCTGTTTGTGGTCGACGCCGAGGCCGGCCCGCAGCCTACGACGGTTAAGCTCTGGTATGCCGCCGAGGACCTGCGCCTGGCGCGTGCGGTGTTCGTAAACCGCCTGTCGCGCTCCGAGGCCAGCTTTGCGACCACGATGGACCTGCTGCAAGAGCGCTTTGGCACGCGCCTGGGCGCCGTGACCCTTCCCTGGGGCGAGGGCGAGGACTTTGACGGCATCATCGACCTGGTGCGCATGAAGGCGCGCCATTGCAACGGCACCGAAGCCGTTGAGTCGGAGATTCCCGAGGAGTATCGTGCCCAGGCCGAGGAGGCCCATGACCATCTGTGCGAGCTGGTGGCCGAGGCCGACGATGAGCTGATGATGAAGTACCTGGAAGGCGAGGAGACGCTGACGCAGGAGGAGCTTGAAGGCCTGCTGTCGAAGGCGATTGCCGAGCGCATCTTTGTGCCGGTCTTTGCGGGCGATTGCATTAAGGAGCAGGGCGTCAACTCGCTGATGGACGACATCGCGACGTACTTCCCGGCGCCGACCGACTACGGCGAGATGCCGCTTATCGACGGCGATTCGCTTAAGATCTCGAGTGACGATGACCGTCCGGTGGCGTTTGTGTTTAAGACGCTGGCCGATCCGCAGCAGGGTCGCATCAGCTTTATCAAGGTGCTGACGGGTACGCTTGAGCCGGGCCTTGAGCTGATCAACGCGCGTACCCGCAAGAGCGATCGTCTGGCCCACCTGTATGTGATGTGCGGCCGCGATATGACCGAGGTTGGCCACGCTTATGCCGGTGACATCATCGTGGCACCCAAGCTGGCGGCCGAGACGGGCGATACGCTCTCGATTACCGGCAAGGTCGAGGCTGCGGCGTTTAAGTTCCCCAACTCGCAGTACCGCATTGCCATCGAGGCCGAGAATCGCGGGGACGAAGAGAAGCTCTACACGTTTATCGAGAAGGCCTGTAAGGCCGATCCGACTATGAGCATCGACCGCGACGAGGAGACCGGCCAGACCATTATCTCCGCCGTTGGTGAGGCGCAGGTTTCGGTGCTGCTCAACCGTTTGGAGGATCGTACCAAGGTCGTGGCCAAAAGCGTGCCGATCCGCATTCCGTATCGCGAGACCATCCGCCGCACGGCGAGCGCTCAGGGCCGCCACAAGAAGCAGACCGGTGGTGCCGGTCAGTACGGCGACTGCTGGCTGCGCGTTGAGCCGCTCATTGGGCCCGACGGCACGAGCGATGGCTATGAGTTTGTGGACGAGGTCGTGGGCGGCCGCATTCCGCGCTCGCTGATCCCCGCCGTGGACAAGGGCGTCCAGGAGACCATGAAGGACGGCATCATTGCCGGCTACCCGCTCACGGGCATTCGCGTGGCTGTGTACGACGGCTCGTATCACAGCGTCGACTCCAACGAGATGGCGTTCCGCGCGGCGGCTCGCATCGGCCTGCGCAAGGCATGCGCCGATGCCGACCCGGTGGTGCTGGAGCCCATCGAGGAAATCACGGTGACAATCCCCGAGAGCTACGCCGGTGCCGTGATGGGTGACATCTCGGCATCGCGCGGTCGCGTGACGGGCATGGAGACCGATGAGCGCGGCGACACCGTGGTCATCGCCCAGGCACCTCTCGCCGAGCTGACGGATTATTCGACGCGCCTGCGCTCTATCACGCGCGGCACGGGTGACTTTACCATGAAGCCTGCTGGCTACGAGCAGGTTCCCTATGACGTTCAGGCCAAGCTGGTCGAGCGCTATGAGGAGGGTCGCGCCAAGTAGCGTGTGGCGTTGCCTGCAATGTGGACGCTGACGAAAAGGCCGCCCTGGGTAATCCAGGGCGGCCTTTTTTGATCCCATGGGGACGGAGGAAAACGAATCATTTTTGGGTTACGGGCGGTGCGGTCGGCACTAGTCTCCGGATGCCTGGTTGCGGCCGGTGGCGTAGTCGATCTGCACGTGCGGCTGCAGGTTGTAGCAGTACACGTGGAAGCAGAGGGTCTTGCCGTGGTCCTCGACCGATTGCGCCTCAAGGCGCACGCCGCGGCAGACAAGTTCCTCTTCGTTATACATGGGCGTGACGCGGTAGAGCACATGGTTGCCCGTATCGCGAATATAGTTGAGAATCTGCTCCTCAAACGG
>CABQSP010000122.1:0-2973 GCA_902466855.1 uncultured Collinsella sp. | reverse complement strand
GACGTTATCGTAGTTTTCGGTCTGCAAGATCTCGTACATCTGCGGCAGGAGCGAGGGCGGGTCCTGCATGTCGGCATCCATGGTGGCGACATAGTTGCCCTTTGCGTGCTGGAGTCCTGCGAGTAGTGCCGCCTCCTTGCCAAAGTTCCGCGAGAAAGAGTGCCAGTGGATGACGTATGGATGCGCCGCCGCGGCTTCTGCTTTCATGACGGCAAGCGTTTTGTCTGCCGAACCATCGTCGATGAGGACGGCTTCAAAGGAGATCTCGGGGTACTGCTGAGTCATGATGCGAACGACGCCATCGAGCTCTTTGAGAAAGATCGGAAGTGATTCCTGCTCGTTGTAGCACGGCACGACGATGGAGATGAGCGGCATGGTGGTTTACCTCTCGCTTGGCTTGGAAGTAGGGCGGCCGGGCTGGTCATCGTAGGCGTATTTGCTGTACACGTTTACCTCCCACTGCTTTTTTTCGACCTTTGCCACGGAATCGAGGATGAATCCGGTCGCAAGGCTTAGGCCGCACAGGAACATAAACGAGGCGGCGAGCACGGCGGTGGGGAAGCGCGGAACGAGGCCGGTCTGGAAATACTCGACAACGATGGGCATGCCCAGGGCGAGACCAGTCACCGCAAACAGAAGCGCGACGAGGCTGAAGAACTTCAGCGGGCGGTAGTCCTTGAACAGCGTGCCGATCATCGCAACGACTTTAATGCCGTCGCTCACGGTATTGAGCTTGGACTCGGAACCTTCCGGACGGTCGCGGTACTCGATGGGCACATCTTTGATGCGCCAGCGGTGGTCGACGGCGTGGATCGAGAGCTCGGTTTCGATCTGGAAGCCCTCGGAAAGCACAGGGAAGGTTTTAACGAACGGGCGGCTCATGGCACGGTAGCCGGTCATGACGTCATCGAAGCTGTAGCCATAGATCCACTTGATCATGGCGCGGACCAGATTGTTGCCAAAGCCGTGGAAGGCACGCTTGTTCTCCTCGGCATAGGTGCCGTTGGAAAGGCGGTCGCCTACGGTCATATCGGCCGTGCCGTTGAGGATAGGCTCGCAGAGGGCTTTGGCCGCCTCGGCGGGGTAGGTGTTGTCTCCGTCGACCATCAGGTAGCAATCGGCGTCGATGTCGCGAAACATCTGGCGGCACACGTTGCCCTTTCCCTGACGGGGCTCAAAGCGCACCGTGGCTCCGTGTTCGGTGGCGATGCGTGAAGTATCGTCTGACGAGTTATTGTCATAGACATAGACCATAGCCTGCGGAAGTTCGCGGTGAAAGTCGTCGACGACCTTACCGATTGTGAGCGCTTCGTTGTAGCAGGGGATGATGACGGCGATGGATTCAGAATTCACTCAATGCTCCTTACACATTCAATCCTTGAAAGTATAGCCGTTTGGACTTGTCATCCTTAGATGTGGGTTAGTTCTCCAGTTTTGTTGCGCGAATCGTTTGCAGGGCCGTCGGGTCTATACTGTTCGTTTGTCAACGATTACGAGTAAAGGAGTTGCATCCGTGTCGGATCAGACAAAGCAACAAGAAACTCGCAGTCTGCCTGCGACGTTTGCTAAGAACGAATTTGAGAAGGACGCGTTTATCCTTCGTCAGCTGGTTACCAAGGATTTTAAGATCAAGTATCGCCGTAGCGTTCTGGGCGTCGCATGGTCGGTGCTCAATCCGTTGCTGATGATGATTGTCATGGCCATCGTGTTCTCGACGATTTTTGCCCAGGGCCGCAATGGCTCGATTACGCCCGAGATGTACCCGCTGTATTTGATCGTGGGTAACGTCACCTTTGCCGTCATGTCCGAGTCTACGAACCAGGCTCTGACGTCGATCGTGGGTGCTGCCCCGCTGCTCAAGAAGGTTAAGGTGCACCGCTGGGTCTTCCCGGTGCAGAAGGTGCTCTTCTCGCTGGTTAACTTTGCCTTCTCTCTGGTCGCCGTAGCTATTGTTATGCTGTGGTTCCGTGTTATGCCTTCTTGGCACCTTATTCTGCTGCCTGTCTGCCTACTGCTGCTTATGTGCTTCTGCATGGGCCTGGGCATGATGCTCTCCGCCCTCACGGTTTTCTTCCGCGATGTCATGCATCTGTGGGGCGTCGTCATTACGGCTTGGACCTACATTACGCCCATCTTCTGGACGACCGACTTCGTTGCGCAAATGCCGCATCTCGTGCGCATTCTGGTCTATGCGAACCCCATGTATAACTACCTGCAGTTTATGCGTGATATCTTCCTGTTCCAGACTACGCCCTCGCTTATGACGTTTGGTATGTGCGTCGCTTGGGCGGTTCTTGCGCTTGTTATTGGCTACACCGTGTTCCATAAGTCCGAGCGCAAGTTCATCCTCTACATCTAAGGAGTGCTGTGATGACTGAATCTGTTGTTGATTACAGCGAGCAGCTTCTGGCTGTCGAGGTCGACGACGTCACCATGATCTTTAACATGGCGTCCGAGTCGCTGACCAACCTCAAGGAGTACTTCATCAAGCTTGCCAAGCACGAGCTGTTCTTTGAGGAGTTTAGGGCGCTCAAGCATATCTCGTTTGATATTCATCGTGGCGAGGTCGTGGGCCTGGTTGGCACCAATGGCTCCGGCAAGTCTACGATGCTCAAGATTATCGCTGGCGTGCTTGAGCCTAGCGAGGGCAGCGTTAAGGTGCACGGTAACATCGCGCCGCTGATTGAGCTTGGTGCCGGCTTTGACCCCGAGCTGACCGCCCGCGAGAACATCTATCTGAACGGCGCCCTGCTCGGCTATACCAAGGAGTTCATCGATGCCAACTTTGACGGCATTATCGAGTTCGCTGAGCTGCAGAACTTTGTCGATATGCCGCTTAAGAACTTCTCCTCGGGCATGGTGGCGCGTATCGCCTTTGCAATCGCGACGATTACCGAGCCCGATATTCTGATCGTTGACGAGACGTTGTCCGTCGGTGATGTGTTCTTCCAGCAGAAGTGCGAGGCCCGCATC
>CABQSP010000121.1:0-3180 GCA_902466855.1 uncultured Collinsella sp. | reverse complement strand
TCGAGTACGACGCGACGAGCACGCGACCCGGGGCGTTCTTGATGGCGTGCAGCAGGTTAGGTCCAACCTCGGCCTCGGACTTGGTAAAGCCGGGAACCGTTGCATTGGTGGAGTCGGACAGCAGCAGGTCGATGCCCTGCTTGGCAAAGCGGCTGATAGCGGCATAGTCGGGCGTGACGCCGTCGATGGGCGTCTGGTCGAGCTTAAAGTCGCCGGTGTGCATAACGGTGCCCTGATTGGTGCGGATGAACACGCCCAGAGCGCCGGGGATGGAGTGCGTCATCGAGAAGAAGTCGAGCGAGATGCCGCCGAGGTTGACATGGCTGCCGCCCTTGACCTCGCGGAACTTGGGTGCGCGGATGCGGAACTCAGAAAGTTTGCCCTCGATAAAGCCAAGCGTCAGCTTGCTCGAGAAGATGGGCACCTTATTGTTGAGGTCCTGCAGCAGATACGGAAGCGAACCGGTGTGGTCCTCGTGGCCGTGGGTGACGACGATACCGCGGAGCTTCTCCTCGTTCTCAAGAACGTAGGTGTAGTCAGGAAGCACCAGGTCGATACCGGGCTGGGAGTCGTCGGGGAACATGAGACCGGCGTCGACGAGCACCATGTCGTCGCCACACTCGAAGACCGTCATGTTCTTGCCGATGCCGTCAAGGCCGCCGAGCGGGATGATCTTCAAGGGAGATGATTTTTTAGCTGCCATAGGTTAGTGTGGTTTCCTTTCTTCGAAACGGGTCTGGAACAACCGACGGGGCGCTTCTGGCAAACCGACCGCCGGGAACGTACAAACATGCATCTCAGAGTCGATGCAGTAACCACAGCATCATACCCAATTGTCCATCAACAGACCACCCATGCATCAAAGCCCCATCTGAACCGGTCTATCCCGCCGGTTTCCCGTGGGGCGGGCACTGATGAAGTTTCCTGCTCTACAGTCCTGCTCACGACGGAGGCCACATTAAGTGGCCTCCTGTTCGTGCGGAACTCGCGATAAACCTAAGCCGGTGTCCCCACTCTCCCGGGGCCTGCGGCTACTTGGTTGTCGCATGCGGCTCGCTTTTCGGAACTGGGCTGATATTTTCTAGATGAAAGGCGCTCTTGGTCCTTATGGGCCTGGGGCGCCTGTCTTTTAAAGGTAGATTTTTGGGAGGCCGGCACTTGGAGACGTTCCTTTAGTGCTGGCACTTTAGGAACGTCCCCAAGTGCCGGCTGTGGGACGGAGGGATTCCGCGTCCGCCTTTTCGGCGGCAGCGCTCCGCTGCGTCGCTTTGCTCCTTGCGTGCTGCGCTGGAAAACGCTTCGCGTTTCCCCGGCTCCGCACCCTTGCGGGTTCTCGAATCCCTCCGCTTGCCCACAAGAAAGCGCCCTGGGCCGTTATGGGCTCAGGGCGCTCAATTGTAATGGCTGGGACGGAGGGATTCGAACCCCCAACAGCCGGCACCAAAAACCGGAGTTCTACCGTTGAACTACGTCCCAATGTGTGGTGTTGCCCAAAAGCAACTCGTTTAGTTTACCTAATCTGCGAGGGCATCGCAAACGCCGTCGAGCAGGCGTACGGCGAGTGTCTGCGCGTCGCTGGCCGTGAAGGTGCCGTTGTAGCGCGTCATGCCCGTGAGCTCAATGCGAATGCGAGCCGGCTTCTGCTGCGCGGCGACATTGGCGGTGCGGATGCGCTGGGCCAGGTTGTGGCACTCGGCGAGGGCAATCGTGGCACGCGGTGCGGCGTCGGCGGGCAGCTCGTCGCTTGCGATCTCGAGCACCAGGTCAACGTCGGTTGGGACCTCGGAGTCGCAGAGCATCATGCCGCTGTTGTCGGTCGTTGCCGTGGCGATATTCCACATACGCGACGCAACACTGCGTGCGATGGGGTCCTCGCCGATAACGGCAATCTGAAAGCGCTCGAGCACGTTGGCGGCGCGAGCAAAACCGATGCGGGACTCGGCTTCGGTGACCGAGGGCTTGCCCTCCCACACATGGTGCAGGCGGTTGATGTAGGCGTAGGTGTCCTGGAAGGCCATGCCGTCGGCAAACAGGCCGACATTTTCCTGGAACTGCTGCAGGGCGGCCTCGGTATGCGGACCAAAGTAGCCGTCGTCTTCGCCACAGGCAAAGCCCAAAACGTTGAGAGCGCGCTGCAGGGCCTGCACATCGGCGCCATGGAAATTGGGCATGCGCAGATAGAGAGTGCGGTCGCCCAGCTTATACGAAGCGTCTACAAGGGCGCTCCAACAGGGGATATCGACGGCATGACCGGCAGCAAGGCCGCTGTCGAGCCTGAAGGTGCTGACGGCCTGCTCAGTGGTGGCTCCAAAGTACTTGTCGGTGACTTCGGCGGCATCAATCGTGTAGCCGAGCTGCAGGAGACGAGACTGCACGTCCTCGACGGCTGCTCCTTGCATGCCCGTTGTAATAGGTTCCATGAACGAACCCCTTTCGGCGTACCATTCGTACTATTTGAGCGTCTGTCGGATAGACAACGCAAAGGGATGCATAAACATGCACTCAACAGTGTAGCAAGTTGTGCCTAAATACGCTGCTGACAGGTTTTATAACCCCCGTTAGTTAAGGCGCTCCACAAAGAAATCTGCCATGGAGAGGAACAGCTCGCGTGCGTGCGGATCAAGCTCAACGTTCTCGATGGCCGCTTTGGCCTTAGCGGTCAGGTCGAGCGCGTAAGTGTGGGCGTAATCGATGGAGCCGGTCTCCTGAAAGATCTCCACGGCGCGTGCGAGCTGCGCGGGATCATCGGTACCCGAGGAAAGAATCGCCTCGACCTCGTCGTGGTGGCGCTCATCAGAGAGGGCGTGTACGGCGACAAGCGTGCGCTTGCCCTCGGTGATGTCGGTGCGGAAGTCCTTGTTGGCGGCCTCTTTGGTGCCGATCAAGTTGAGCAGGTCGTCCTGAATTTGAAAGGCAAGGCCGGTGTGCAGGCCAAAGGCGCGTAGCGCCTCGACCTGCTCTTCGCTGCCGCCACCGATAATGGCTCCGGCGGCAAGTGGCGTGGCTCCGCTGTAATACGCGGTCTTGTGCGTGGCCATGTCCAGATAGTCGTCGACCGAGATGTCAAAACGACCGTCGCGGACCCAGCCCAGGTCGAGTGCTTGGCCCTCGATGGTACGGACGATCATCTCGGTAAGCTCGTGGAGCACGCGAAGCTTCACGTCGGACTCCAGCGTGGGG
>CABQSP010000120.1:0-3205 GCA_902466855.1 uncultured Collinsella sp. | reverse complement strand
CCCCGGTTATGGTCGACGGCAAGCCCTATGTGGTTCCCGCCGAGACCTTCCATCACATTCACTATAAGCAGCCGATCTTTGACGGTGTCGAGGGCGTTGCGCTGCTGGCCGATTACGTCGGTGTCGATGACGGTACCGGTATCGTCCACAACTCGCCCGGCCACGGCGTCGACGACTACTTTGCCTGCCTCAAGGAGGGCATCACCGACATCTGCATGCCGGTCGATGACGACGGCAAGTTCTACACCGGCGAGGAGTTTGGCACCGGTGGCCCCTTCAGCGGTATGGATACCGATGAGGCCAACCCGCACATCATCGAGTTCCTGCGCGAGCGCGGCACCCTGGTCCTCGAGAAGAAGATCACGCACAGCTATCCGCACTGCTGGCGCTGCAAGCACCCGGTGCTCTTCCGTGCTACTGACCAGTGGTTTGTCTCGATGGACAAGACCGGTTTGCGTGAGCAGGCTGGCAAGGAGGTTCGCGAGAACGTCAAGTGGTATCCGGCTCACGCCGCCAACCGCATCGGCGCCATGGTCGAGCAGCGTCCCGACTGGTGCATCAGCCGTCAGCGCAACTGGGGCGTGCCTATCCCCAGCTACACCTGCGCCGACTGCGGCGAGAAGGTCATGAACGACGCCACGCTCGACGCCGTCATCAAGCTCTTCCACGAGAAGGGCTCCGACGCCTGGTTCACCGACGCTCCCGAGAGCTACCTGGGCGAGGCCTGCGTCTGCCCCAAGTGCGGCGGTCATCACCTCAAGGCCGATAAGGACATCCTCGACGTGTGGTGGGATTCCGGCGTGTCTTGGAAGGCCGTCTGCGAGTATCGCCCTGAGCTTGAGTACCCGGCGGACGTGTATCTTGAGGGCTCCGACCAGCACCGCGGTTGGTTCCAGAGCTCGCTGCTCACCTCGGTGGGTGCCAATGGCCACGCTCCGTACAAGGCAGTCGTCTCGCAGGGCTTCACGCTCGATGGCCAGGGCCGCAAGATGTCCAAGTCGCTCGGCAACGTCATCGACCCCAACAAGGTCTGCGACGAGATGGGCGCCGACATCATTCGCCTGTGGGTCGCCTCGGTCGACACCAGCTCCGACGTTTCCATCGACCACGAGATTCTCGCTCGTACGTCCGATGCCTATCGCCGTTTCCGCAACACGCTGCGCTTCTTGCTCTCCGAGCTCGAGGGTCAGTTTGAACCCGAGACCGACGGCGTCGCCTTTGCTGACTTGCTGCCGCTCGACAAGCTCATGGTTGCCCGTCTGACCCAGGTCCAGGCCGAGGTCGACGACGCCTACGCCAGCTATGAGTTCCCGCGCGCCTACCGTGCGCTCTACGACTTCGTGGTGACCGAGCTTTCCAACGTGTACCTCGACGCCCTGAAGGACCGTCTGTACTGCGACAAGCCCGGCTCGCTCGAGCGCCGCAGCGCACAGACCGTGCTGGCCGAGCTCTTCTCGATGCTCATGCGCGATCTGCAGCCGATCCTGTCCTACACGGTCGATGAGGCCATGGCCTATGCGCCCGCCGGCTGCGTCGATCACCAGAAGTACGCCGCGCTGCTCGATTGGTACAAGTCGCCCATTACGGTCGACGAGGCCAATGAGTTTGAGGGTGTGCTCGAGGCTTCGCTCGAACTCCGTAGCGCCGTGACCAAGTCCCTTGAGGATGCCCGCTCTGCCGGCACCTTCACCAAGAGCCAGCAGGTTCGCGTCAAGGCGGTCGTTCCCGCCGAGATGTACGCGCTGCTGACCGGCGACAAGGCTGTCGACCTGGCCGAGTTCTACATCGTCTCCGATGTTGAGCTGACCCAGGGCGAGGAACTCTCCGTTGCCATCGAGGCAGCCGAGGGCGAGTGCTGCGACCGTTGCTGGAACTATCGCACCACCGTCGGCGTGTACAACGGCCACGCGCATATCTGCAAGCGTTGTGCCGAAGCGCTGAACTAACCGTTGGGGACGTTCTTAAACGACTGTCAAACAAGAACGTCCCCAACGTCAACTTTTGTCAAGTCCAAGCGGCATTCTGTTTTTCGGAATGCCGCTTTCGTTTTTAGCTGGTTATTTCGCTAGCGTTGGTGAATATGCTGCGGGTTTGGCGTTTGTCACTATAAGATGATTACTTGCGTTAAACGGAATTCGATTGTTCTTGAGGGTAGGGGATTTCTTTGGGTCGTGGTGCGGATATGACGCCGCCTTTGCGTTGGCGGTTAGGTGTTGCTGGTGGGGTAGCGCTCGTTGTGTTGCTTGTTGACCAGCTGACCAAGCTTGCGGTTCGTGCCGTGGGCGATGCTCTGCATGTGACCGTTATCCCCGGCGTGATCGATTTTCTGTTTGTTCGCAATATCGGAGCCGCCTTTAGCATGGGCGAGGGGCATGGCATCGCGTTTGCCGTGCTGGCGTTGGCAGTCATTATCGCTATTGCCGTGTACCTCGTTCGTGCACCCCAGCTCGCCCATCTTGAGGTTGTGGGCATGGCCATGGTTGCGGGCGGCGCCGTCGGCAACGCTATCGATCGCCTGACCATGGGCTTCGTGACCGATTTTATTGCCACCACCTTCATCGACTTCCCCGTTTTTAATGTAGCCGATATCGGCATTACGGTCGGCGTCGTGCTGGCGCTCATCGGTTACATGTTCTTGAGCCCCGCCGCTCGCGAGGTCGATGCGACCGCCGAACTCAACGCCCGTGATGAGGCTCGCGCCAAACGCAAAGCCAAGCAGCGTGGGGAGCGTGCCCGCAAGATTCGCGAAAGGAATGAGCGTTAATGGCCGACATCCATATTCTTGTTGCCGACGATTCCGCTGGTCAGCGTCTTGACGCCTATCTGGGCGCCAACGATGGCTGTCCCACACGCTCTGCCTGCGCGCATCTGATCGAGGGAGGCGCCGTTGCCGTCAACGGCGAGACCTGCCTGTCAAAAAAGTATGCTGTGCGCGCCGGCGACCGCATCTCGGTCGACTTGCCCGAGCCGCACGATCCGACCGACGTGATTCCCGAGGCCATTCCCCTCGATATCCGCTACGAGGACGACTACCTCATCGTGCTCTCCAAGCAGCGCGGCCTGGTGTGCCATCCCGCCCACGGCCACGAGAGCGGCACCCTTGCGAACGCTCTGGTCTACCACTGCGGCATCGATCATCTTGGTACCGTGCAGGGTGAGGACCGCCCCGGCATCGTGCATCGCCTGGATCGCGATACCTCGGGCC
>CABQSP010000119.1:0-3269 GCA_902466855.1 uncultured Collinsella sp. | reverse complement strand
CGATATGGCACCGTGGGGACACATATATGTCAATCCTGGTCTAACAGAGCCTTATCGATTGGGTCGATCGAATGAACGCCACCTTGGACATTCCCAAATATGTCTCGGGCATTCGCCGCTCCGACATTCCGCAGATGGCGGCGAATGCCGATGCCGAGGCCAATCCCCTGTACCCCGTTCCGCTTTTAATGGACCGCTTGGAGCTCGAGCATATGTATGAAGTCGTTGCAGGTGGTATGTTTGAGGGCGAGAACTAGGAGGGCACATGAACACCGAGGAAATTGCGCGCATCGTCGGCGATCAGCGCGCCTACTTTAAGACGCGCGCCACGTTTGATGTCGATGCTCGACGTCGCGCGCTCGTGAGTTTATGCGATGCGGTGCGGGCCCACGAGGCTGATATCGCCCATGCGCTCAAGACCGATTTGGGGAAGTCGCATGACGAGGCCTATATGTGCGAGATCGGCACGTCGCTTTCCGAGATTCGACATCAGATCGCTCACGTGGCTCGGTGGAGTCGTCCGCGCCTGCGTCCGTGCGATCTCGCTAACGCCGTGAGCGCGTGCAAAACGCAAGCCGTGCCCTATGGCGTCACGCTCATCATGGCTCCGTGGAACTACCCGTTTTTGCTAACACTCGAGCCGCTCGCCGGCGCCCTTGCCGCGGGCAATACCGTGGTCATCAAGCCGAGTGCCTATGCTCCGGCATCGAGCGCGGTGCTCAAGCAAATCTGTGAAGAGGCATTTGATCCGCGCCTGGTGACGGTTGTCGAGGGCGGGCGCGCCGAGAACGAAGCGTTGCTCGATGAGTGCTGGGACAAGATCTTCTTTACCGGTAGCGTTCCGGTCGGCAAGCTCGTCATGGAGCGCGCAAGTAAAAACCTCACGCCCGTGACGCTTGAGCTGGGCGGCAAGAGCCCCTGCATCGTGGATGCGACGGCAAACTTGAAGGTCGCGGCACGGCGTATCGCCTTTGGCAAATGGCTCAACGTGGGGCAGACCTGCGTGGCGCCCGACTACCTACTGGTCGATGCGCGCGTGCACGATGAGCTGCTGGACCTTATCAAGGAGGAGGCCCGCCGTATGTTTGGCGAGCATCCGCTCGATAACGAGGACTACGGGCATATCGTCAACGCCAAGCATTTTGCGCGCGTGCGCGGGCTGATCGATTCCGATAAGGTTGTGCTTGGAGGTACCGCGCGCGAGACTTCGCTCAAGATCGAGCCGACGATTTTGGACGGCGTGACCCCCGATGACGCCGTGATGCAGGAGGAGATTTTCGGCCCCATCTTGCCGGTGCTGACGTTTGAGAGCCTAGACGAGGCCGAGACGTTTATTACGGATCGTCCGACGCCGCTGGCTCTGTATATCTTTAGCCAGGATCGCGCAGTTCAGCAGCGCTTTGTGCGTTACGTGCCCTTTGGCGGCGGCTGCGTCAACGACACGATTATGCACTTGGCTACGAGCCATATGGGCTTTGGTGGCATGGGTGCGAGCGGTATGGGGCAGTACCATGGACGCGAGAGCTTCGATACGTTTAGCCACAAGAAGAGCATCGTGAACAAGGCAACGTGGCTGGACGTGCCATTCCGCTATGCTCCTTACGCAAGCTGGAAGCACAAGTTCGTGCGCATGTTTGTGCATTAGAAAAGGGTGCAGGTAATACGAACAAGTGTTCCTATTACCTGCATTTTGCGTTAGACTACTGTTATGGAGCACGGATGGGCCAACTCCCTTTAGAAGGGATTTGGTATGAACGTAAGCGATGTTATTTCGTTATTGGCGTTGTTGATTGCGGCTATCGAACTCGGTCTGTTTATCGGCCGAATGAAATAGCCGCCCCCGCGTAAGCGAAGACGGCCACTTCTTACGATGAAAACGTGTATCGGAGTTGGCAAGACCCGCGGCAACGGGTGCCATCCGTGTTCCTATCTTATCTGCAAGCGTTCTGTCGCGCAAGCGTTGAGGCAAACGATTGAAGGACGCAGACGGGATGTATTTGTGTCCGCATGGGACCGTAGACTTCTCAATAAGGTTACACACCGGTTTATCCGGCCGTTAGAGGAGCTGC
Source organism: uncultured Collinsella sp. (assembly GCA_902466855.1). Lineage (GTDB taxonomy): Bacteria > Actinomycetota > Coriobacteriia > Coriobacteriales > Coriobacteriaceae > Collinsella. The sequence goes on along the minus strand of CABQSP010000119.1, from coordinate 1,200 downwards.
TATGTACGAGCCTTCACGTGTTCTTCTGTCATTTCACATTGCAGGATTTCAGTATGCCGATGGCGCCTTGGTCCTGGGCGATCTTAAAGCGGGCGATAAGCTGACGCTGTGTGCCGAGCGCGATAATCCCCATGACCCCGAGGCAGTTGCGATCTACTATGGCAAGACCAAACTTGGCTACGTTCCGGGAAACGAGGTCGGCCCGCTGTCCTTGATGATGTATTACGGCCACGAGGACGTATTTGAGGCCCGCGTGCAACAGGTTGCCCCCCGAGCGCAGCCCGTGGCACCAGGTGCGCGTTGGCCTCTATGTGGTGGATGCCCGCTAGTCGGCAATGGAGGCGGCCATGTTTGATGACGACGACCAGTTCGATCTGACAGACGATCCGTTTGAGTGGGATCTGCTACTCGACGACGATGAGTTGGAGCAGGATCGTAAGAAGCGGCAGGGCAAGAACGCCCAGGGTGACGCTTCGAAAAAGCAAGACAAGCGCCGCCGCGGACTGTTCGGCGGGCTCTTTGGCTAACCGCCGCATCGCTGTGTCTGTATACTTAGCACGAGTTGGATGCATTGCGAAATGAGGGCATAGACGATGATGTGGTTTACCGCCGACCTGCACCTGGGCGATACGAATATCTTGCACGACATGGATCGACCGTTTGATTCGGTCGAGGAGATGAACCGCAAGGTCATCGATGCCATCAATGAGTGCGTGGCTGCGGACGACCGCCTCTATATCCTGGGAGACTTTACGTATCGCTTGCCCATGGCGGAGGCGGTGCGCCTGCGCGAGCGTATCGAATGCAAGAATGCGACGCTCATCCGCGGTAACCATGACGGCGACTGGGAAGATTCCGACGCCCCGCAAATTTGGGAAGACGTGCGCGATTACCTGGAGATTGCTCCCGGCTATGCCAAGGGCCATCGTCTGGTTATGAGCCACTACCCCATGCTCAGCTGGAACGGCAAGGCACGTGGCGCCATTATGCTGCATGGGCATATCCACAGCAGGGGTGACCGCACCAACGCACGCAACCGCGATCGCGAGCGCCCCATTTACCGCTACGATGTGGGCCTCGACGCCAATGACTACAAGCCCGTAAGTCGTGATCAAATCCTCGGCTATTTTGGACTGTAATTCTCGAACCACCACAAAGGGGACAGTGAACTGCCTCCCATTTCTTGGACATCGGGAAATG
>CABQSP010000118.1:0-3292 GCA_902466855.1 uncultured Collinsella sp. | reverse complement strand
TCACCTTGCCTCAAATGCGACCCGCTCGCTGTCCGTCCTCTGCCTGCGGCGTTGTCGAAGTAGTCATTGGGGACGTTCTTAAATGACTGCATAGTATGAGAGTGGATAATCTCCTGGTTTGAGCCTGCATCTAAGTTCAAAGTGGGAGATTATCCACTCTCATTTGTTGTGTGTCCGAAAATCCACGCTCGTTTCTGCTCCGCCTACATTTGTAGGAACAGTTCGTGGAGGCGGGTGTCTTCGTCGAGTTCGGGGTGGAAGGTTACGCCGAGCTGGTTGCCCTGGCGCGCGGCGACGATACGGCCGTCGACTTCTGCTAGAGCCTCAGCGTCGCCGTGGACCTCGACGATGCGGGGCGCTCGGATAAACGTCAGCGGCACTTCACCGTCGATGCCGGCTACCTGTCCCTTGGTTCGAAAGCTGCCGAGCTGCCTGCCGTAGGCATTGCGCTCGACAAGTACATCCATGGTTGCCAAACGCGGCGTGCCCTTATCGTCATGGGCGGCAAGGTCGTGAGCCAGCAGAATTAGGCCGGCACAGGTGCCCAGGACGGGCATGCCTTCAGAGATGCGGGCACGAAGCTCCTCGAGCATGCCCAACTCATCAAGCAGCTTCCCTTGAACGGTAGACTCGCCGCCGGGAAGTACCAGACGGTCAAAGTCCTGCTTCAAATCAGCCGCCTGCCTCAGCTCAATACAATGTGCGCCCAGCTCGGATAGCCTTGCCTCGTGCTCGGCAAAAGCACCTTGGACCGCCAGCACGGCGACTGTCTGGTCTGCGTAATCGCTCATGTGCGATCCTTTCTGCTGGACTAGCGCCCGCGCTCCTCCATGATGATCTCGATCTCGTCGGCGTTGATGCCGACCATGGCCTCGCCCAGGTCCTCAGAAAGCTCGGCGATGAGCTTGGCATCGGTGAAGTTTGCCACGGCCTTGACGATGGCGGCTGCGCGCTTGGCGGGGTCGCCGCTCTTAAAGATGCCCGAGCCGACAAAGACGCCTTCGGCGCCCAGCTGCATCATCAGCGCGGCGTCGGCGGGGGTCGCTACGCCGCCGGCGGCAAAGTTCACGACGGGAGGCTTTCCCGTGGCATGGACCTCGCGCACCAGCTCGACCGGAACCTGCAGTTGCTTGGCTGCCTCAAAGAGCTCGTCGTCGCGCAGGGCAACAACGTCGCGGATCTGCTTTTGGATTTTGCGCATGTGACGCACGGCCTGGACGACGTCGCCCGTACCCGGCTCACCCTTGGTGCGAATCATAGTGGCGCCCTCGGCAACACGGCGCAGCGCCTCGCCCAGATCGCGGGCGCCGCAGACAAATGGCACGTCAAACTGGGTCTTGTCGATGTGATAGACGTCATCGGCAGGGGAGAGAACCTCGGACTCGTCGATGTAGTCGATCTCGATGGCCTGCAGGACCTGCGCCTCGACGATGTGACCGATGCGGCACTTGGCCATAACAGGGATGGAGACGGCCTCTTGGATGCCCTTGATCATCTTGGGGTCGCTCATGCGCGAGACGCCGCCTGCGGCACGGATGTCGGCCGGGATGCGCTCGAGAGCCATGACGGCGCAGGCGCCTGCCTCCTCGGCGATGCGTGCCTGCTCGGGCGTGGTGACGTCCATGATGACGCCGCCCTTGAGCATCTGCGCGAGCTCGCGATTGAGTTTGACGCGATCTGCCTTGCTGGTCTGTTCTGCCATGGTTGCTCCCTTGGTTGGCATGTGCATTGCTTGACGGAACATCCTATCGGGGAGCTGGGTATGGCAAAATACTCAGTTTTCGAGATAATAATAAGGTCAGCTTAATACCAGATTGAACAGCTCGATAAGGTCAGGTGGCAAACTCATGCTTGAATACAATTTGGAAAAACGTGGCGAGGCATCGCTTTATGAGTATGTTTACCAGCAAATTCGAGATGATATTGTTGCTGGACGTATTGCGGCGGGGGAGCATCTTCCGTCTAAGCGCGCCTTTGCCAGTCATCTGGGAATCAGTGTCATTACCATCGAGAATGCATATAGCCAGTTACTTGCCGAGGGCTATATTTGCTCAATGCCGCGTCGTGGCTACTACGCTTGCGAGCTTCCGGATGCACCGGTTTTGGCTTCGGCTGCGGAGGGCATCGACCGAGATGCCGCCTCTGCGGGTCCCAGCGCGCATGATGTCAACGGACAGGTTGAGCTGTTCGATGCACTTTCTCCTTCCGCTTTGGAGGCGGCGCGGCTTTGGCAAAGCGCACTGCGGGCGACGCTGACATCCGAAGACGAGCGCGAGATCTTTTCGCCCGCACCGGCACAGGGCACCGTTCGGCTACGATGCGCAATTGCTCATCATCTGCGCGGGACGAGGGGTATGAATGTCGACCCCAATAACATTGTTATCGGCGCGGGCGCTCAGCTGCTCGATACCATGTTGGTTCAGTTGCTTGGCGCTGACAAGGTGTATGCCGTTGAGGACCCGGGCTATTTGCGTCTGACGCGCATTTATCAGGCTATGGGCTGCAAAGTTCGACATATCCCGTTGGATGATGAGGGGGTGGACTTGAGCGCTCTGCAGAAAACCGGGACCGATGTACTTCACCTGATGCCGTCTCACCAATATCCAACCGGCCTTGTGACGAGCATTGCGCGTCGCTATGCGCTTCTGAGCTGGGCCGCCGAGCGACCAGGTCGGTATCTCATCGAAGATGACTTTGATTGTGAGTTTCGCCTTGCCGGGAAGCCGATTCCCGCGCTCGCGTCGATCGATGCCGCCCAGTCGGTTATCTACACCAACACGTTTTCGAAGAGCCTTTCATCGGCGTTGCGTTTGGCGTACATGGTGTTGCCCGATGAGCTGATGGAGCGGTTTAGACGCGACCTTGGTTTTTACGCCTCGTCGGTGAGCTCTGTTGACCAGGTTGCTTTGGCGCGTTTACTGGAATCGGGTGATTACGAGCGACATGTGAACCGCGTGCGCGTTCGTGCTCGCGAGGCGCGTGATGGCCTGATGGCGCTTGTGCGGAAGGTATTTCCGGCAGGAGAGGTCTCGATCGAGCATGCAGACGCGGGCCTTTACTGTACCGTTGCCCTGTCCGAGGATGGGGCTGGGGAGAGTTTCGCGAAGGCTCTTGCTGACGCTCGTATTTCCTATGTCAACATCGCCGATTGCCTGTGGACGGGTGATCGGGCTTCGACTAAGAACGCTCCATCTCGCGTCCTTATTCAATACGACGACCTGAGCCCTCAGTCACTCATTGTTCTTCAAGAACGGCTGCAATAAGCCCACGAAAAAGGCCCGAACCATGCGGT
>CABQSP010000117.1:0-3356 GCA_902466855.1 uncultured Collinsella sp. | reverse complement strand
GCTCAAAAACTGCGACGCAAAACACATTGAGTCGGCAGTTTTAGCAAATGCGCACTCTGTTTTTGGCCTTAGCTAAACCCTGTGGGCAAAAAATGCCAAGGGGCATGCGAATCGCACAACGCAGCCCCTATTGGAAGGCAGTACAATTCGGCAGCATCACACCAATTCGTGCATGAGATCACGGTTGCGTGCATACAATTCGTCAAAGATATGACGACGCGACGCATACAACCCGTGGGCAGCCATATCGGGCACGATTGTTTGCGCAACGCCAAGGACTTGAGCGAGCTCATCCCATGATGCATAGGCGCCACCTGCGAGAGCTGCCATGATGGCATCGCCGAAGCATGCGCCCATCGTAACCTTGGCAACCGAGACCTCGCGCCCGCATACGTCGGCGATAGCCTGCATCCAAACTGGATTCTTGGTTCCACCTCCGACAAGCATAATGCGCCCAATTGGCAGTCCATGCTCTCGCTCGATAATGTCGACATGGGATGCAACGGTATACGCGACGCCTTCCAAGGCGGCGCGAACCATATGGGCTCGCGTATGCCTTCCGGTCAGGCCAAAGAAGACGCCACGCGCCTCGGGATCGTTGAGTGGAGTACGCTCCCCCGCAAAGTACGGCAGGCACAGGAGTCCATCGGCACCCGGCGCCACATCGGCGGCATCATGTGCCATAACCGAGTATGCATCGGGGCCACCGTGGCCCTCGGCCTCTACGGCGTCGCGATACAGCTCTTGGCGCAGCCAAGATGTGAGTGCACCCGCCGTATTGGTCCCCGCGCAGATCCCGTAAGTTCCGGGAATGATAAACGTCCCCGGCCACAGGCGGGCATCATCGACCATATGATCAGCTAGGTAGATGAAATACGCCGTGCTCCCCAACTGAACCATCATATCGCCGGGACGGAATACGCCCGTCGAAATGGCCTCGGCACCAGAGTCACCCGTTCCCACTAAGACAGGTGTCCCTGCCGCGAGCCCCGTCGCCTCAGCCGCACGCTGCGTAATCACCCCGGCAATATCGGTAGCCGACATTACCTCCGCCATCTGGTCAGGCCGGCAGAAACGAGCACATTCCCGAGCATCAACCTTCCAAGTGTAGCGGTCATATAGGGGAAGAAAATCCTCCGCCAAATAACGGTCCACTGTAAAACGCCCCGTCAACTTTGCGCACAGAAACGATGACGCCGTCAGGAACTTCGCGGCACGTTCGTGCACCTCGGGCATATTCTCCTTAAACCACAAGATCTTGGGAGCAATATCTGACGAACAGGGGTCGTGCCCGAAAAGCTCGCGTGCGCGATCTGACCCATATTCGGAAAGAAGCTCGTCAATCTGCGGCTTCGACCGCGCATCGACTCCATACAAAATCGCGGGCGCCAGTGCGTTGCACTCGGTATCGACCGGCACACAGTCGCAACCCAATGCGGAAAGGCCCACGCATCCGATCTGTGCCGCGTTAACCCCCGATCGCGCCACCAGCTCGCGCGACAAGCGGCAAAAATCGCCCCACCAAACTGCCTCCGCATCATGCTGGTACCATCCGTCACACGGGTTGTCCGTCTCATGTCCACAAGAGGCTTGGCAAACGATGTTGCATCGATCATCGATTAAAACGCCTTTAGAGGCGCTTGTCCCAATATCAATACCCAGATAGAGCGCCATAGGTGCCTACTCCCCTCGCGCCGTACGAGCGGCAGCCATAAAACGAGCTACCCGCTCAACATCAACCGGGGCATCCAGCTTTCCGTCGCGCTTTAAGCAGGTGCCGACAAACGCGCCATCGTAGTGAGCAAATACGTCAGCCACGGTATTTTCGCGACAACCGGTGCCACATACCACGGGTACTTCGCCAACACGCTCGCGGACTTCATCGGCAAGCTCGCCCGAAGCGCCACGACCGGCAGCCGAACCGCCGATGACCATTGCATCCGGAAGGCAATTAAAGAGAAGTGAATCGGCAATGTCCGCAGTCGTGCGGTCGTTGAGATAAACCTCCCCCTCGCTCGTGATGAAGTGAAAAAGCTTGAGGTCGTCCAAGCGCAGCGCCGCCTTGCGACGCATGGTGTGAGCGAAATCTCGGTTAATCAGCCCAAGATCACCGGCCCAGGCACCGCAAAAATTGCAGCGTGTGAACTGCGCGTCGACGGCAGCGCACAGCTCGATTGTGGCATCACCATCGTAAATAGCCTCAGCTCCCCAAGGGGTCGACAGATCATGGGATAGAGCCCCGATTACATAGCCCATCGATGCAAGGGTTGAGGGAGAAACGTGCTGCTCATAGGGCATCGAGAGCTCATTGGTAATCAAAATGCCATCGACACCGCCCTGCTGCAACGCCTCGAGATCGCGCTTGGCGGCTTCCACGACCTGCGACACGCTTCCGCCCGGGTAATACAGTGGATCGCCCGGCAGAGGACGCAGGTGCAGCATTCCGATAACCGGCTTTTCGGTCTTGAACATCGAGGTTAGAAACGACATAACGTGCTCCTTCATAGAGTTATTGCAGGGACGTTACTCCCCCAGCACCTCGACGTACACTTTTCGCTTCTGCGGACCGTCAAACTCCGCAAGATAGATGTTCTGGGCACTTCCGCACACGATGTGGCCATCTTGGACGGGAAAGAAGCAACTGTTTCCACAAATCATGCTCTTGATATGCCCACAGGAGTTGTTGCCGGTGGCTCCATAGCTCGGCAGGAAGTGTGCATGCGCATAGGGGGCATCGAGTGGGGCGATGCGATCAAGCGTCTCCATAAGATCCGTCTCCACGCAGGGCAGCCCCTCGTTTACCACGATTCCACAGGTCGTATGCGACAAAATAATCGCTGCCAAGCCATTGGTCACCGAGCTGCGTTCGATGGCAGCGTGCACGTCTTCGGTAATATCGATGAACTGGTCCGGAGCAGTCGATAGATAGCTCAATGTCTCGAGCGTCACCATGTTTACTCATCCCCTTCAAGAAAACGCAGGGCATTACCCCAGTAGAGCCTTTCTCGCGCATCATCGCGCATGGACACGGTATCGAGCGCCCGCTTGAGTTTGAACGCACGGAAGCGCGGCGTATTGCTGGCGAACATCACTTGATGCGATAGCGCGCGCTCATACCACAGCGGCCCCATATCGACCGTGAAAAGACGCTGCATCATCTCCTCGGGCGAATCGATGTAAGTGATAGAGGTGTCCGTGTAGCAGTTGGGATACTTGAGCAGCATCGCCACGGTCTCGCGCACCCAGGGCCAGCCAAAGTGGGTCAAACTAAAACGCACATTTGGATGCGTTGCGATTGTGTGCTCAAATGCAAGCGGGTTACTGCGCGAGAGCTCTGCGCCAGGCTCCCAAGACAT
>CABQSP010000116.1:0-3705 GCA_902466855.1 uncultured Collinsella sp. | reverse complement strand
GTTTCATCGATAGAATAGCCGGCACCTCGATCAAGCACCTCAACCACAACGCGATCGCCATAGGCCTGAACCGTCAGGACGCACCCGATACCGCCCGCATGGTCATAGGCATTACCCAGCGCCTCCCCTGACGCCAATGCGACATCGTAGCGCTCGTCACGACGCAACGGAAGCGATTCAAGAAGTTCGGCGATGCGATGTCGGTAGTATGGAAGATTCTCGATACCCTGACGGACCTCGACGCTCTTACTCCAGCGAGGCAGCTCCCCCACCGGAATGGCGGGAATAGACTCCCGTGCCGGCCCCGCGACATGAAGGATATCGACAAGACGAGCAATCTCCAAAAAACGAACAACTTCACCTGATGCATTGACGAGCGAAAGCAGGCCTTCTCGCCTCATGAGCTCACGAGCGCGCGTAAGCAGGAATGCCAAGCCCGTCGAATCGATAAAGCTAACAGCCTGACAGTTGATGACGACACGACGCACGCCGCGGCCAATCAAAGCATCCAACCGCCGACGCAGCGCAGGCACCGTGGCGATGTCGATATCGCCTGGTGGCGTCAAAACCGCTATGTCATTCCACTCATTCATACGACCATGGTTCCCCAAAAGAGCTTGTTCGATGCATGCGTTTCCGCAACCGTGCGGATTCGACGCGCCCAGCGTCGCTGTTTAGGACCGGCCCCGCAAAAACTCAAGGGACACCAATGCAATGTCATCGTCCAGCGCCGATTCGGTAAATCGGTCGAGCTCGCCCAAGACCTTGCCGCAGATTCCCGATACGCCCTCACCCGAGACAGAGAGCAGAAGGTCACGAAGGCGCTGCTCGCCAAAGAACGCTCCGGTGCGGTCGCGGGCCTCAATCGTTCCATCCGTATACATGAAGAGCATGTCGCCAGGAGCGAACGTAAACACGCCTGTCTCGTACACCATGCTCTCAAAGGCACCGATTACACCCGATTGACATCCAAGTAGCTCGACCTCTCCCCCACGTGCCTCGCCGCCACCCAGCGGCATCGACTCTGGCCTAATGACCATGGTCGGAGGATGGCCCGCCGAACAATACGTTGCGCGTCCGGCCTTAAGGTCAATCTTGGCGATAAAGGCCGTCACGAACGTCTCGACCCTCGAAAAGCCCATGAGCATGCTGTTAAGGGAGCGTGCCATGCGGGCCGGTCCAGCGCCCTCCCAAGCATATGCCGTCAGGGCCGTCTTGACGAGCGCGGACATCGATGCGGCCTCAATACCTTTGCCAGACACATCACCCAGAATCATGACGGCGCAGTCGTCGGGAAGACGGATGAGCGTATAGAAATCGCCGCCGACCAACGCCGAGTTCGTGGCCGACAGGTACACCGAATCGGTTGCGATACCCGGAACATCCCCCAGGGAATTTCTCATGCCAATCTGAAGGGTCTGAGCGATATGGCGCTCCTCGCGCTTTTGAGATTCGCCTTCGTAGATCAGTTCAAAGTCATGCGCCAAGTGCACCAAGTAGTCATATTCAAGGTCATCAATCGGCTCTTGGCTACCATCACGAAGCAGCAGCGCGCGCGTCGTCGGGCTCTTCGCAACAGAAGCAGGAACAATCGCGTCGTTACTGTGCTTGCCATCACCCTCAGAGCGCGGGCGCCCCGCCTCGATGCCGGAGTCGACGTAGAGACCTTGACAAGGCAGACCATGCGCCCTAAGCCAACCTCCCATAGGCATCGATTCGTCAACGCGAGTTATACGGACGTGTTTAAGGTCCTCGGCACTCGTACCGCCCAAAACAGATGCCTCAAAGCCATCAGGGCCAGCCCCCAGACGTGCCGCTGGCGCCGTCGTGGAAAAGAAAAGCTTCTCAGGGTCGTCCGGCAAGGCAACGCGACTGCCGCCTTCAAAATCTATGACGTAGGAATCCAGACTGGCATCATACTCAACAGGGCAAAAATGGCAGTTAAGCATATTGCAGATCTCGGACGATACCGCCTGGGTGGCCGCGGCGGAATCGTCTAGAAAGGTAAACAACTCATCACGCAAGACATTGAGCGAGCGGCCTAGCTCGGCCGTGCGACGGGAGCGAAGGCTCGATGCCATGCCGACCAGCTGGATAGACAGGTAATCGCAAATGACCTCGAGTACATTAACGTCATAGGCGAGCGGAGCCTGGGGGCGTTTCCAACCAACTTCCAGCACGCCAAGGATCTGCGTACCGTAAAAAACGGGAAGACAGATCTCGCTGCGGTACGGAGGCATATCCTGCATGCGCAACAGGTGCTTAGAACGATTGTCCAGGTCCATGAACATACCGGAGGCGGCCTTATCACCCTCAAGGTCCTGTTGAATCGACAAGCGACAGGCACGCGACTCACGAAGAACATACGTCGGAATGCCAGCGCCATACGGCAAAAACTCAGGCAGGTAGCTGTCGTACAGCTCCTTGGAAACACCGCGAAGTTTAAAACCGCCGCTCTCAGAAAAATAGATAGCGGCACCCGAAGCATCGAGCGTTCCTACAAGCTGGTTCAAAACGGTATCAAGTAGGCTGGGCAGCTCATCGGAGCCCACGGTACTCATAATGACCGAGAGCGTGCCAGAGAGGCGCTTGTTCGCCACTCTAAGCTCCGAAAGCGCACGCTTGAGCTGACGGTCGTGCGAATACTGTTCTTCGATGCTATGGAGCGCCACCAGGACACGTGGCGCGCGGCGCCCAAAGATACGTGGAGGCGTTACGGAGCCCGCACGAACCAAGACGGGGATAAAGGAGCCGTCACTCAGCTTGAGCATCAGTTCGTTCTCGGAGCCATCAGTTTCAAATGGCAGACGATGTTCCGTCGCACGTTCAAAAGCGGATGAGTACAGGACGTCTTTAACATCTCCACCGATGACGTCGGCGCGTTCCTCGCACATCAAACCAAGTAAGCGATTATTCACATGCAGAATGGTTCCGTCGAGCTCACAGATGATGACAGCATCGCTCGTGATCTCGACTAGTTGGGCAACGTCTGCCCACTCGTTGCGTTCAAGCGTTTCCATCGTGGACCCCACCGTCTATCGGTAACAAAAAAGCCTCCGAAGAGGCTTCTCAAATGCGATGGTGTCGGAGGCGGGACTTGAACCCGCATGACCAAAAAGCGGTCACTAGCACCTCAAGCTAGCGCGTCTGCCAATTCCGCCACTCCGACAAGCTATGTTGTTGATTCACGGTTCGTTTTGTTGGACCCGCGCGTTCAACGAGGAAGATAATAACCTATGATTCGAGAACTGTGCAAGCACTTTTTTAAAAAAAGTTTACGAATTTGTAATTGCGCAGGTAGACTGACTTGTTCGGGCCGGAATGAGGTTGCTTTCCAACGCGTCCTCGGGCATGCGGCATTATTTTGATCCGCGCTTCGCGCTACAAAATAATGCCGCCCCCTGCGGAATGCGTTGGAAAGCAACCTCATTCCGGCCCTAGGAGTATGTACTCCGGGCACAGTTCTCAAATATGTTCTGGGGCTGATACAAAATTTAGTGGCTCGGCTTTGCCGAGCCCTTATATAAGGAGGCCGGAGCTAAAGCTCCGGCCTCACTCAATTTCTTATTAGATAAAGTGAGCGATCGAGGAATCGCACTCCCCTGCCGAGTTACCGCAGGGCCCGCCCTGGCGTTGCTTTTCAGAACATCCCGCACTGATATCTTCTGTATTGAAGACGTCGATGATGCACCCGTATACCATTGA
>CABQSP010000115.1:0-3709 GCA_902466855.1 uncultured Collinsella sp. | reverse complement strand
CCTCGCGGCCTAGTCGCTATTTAGGGCGTCCAAGATTTGGGACGCAGTTCAGAATTTGATCGGACGGGCTTCTTGGTGGGTATCATGGTTGGACGATCATTAGGAGGTTTCCCTACATGGAATTGTTTGAGCCAATTCTTCATTTCTTTGCACAACGATGGGTCCACAACATCATCTGGGCCGTCATCTTGGCGATAGGCACCGCCGTCGCCGCCAAGGTCGTATCCAAGACCCTGAACCATCTGCTTAACCGAGACGATAACCCGCTTCCGGCATCGAGTATCTTCATCAACATCGCGCGCGCCGTCATTTGGATGATCGGCGGCAGCTTTATCCTCGACAACTGCTTTGGCATTAACGCAAACGCGCTCGTCGCCGCTCTTGGCGTCGGCGGCATCGCCATCTCGCTCGGCTTTCAGGACACGCTGTCAAACCTTATCGGCGGCATGCAAGTGACCTTTATGGGCATCATCAAACCCGGCGACAATATCGAGGTCGGCGGCGTATCCGGCGTGGTCCAAGACATCACTTGGCGCCATACAACGATTGAGGATGCCTGTGGACAGACCATCATTGTGCCCAACTCCAATATCTCCAAGAACACGCTCGTGCATTTGATGCCCTTTGGACGCGTGGCCGTGCCCGTTGCCGTAAAGGACACGTCTAAGTGGGCTTCCCTTGACGCGCTGGCAGACGAGCTCACGAGCGCAACCAAAACGGCCGTCTCGCCCATCTCGGGCTTTGACAAAGAGCCCTACGTGCTCTTTAGCGAAATCGGCGACTTTGGCATCAAAGGAAAGATCATCTTTATCGTCAGCGACGACAGCACCACTTTCACCGCTGCCGACGCCTGCATCCGCGCCATCGCCCCCATCATCGCCAAACCACCGCAAAGGGGTCAGGCATCTTTGTAGTGGTTTTCATTCGTGGTACCATGGTTCATATAGTTGTTTAAACGACTAAGGGAGCAACATTATGGAAGAGGCCTATCGTCAAGCACGCAAGCGCGGCGAGCAAGGACGTCGACGCGCCATTAGCCAAAGCGAGCATCCATACCTTACGGACCTCGATAGCTTGGTTGCTCAGCTCCCCTTAGGTCAGCGAGAGAATGTCGGCCTGCGGGATATTCCGCTCGAAATGGTCGTCGGCACGGTCACCAAGGGCCGTCAGTCCGCCTTTTCGTGTAACTTTATGCCCCTGCTTCCGTTTAGCACCGAGTTCGCCCGCAAGTGGTCCAACCTCTACGACATCCAGGTGACCGAGGGCTATCGCGACCCCGTCATCGTCACCGAGTTCATGCATCGGTTCTATGTCCAGGAAGGCAACAAACGCGTCAGTGTCCTCAAATTCCTAGACGCCCCGACGGTTTCGGCCAAGGTCACCCGTCTCTACCCCGGCACATGGGATTCCGTCGAAAGCCGCCTGTACGGTGAATTCTGCGCGTTTTGGCGCGTCTGCCCCCTATACGAGATCGAGTTCTCGCGTGAGGGAAGCTACGAAACGCTCGCCAAGATGCTCGGTCAGAACCTTATCGAAAAATGGCCGCAGAAAAAGGTCGACTACCTGCGCCACACCTTCCTGCTCTTTAAGCGCGCCTACCTTCGCGCAGGCGGCGACCACCTGGACATTACGCCTGCCGACGCCATGCTCGTGTACCTCAATGTGTACAACCAGGACCGCCTGCTGGATACGCCAACGGATATCGTCGTAAACCGCCTGTGCAAGATTTGGCGCGAGCTGGTCATCGCCGGCAAAAATGACGAGGACAAGGTTGATCTTGTCGAAGCACCGAGCGTCGATGAGGAAGAGTCGCCCGCCAAGTCCACCTCCGGCGTGCTCAACTTCTTTATGGGCAAGACCGTCTATTCGGCGGCCAACCCCCTGCGCATCGCCTTTATCCATGAGTTCCCCTGTGCGACGTCGAGCTGGGACAGCCTGCACGACCAAGGGCGTCAGTATCTCGATGAGCACTTTGACGGTATCGTGCACACCGAGGCGTTCGAGGACTGTCACGATCCGGACGTGTTCTACGCCGCCGTGGAAACGGCTGTCAAACATGGGGCAAACGTCATCTTCTCGACCTCGCACCGCCTGATGGAATACACGCTCAGGGCTGCCGTTGAGTATCCCCAGGTTCGGTTCCTCAACTGCTCTATCGGCCTTCCCCATCAAAGCGTCCGTTCGTACTTTGGCAAGATGTACGAGGCCAAGTTCCTCCTGGGCGCCCTTGCCGCCAGCATGGCGGACAACCACCGCATCGGCTACCACGCGTCGGTCTTCGCCTCGGGCGCGCTCAGCGAGATCAACGCCTTTGCGATTGGCGCCTCGCTGCTCGACCCCCGCGCGCAGGTAATCCTCACCTGGGGCGATGTGCCTGCCGGTGGTCTTGCCGAGGCCATGTGCCGCGAAGGCGTGAGCGTCATGACCGGCGCTGACATGTCAAAGTCGCTCGAAGACCCAACGGCCTACGGGCTTCACCGCTTGGTCGACGGCAAAGTCACCGGCATCGCCATGCCCGTATGGAACTGGGGCCGTTACTACGAGCTCATCGTTCGCAGCCTTCTGCACGGCACGTGGGACGAGACCAGCGACGACAACCAAGTGCGCGCCGTCAACTACTGGTATGGCATGAGCTCCGGCGTTATCGACATCCGTTACGCTCCGGGCCTACCCTACCAGACACGCAAACTCGTGCAGTTGCTCCGCAACGGCATTGTTGAGGGCTCCATCAACCCCTTTGGCGGCGAGCTCCACAGCCAGAACGGCGTGGTACAGATCGAAGGCTTCCCTCCGCTGCCGAGCACGCAGATTGTCGAGATGAATTGGCTGGCGGACAACGTGGTAGGCACCATTCCGCAGCTCGACGATGAGCCGAAAGTCCCTGCCCTATGAAAATCCTTGCCATAGCCGATACCGAAGAACGATGCCTTTGGGAGTGCTTTCGCAAGGAACGCTTTGAGGGAGTCGACCTGATTTTGTCCGCCGGCGATCTGGACCCGGACTATCTTGAGTTTTTGGTTACGGTCATCAACAAACCGCTCATCTACGTGCGCGGCAATCACGATGACCGCTACGCACGTCATGCACCGGGTGGATGTATCTGCGTGGAAGACAGCGTGTACACGTACCGAGGGATTCGCATTGCGGGCCTTGGCGGGTCCATGCGTTATCGCGACGGCGCCAACATGTACACCGAACGCGAGATGTCCAAGCGCATGCGTAAGCTGTCGCGTAAGGTTAGGATGGTCGGCGGGTGCGACATTCTGCTTACCCATGCACCCGCCGCCGGTATGGGTGATCTGGACGATCTGCCGCATCGAGGGTTTAAGTGCTTTAACACGGCGCTTGAGTCCTGGGGGGTCGACTACATGGTGCATGGGCATGTACACCAAAGCTACGGTTACGATTTTCAGCGCGAGCGGCAGCATGTGTGTGGAACGACGATCATCAACGCCTGCGGCTATACGCAGTTTGAGCTCGACCAGACGCGCTACCCCATCCGTGGCTGGCAGGCAGCCTGGCTCAATTCGCAAACCATGCGCCGCGAGCTTAAACGCCACGATGCCATCGAGTCCTCAACAGCCAGAACACCCTGGTAACCACCATAAAGGGGACACTGTCCCCTTTATGGTGCTTTTGACGCGATAGCAAGAAACCCGGTCCTGCGCAATGAACTGCGTCCCAAATCTTGGACGCCCTAAATAGCGAC
>CABQSP010000114.1:0-3853 GCA_902466855.1 uncultured Collinsella sp. | reverse complement strand
CGCACGCGCGTGGCATGCGGCGTGCGCACGAGCACAAAGTTCGCCGCGCTCGGCCACGCCTCCACGGGCAGACCCTCGACAGCCATTGCGTGCAGGGCACACAGTTCGCGCTCGCGCTCGGATGCAACCTGTGCCACCACGGGTGCGTACGCATCGCGGGCACGTACGCAGGCAAGCGCGGCGGCCTGGCTTAGCACGTTAACCGAATAGATCTGGCGAATCGCCGCAAACACATCGATGACCTCCGGCGCCGCGATCACATAGCCCAGACGCGTGCCGGCGGCGCCAAACGCCTTGGACAGCGTATGCAGAATCACCAGGTTGGGATGCTCGGCGATAAGGCCTTGCGCCGTGGTGGCCGCGCCAAACGAATCGTCGGCGAACTCAACGTAGGCCTCGTCGACCATTACCATGCCGGGGCACGCATCGCAAAGCGCCGCGACAAAGTCGAGCGGCGCCACGTCGCCCGTGGGATTGTTGGGCGAGGTCACGATTGCCAGGTTGCACTCGGGCGCCGCCGCAAGCACGGCTGTCTGATCGAGCTCAAAGGTCGCGGGGTCGCGCCACACGTCGCGCACCTCGGTCTGGCAGAGCGACGCAAAGAACGCGTACTCGCTAAAGCACGGCGGGCAGTTGAGCAGGGTCCGCCCCGCGCCGCCAAACGCCAACAGGTAGTTATAGAGCAGCTCGTCGCCGCCGTTGCCCACGCAGATGTTCTCGCGCGTCACGCCATGCCAAGCGGCCAGTTCGTCGCGCAGGTCGTTAGACATGGGATCGGGATAGCGGTTGAGCGGCGTAGCAGCCAAGGCCGCATCAACCGCCTTGCGCACGCCAGCGGGCACGGGATAGGTGTTCTCGTTGGCCGAAAGATTGATGCGCGTGGGCGTAAAGTTGGGATCGTAGGGCTCAATACCGGCCAGGTAAGGCTGGACGAGCTCCTTCATGCGGGGCGTCAGCTCGGCCATATTAGGCCTCCTCGCCGGTCGCGCCAGCGCCATCCGCGCCCGCAGCCGCCAGGTCCACACCCTCGGCGACCGTCGCGGTCGTATCGCCCGGCCAGGCGACCTTGGTCAGGTCGGCCGCGGCCAGAGACTCGGCGCTCACGGCATCCTCGCCCTGCTCCAGCACACGGCGACGCAGTGCGGCGGAAAGCGCGTGTGCCCACAGGCCCTCGGCCTCGGCCAGGCGCTGCGTAGCGGGAGCATCGGAGAGCAGGCCCTCGGGCGTATAGCAAATGACGCTCGAGCGCTTAACGAACTCTTCGACCGAAAGCGGGTTGGAGAACATGGCCGTGCCGCCGGTTGGCAGCGTGTGGTTGGGACCGGCAACATAATCGCCGAGCGGCTCGGAGCTCCAAGCGCCCACAAAGATGGCGCCGGCGTTGCGAATGCCGCCGAGCAGGCCCATCGCGTCCTTGCAGTGCAGCTCCAGGTGCTCGGGCGCCACGGTGTTCACCGCCTCGACGGCGGCAGCCATGTCGGCGGCCACCACGATGGTGCCCTCGTTATCGAGCGAGGCACGCGTGATCTCGGCACGCGGCGACTGCGCCACCAGGATGTCGATACCCGCCTCGACCTCGCGCGCAAACTGCTCGTCGCAAGTCACCAGATAGCAGGCTGCCAGCGGATCGTGCTCGGCCTGGGCCATCAGGTCGGCCGCGACCACCATGGGCTTGGCCGTAGCATCGGCCAGCACGCAGACCTCGGAGGGGCCGGCGACCATGTCGATACCCACGTCGCCCGAGACAATCTGCTTGGCCGCGGCGACAAAGGCGTTGCCCGGGCCGGTGATCTTGTCGACGCGCGGAATGGTCTCGGTACCGTACGCCAGCGCGGCCACGGCCTGGGCGCCGCCCACCATATAGATCTCGTCCGCGCCGCCGAGCTTTGCCGCGGCGAGCGTGTAGGGGCTTATCAGGCCGTCCTTTTGCGGCGGGGTCACCATGACCACGCGCTTAACGCCGGCGACCTTGGCGGGAATGGCATTCATGAGCACGGTGGAGGGATACTGCGCACGGCCGCCCGGCACGTAGATGCCAGCCGCGGCAAGCGGGGTCACCTTAACGCCGAGCATCGTGCCGTCCGGGCGCGTGGTAAACCAGCTCTGCTCGACCTCGCGCTGGTGGAACTCACGAATCTGGCGCGCGGCCTTCTCGAGCGCGGCGACAAAGGCCGGATCGAGGCCTTCGAGCGCGGCATCGATCTGCTCTTGCGGCAGACGGAAGCTCTGCAGCTCAACGCCGTCAAAGCGCTGGCAATAGTCGCGCACCGCGGCATCGCCGTTGGCACGCACGTTGGCCACGATATCGCGGGCGGCGTCGACGATGTTTTGCGGCAGCACGCCCTTGCGGTTGAGCTGGTTGGTAACGAGGCGCTCACCGGGAGCAAGCTTGATGGTCTTCATATCGGTATCCCCTATCGGTCGAGGTTATGTTCGAAAAACGAAAGACCGGGCGGCGGCGCCAATCGGCCCGCAGCCCGTACGTTGGGGCGCCCGTGTGTGCTCGCGCTATTGTGCCGAGCCCGCGACGGGCTCAAAATGCTTGTCCTTCACGGCTGCCGCCAAGCGATCGGCCAGATTGCGTACGCGCGGGTCCAGGCGAGCGGCACCCGGGTTGACAAAGAAGCGGGCCGTGCAGTCCATGATGCGGCCGGTGATGACCAGGTCATTGTCGCGCAGCGTGGCACCCGTGGCGGTAATATCCACGATGCGATCGGTCATGCCGACGATGGGGCCCAGCTCGATGTTGCCGTGCAGCGAAACGATGTCGGCGTTCACGCCTCGCTCGGCATACCAGGCACTCGCAATGCGCGGGTACTTGGTGGCCACGCGAAGCGAACCGCGGCGGGCATAGTTGCGCTCGGCCTGGCCGGCGCGCCACGCGGGCTCCGCCTCGATAAACGTGCACAGGCCGTAGCCCAGGTCGACCAACTGCAGCAGGTTGAGGTCTGCCTCGATAAGCGAGTCCCAACCGCAGATGCCGCAGTCGGCACCGCCGCAGCCCACAAAGGCAGGCGCGTCGCTGGGACGCACGATGACAAACTCGATATCGCCGACCGCGCCCTCGCCGACACGCGTGTCGCGGCCGCGCACGATCAGGTGACGGCCGGGGTCGCGCAGCTCAGAGACGTCCAAGCCCGCGGCCTCGAGCACGTCGAGCGTGTCGGCCTTAAGCGAGCCCTTGGGCACGGCGATACGCAGCGGACCCTCGGCGCCACGGTCCGCGGCGTGATCGCCGTCGGAAGCGGCATCCTCGGCCGAGGTGCGCGCGGCCTCCAGGCGCTCGAGCGAAAAGGCGAAGCCCGCCGCCGGCACCTCGATACCGTCGCCAAATGCGCCGGTAAAGATGGAGTCATAGCGTCCGCCCGAACCGACCGGATCGGGCAGTCCGCCGGCATAAGCCTTAAAGACCAGGCCCGTGTAGTAATCGAAAGAGTTCATGATAGAGAAGTCAAACGACAGCACCTGGGCGTCCTCGGGTGCCAGGCCCTCGACCAGGGCACGCAGCTCGCGCGTGAGCGGCGCGACAATGCCCGCCGCCGCCAGCAGCGCGTCGACGCGGTCGAGCACCTCGGCACCACCGTGCAGGCGCGGCAGCTCGCTAATGGCGACCTTGACGGCATCGGACTCGGTGCTTGCCGCCACGCGGGCATCGAGGCCCACAAAGTCGTTGGCGTGCACGCAGCGCAGGGCCTCAGAGGCCAGCTCGCGATCCTCGCACGCCGCGAGCAGTTCCTTAAACGGACGCACGCTACCCGCGATAATGCGCGCATCGGGCAGTGCCAGCTTACGCACGGCCTCGGCCACGAGCGAGACGATTTCGACATCGCCCGCGGTATCGCCCGCGCCGATA
>CABQSP010000113.1:0-3899 GCA_902466855.1 uncultured Collinsella sp. | reverse complement strand
ATTGAACGTCGACTTCTTCATGTTGCTTCTCCCTTTTGCCGCACAAGCGCGGCATGGTGCCTTAGCACCCGAGTTCATTAGTTTGCTCGAGCACGCTTTTGAGACTAGTTTAGTCGAACTATTATGGTCAACCAAAGTTAACCTTTGGAAATCTTGCTCCCCTTTCCTAAAGCTGCCAGGCAGCCGCCTCCTTTTGCAGCGCTACCATGCGGGCGAATTCACCACCTGCCGCCTTGAGCTGCGCCGGGATGCCCTGTTCGGCAACCACTCCATCCTTGAGCACAACGATTTTGTCGGCATTTTCCACCGTACGCATACGGTGGGCAATAACGATAACCGTCTTACCTGCAAGCAGACGGGAGAGTGCCTGCTGTACCACGGTCTCGTTCTCTACATCCAAGCTTGCCGTCGCCTCGTCCAACAGCACGATGGGCGCGTCTTTGAGCAGCGCGCGGGCGATAGAGATGCGCTGGCGCTCGCCGCCGGACAGCTTGGAACCGTTCTCGCCGATCATGGTGTCGTAGCCCTGCGGCATACGACTCACAAACTCGTCGCAGTTGGCGGCACGCGCGGCCGCAAGCACTTCCTCGTCGGTGGCATCACGACGACCGAGGCGGATGTTTCCCATCACCGTGTCATCAAAGAGCAGCACGTCTTGGAACACAATGGCGTAGTCGCGCAGCAGCACCTCGGGATCCACGCCCGCAACATCCACACCGCCCACGGCAACCTTGCCCGCAGTGGCATCCCAAAAGCGCGCGGCCAGGCGGCTCACCGTAGACTTACCGGAACCCGAAGGACCGACCAGCGCCGTGACCTCGCCTTCCTTGGCGGTAAAGCTCACATCGGTAAGAACTTTCTCGCCGGCGCGTCCGTCCTCGCCCGCACCATAGCCAAATGCCACGTGATCGAACACCACATCGTGGCCCACGGGCTCAAATTTCTCGCTGCCCCGCGCCACAGGCTCTTCCATGATGGAACGCATGCGCTTGGCAGACGACTCGGCGACAAACAGCTCGGACATTAACATTAACGCTTGGTCAAAGGGCGCATAGATACGGCTCACCATAAGCAGGAAGGCAAACATCACCAAAAAGTCGACCTGCCCGGAGGCGACCATCGTGGCGCCCGTGACCAGCGTGGTGGCAATGCCCAGACGCAGGATGGCAAAGGCGGAGTTGACCAAAAGCCCGTTAGCGAGCTCGCCCTTGGTGGTCTCGCGCTCCTCGGCATCGATCACGGCGTTGAGTCCCTCAAGATAATGGGCCTCCTGGTTGGTGGCGCGAATCTCGCGAACGCAGTCGAGCGTCTCTTGAATCGCCTCGGTAACCTTGACCTTCTCGGCGCGCACACGATCGAACACCGGAGTCATGGGGCCGCGTGTTAGATACAGCACGGCAAAGGCCACGGGAACGCTCCAAAACGCCGCGATCGCCAGCTGCCAGCAAAAGAACAGCGATGCCACGAAGACAATGGCGCTTGCGATGATGGCACCCCAAAGCTCTCCCAGCACGTGGCTGTAGGCGTGCTCCATGGCCTGGACGTCGCCCATGATAGTCTCGGTTAAATCGGCCAGATCACGACGACCAAAAAACGACAGCGGCAGTTTGCGCAAGCGCTCGGCGATCTCCATACGCTGCTTGCCGCACTCCTCGTAAAAGATGCAGTAGGTGTAGTAATACTGCTGCCAGTTAGAGGCAAAGAGCAACACGAAAAAGACCAGGAGGCCACCCACGATCGGCAGGGCATCCGGCAGGTCAGCCCCGCTGGCGAGATGCTCGACAAAGCCGGCCATAACCAGGAATAAAAAGCCCATGCCGGCCATGGTAATGAGATTGGTGAGCGTGGTCCAGAAAATGCCGCGTTTTACGCCGGCGACGCCTTTATCGGATAGGAAATACTTCTTTTGGAATGAGGCGAACATTTAGGCCTCGCCTCCCTTCGTGACGGCGGCATCCACGGTCGCTGCAGTGATTTTCCAGCTCGCGGCCTGTTCGTATTCGGCCCACATCTTGGCATACAGACCCTCTTGGGACAGCAACTCGGCATGGGTACCCGACTCCTGCACGCTGCCCTGGTTGAGCACCACGATTTGGTCTGCGCCCACCACAGTCGAGAGTCGGTGCGCAATCATAATGACTGTGCGACCAGCCGCCAGCTTGCTAAAGGCGCGCTGGATGAGCGCCTCGTTCTCGGGATCGGCAAACGCCGTGGCCTCATCGAGCACCACGATAGACGCGTCTTTAAGGATCGCGCGGGCGAGTGCCACGCGCTGGACCTCGCCGCCCGAAAGATATGCTCCGCCGGCACCGAGCATGGTATTGATGCCTTGTGGGAGCTTGGCCACAATGTCGTCGCACTGAGCTGCGGAGAGGGCCGCACGTACTTCGTCATCAGTGGCCGTAGGCTTGGAGGCGCGCACGTTATCGGCAAGTGTTTGCCGGAACAGCTGGTTGGTCTGGAACACGAAGGCGACCTGGCCCATAAGCTCGTGCGGATCCATATCGCGAACGTCCACACCGCCTACGAGCACTCGACCCGAGGAAACGTCCCAAAAACGCGGGATCAGGCTTGCGCAGGTTGACTTGCCGCCACCCGAGGGACCCACCAGGGCGAGAGTGCTACCCGCGGCCGCTGTGAAGGAGACATGGGAGAGGGCGGGCGTCTCCGCACCGTCGTAGGTAAAGCTCACATCCTCAAATCGTACGTCGTTGCCGACAGGGTGCTTGGGTTGGGCGGGCACGGAGAGCTGCTTGGAATCCATGACGCTTCGAATACGAGCCAGCGAATCGGCACTCATCTGAGAGGCCTCGCCCACAAACATGAGCTTGGTCATGGCCGTCGGCACCACGGCCGAAAATATCGCGTAAAACGTGAAGTTGGCCATAAAATGCGCGAAGTCCGTCTCGCCCGGCGCCAACAGCAACGCCACGGGCAGCAGGAATGCCACAAGACCATTGAGCGCGGTAAGGTTGAGCACCTGCGGACCTCGGCAGAACGTGCCCGCATAGTTTTGCGCCATGTCGGCATATTCGGCGATCGCATCGTGGAAGGCCTTAAAGGAGTAGACCGTCTGCTGAAACACCTTGACCACGGGGATACCGCGCACGTATTCGGTACCGGTCTTGTTCATCTTGACCAGCGCCCCCATGTAGGCCTTCATAAACTCGCCGCCCTTGCCGCCCATCATGGTGGCCATGGCGCCAAACGAAACGACGACCGAGATAAGGCATGCCGCGCCCAAGCGCCAATCGAGGGCGAAAAGCAATACGAGCAGGCCCACGACCATGGCGGCGGCGCCTGCGATATCGGGCAGCATGTGCGCGAGCAGGGTCTCGGTGGAGGCGGCGCATCCGTCTACAATACGGCGCAGCTCACCGGTGGCGTGCGTGTCAAAATAGCCAAGCGGCAGCTTAAGCAGGTGCTCGCTCGTAGTCTTGCGGATATTGGACGCGCAGCGAAACGCGGACAGATGCGTGCACATGAGCCCCACGAAATAAGCTACGATGCTTGCCAGGGCAAACCCCACGGCCCACCAACCGTACATCGCGATGTTAGTGGCTTCGCTCCAGTTAGGTGCCACGGCAATCAGATCGCGCGCGACAAGCCAAATGCACACGTACGGGCCAAAGCTCAGCAGCTGCGAGAGCGCCGAGAGCGCCATGCCCAAATACGTTAGGAATTTACGGTCGCCGGCATATGCAAGTAGCTCGCCGATACCGCCGCCTTCCCTTTTTGATCCCTTTGCCATGAGATTCCTTTCTAACGGCTTGAGAGTTAACCGTATTCAACTTATCATTGATGTGTTAGCCATGGCTCACAATCAAGCCAGGCGTGGACGTTTCTGCAAAGGAAAGGGACGCTTTTGCAAATACGGCGGGCAGCGACCGACATAACCG
>CABQSP010000112.1:0-3970 GCA_902466855.1 uncultured Collinsella sp. | reverse complement strand
TATATTTGCCCTCCCCGGGGCTCCCGCACAACGGGACCTCAGTTGGGTTCTATCCCGGTTGCAGTTGCTTCGCTCCTGCACCACATGGTCGATACTGCGGTTTGGCGTTGGATCGGTTCTTTCTGATATATGCTTGTTGCGGCTCTTCTTTTGGGAGGAGTCGCTTTTTTGTTGCTAGGAGGTTGGCCCGTGGCTGATGGGGATGCTCGCTCTGAGCTGCTTTCTGCTGATTGGAATGGCGAATGGATGCGTCTGCAGGCCGCTCGGCAGCGGGCTGATGATTCTTTTGAGTGGGATAAGCGGGCTCGGCATTTTCGTCCACTGGAGACTGCCCCGTATGCTCGGGATTTTATAAAGCTGTTGGCGCTTGAGCCTGGCGAGTCGGTGCTCGATATGGGGTGTGGGGCTGGGTCGATTGCTATTCCGCTTGCGCAAGACGGGCATTCCGTGATTGCTGCCGACTTCTCCCCTGCTATGTTGGGCACGCTTGATGCTGGTATTAAGTACTATGGGCTCGAGGATCGCATTACGCCGCTTGAGCTTGCCTGGGATGATGATTGGGATCTGGTTGGGCCGGTCGCGAAAGCGGTAGATGTTGCCTTTGCCAGTCGCTCTGTCACCACGACCAATCTAAAAGGTGCGCTTGCCAAGCTTGATCGAACGGCTCGTCGGCGTTGTGCCGTCACGATGGTTGCCAACTCCAGCCCGCGCTATGACCTGCACCTGATGAACGCCATCGGCGCCTCGGTTACCTGTAGCAATGGTTTTGTGTACGCCTTTAACATCCTTATTCAGATGGGTGCGCTGCCGCAGGTCACGTATTTTGAATCGCCCCGTCGCGACACCTTCGATAGTCTCGAGGCGGGCGTGGCAGACTTTTCTCGCATGCTCGAGCATGGCAACGAGGATAAGATCGACCGTCTGCGCGACTACATCGCCCAGCACATGATCGAGAATCCCCATGCCGGTGAGCCGGGCTCCAAGGGCGTGCCGCAGGGGCGCTATATGCTCGATCATATCCGCAAGATTCGTTGGGCATTTATTGCATGGGAGCCGGTCTCCGCGCCCAGCTCATAGCCTGTTCGCAGCCCGCACCGCCCACTCACTCGGCATCCGCATTCTTTTTGAACTGGGCAAACGCGCTCCACACCGCGCCGTTCCTGCGCTATCGTGGGACAGCTCACGTAGATTAAGGCCCCATTGCGGGGCGCCCCATACATAGAAAGCGAGAACCCATGGCACTGACAGGAGCCCAGGTCAAGCAGCTTCGCAGCATGGCCCATCACCTCAACCCCGCCATCATCATCGGTAAGTCCGATGTCAACGAGGGCACCGTCGAGCAGACGGTCGCCTACCTGGAGAAGCACGAGCTCGTTAAGTGCTCCGTACTGGACGGCTCCAGCCTTTCTGCCCGCGAGGCCGCCGAGGAGCTCGCCGAGCGCTGCCACGCCGACGTCGTTCAGGTTATCGGACGCAAGTTCTCGCTGTATCGCGAGTCCTCGCGCAAGGATATCGAGAAGATCAAGCTCGTCTAAAACCGGCTGGTCATACCGAGCAAGTCTGCAGGCGTCCGAGTGATTCGGGTGCCCGTTTTTTATCGCTCGACAAGCACGCGATTGAGCCTGCCTTCGACCAAGCGCTCATACAGACGCCTTGTCTCGGGCTCGGGCACGCCTTGAACCTGCTCTCTTAGGTGGTGCATATGGCCGCTGTACAGCTCAACAACATCGCGGCGTCGTCCCGCCGCGCCGTAAACGCGCATGGCGCAACGAACCATGTCCTCGCGCGCCGTCTCCTGGCGAAGCCCCGATTCCACGAGCCAAATTGCCGATTGCAGGTCATTCTCCTCGAGAGCGGCATTCGCTCCCCTAATCATGCAGTCGATGTACTTGGATTGCATTATATGGCGCATACGCGTAAAGAACGTGGGATTGCAACCGGTGGGAACATATAGCGGGCCCGCGTAGAGTTGCTCAACCATGCGGTTTCCCAGGATCTCGCGACTCAGCTGGTCAAAGAGCCTTACATCGGTCTTAACGTAGTCGCTGTTGAGCCCAATGCACTCGTTTTGGATGAGCACGCACGACTTGCCATCCGGCGTTGGACCCAAAGCCGAGCGCAAGCGCGATACCGTCGAATACAGATTGTTGCGCGCGGCGTTAAACTCGGCATGGGGCCACAACTCCATGGCGATTGTCTCGCGGTCGACCATGGCGTCCATACCCAACGCAAGGCGTTCGGCAAGCGTTGCCGCCTTTTTGCGACGCCACATCTTATCCGTGATGGGAAAACCGTCGCGCTCGGCGCGAAACGCGCCAAACATGCGCATCTCAATATGGCCGATAGCATCGACAACCTCAACCTCGCCCGCCTGAAACAGGTGCTCACTTTCGCCCTCAAAGTCATCGCGTAGTGAATACCGCGACAGCTCGCGCACCGGAAGCTTCTTGCGAATCCTAACGGCAGGCTCGCCCAGGCAATGCATCGCAAGACGCGCAAAAAGCCGATACGATGGGTCTAAAATCCCCGAGCGATTCATAGACATCCAAGCGGCAAGATCGCTATCGCGGCCCGCAGCGGCCAGGTGCAGCGCCACGACCCAGGCTTCTGAGCCGCCGACCTGCGTCTTGCTAATATCGAGCAGCTCTGCCTCTTCGCGAACCGATACCAGCGACGTATTGCGCAGATACGCCACGCGCTCCAGCAGCAATGCGTTTTCGCGCATGTACGTAATCGATTCGTCGGCGAGCTTGAGCACCTGGACCGCACGGAACTTTGCATTGACCGGCCGCCCCTCCGCCAGCGATTGCCAGCCCTCCAGCAATAGTCCAAACAGCTGAATTTGATTGTCGCGAACACGCACCGCAAAGCGGTCGAGCTCGCCAAACGCTACGTCGTCGGTCACGGGCAAGCCCGCGAGCAGGCGCCGCGCCGCCAGCACCATACGCAGCCAAATGGATGGCGCCTTAAGCCCGCGGATATCGAGCGCCTCGAGTAACTGCGCCATCTTGTCATCGCGCTCGTCGGGTTTAGCAAACGAGCCGTCGAACAGCTCCACCAGCATATGGTCGGCCTGTATGAGAATCCCCGCGATGTCGAGCTCGCAATCATAGGCTTTGCATGCCTTGAGCTTCGCGAGAACATTGCCATCTTCCGCTCGCTCGGTTAGGTGGCGCTTGACCTCGATATGCGCGGACAGTATGTCGAGCACTTCGCAGGATGTCTGTTCTTGCAAAACAGGGTTAGCGGGAAGCCCCAGGTCATTGTCGCCGTAAAAGGCGATAGTGAGCGCCTGGGCTATTTTCCAGGTAGCGGGGTCGAGCTCGTGCGCCGCCTGATCACCCGCACGTTCGATAACGGACGCCATATACCTTGCCAGCTTTGTATTGCACACGCTGACAGCTGCCAGATACACGCCGAGTGCCTCGGCGGGCGCCGGCTCTTGCTCCTGCTTTTCCGCATTAATCATCGCCGACGCCGCACGGCAAATGTCCCCTCCATGCCCGGTCAGGGCAAGATCGGCCCCATACTGCCCGGCTAGCTCCAACACCACACGGCGGTCCAAGAACGCATCGGCCAGGTCCATGGCCAAATCGCATCGGCCTGCCTTAATCAAAATGCGAGCAGCCCGCGATACAAGTTCGGGACGGATCTCGGCAACAAGCTTTCGCAACCTCAGGCGCGCATTGTCCTTAGCACCCAAACACCTAAAGGTGCGATCAGACGGATCCACGCCAAAAATCGGATAATCGCGCACAAAGAAGGACTGGTCGACCATCGAAAGCCTCACACCGCACGCCTCTAGCTCCGCAATGCCGCCCTCGCCCATCAGTACCATCAAACAGGCAACGGTAAACAACAGGTTGTTCTCGAGCGATGCGAGATCGGCCAGCGCCGCACCGTACACGTTGACGATTTCGTTCTCGAGCAACCCGGCAACATCACCCTGTCCATACATTCCCGTCTGCAG
>CABQSP010000111.1:0-4085 GCA_902466855.1 uncultured Collinsella sp. | reverse complement strand
AGTCCGGCAACGCTGGGTTCAAAGTTGGGATCGGACTCGTCGCGCAGCTTGGCGCGTCGGGCACCGTGGAGCAACGCCACCTGCGCGATCGCACAGACGACCAGAACAGCCTGCTGAGGAATGCCGACAGGCATCACCATGTGGTTGAGAACCTGCACCAGAACGCCCATGGCGTAAGAAAGTGCGGCGGCGCGCGCCAAGCAGGGCGTTCGCGCAAAGCGCCTCGCAAAATTTGCATGAGCAGTCGATCCGCAGTAGCCCAGCGCGCAGCACGCCACCAAACCGCCGGCAATTACCACCTCAACCTGAACCGCCATAATCAACAGCAGCAATGCCGCCACCAGCAAAACGCCCGTGACGTCACTCGTTGCGTCGATAGCATGGGGACGGCGATAGTACAGAATGGGACGCACAAAGAAGCCAATCACGCTCGCGCCGATGACAAGGCTCTCATAAATAACGACCTCGTTCGGAGACACGAACTCGGCCATGCGCACATCAAAGAGATACTCGCACGCCAAAAACGTGAAGAAGAACAGCGCCAGGCATATAATCTCCCGAATGCCCCGACGCAGATATGCGATTGTGTCTCCCATGCCCCTCATGGTTAACCCCCGGCCGCTCAATTGTCTGGAAATCTATTTTAATAAAGAACCAGTCTCAATATCGAAGCCAGGCTCGAAATGTTGCCAATTCGACCCCAGCCGTCCACATCACGCCGCGATTTTGAGCCGCATGGACCAGAAGGGACGCGCGCGATCTCTAGCTCGGCCAGGAGTGTCTCCAACTACCACTCATTTAAGTACGTCCCCAATGAGTAGCCGAAGAGTGTCCCCCGCGACTAGTCGTTTAAGAACGTCCCCAACGACTAGTCAAAAATGGGCCATATGTCCCAGTTGTGGAGACTCCTTGAGCCGTCTGGGTATCGCGAAGGATCGCGCACTCCCCCATCATCAAAAGTGACACACGCTACCAGTTGATGGGAGGCAGCCATGGGCTTCTTTGACAAGATGTTCGAGAAGAAAGAGTGCGCGATTTGCGGTACCGAGCTGGGACTTCTAGGTAAGACAAAAATCAATGAAGGCTACCTGTGCAAAGAGTGCGCCGGCAAGCTCTCCCCCTACTTTCACGGCTATCGCTCCAGCACCGCGGACGATATCCGTGAGCAACTCGCCTACCGCGAGGCCAACGCCGAGCGCCTGTCTTCGTTCAATCCCACGCGCACGCTTTCTGCCGGGCGCACCAATATTATGCTCGATGAGGACGCGGGCCTGCTGATCATCACTTCGCAGAGCCGCTGGCGCGACGCCAATCCCGACATCATCGAGTTCTCGCAGGTACTCGGCTGCGATATGGATATCGACGAGCATCGCACCGAGATCTATCGCGAGACCAAGGACGGCGAGCGCGAGAGCTACAATCCGCCGCGCTACGACCTGGATTACGACTTTAATCTGACCATCCACGTCAACACGCCGTACTTTACCGAGATCAACCTGCGCGTGAACGACTCCACCATCGATCAGCGCGGCTCCATCGAATACCGCGAGGCCAAGCGCCAGGCAACCGAGGTCCGCGACGCCCTGGTGCAGCTGCGCCAGGAGACACGCGACAGCGTCGTGGCCGCCAAGGCCCCCAAGACCGCGGTGACCTGCCCCTTCTGCGGAGCCACCACCATTCCCGATGCCAGTGGGCGCTGCGAATACTGCGGCGGCGCCATCGGCGCATAGCCCCCGGCACGGAAAGGACCGATCATGGCCTTCGAGAGCGTTAACTATCAGTGCCCTGCCTGCGGTGGCCCCTTGCATTTTGCCAGTGCCGAGCAAAAGCTCGTCTGTAACTACTGCGATTCTCGTTTTGAAGTCGAAGAAGTCGAGGCCCTCTATCGCGAGCGCCAGGACAAGGCAGATTCCAAAGCCGATGCCGCAGCCGCGGCCCCCAAGCCCGTCGCTGACGACGCGGTGCAGGAGCTCGCCCAAAACGCCGGCTACATCTGCTCGTCGTGCGGCGCCGAGCTCGTGTCCGACGGCACCGTCGCCGTCACCACCTGCCCGTACTGCGGCAACTCCGCCGTGGCGCCCGGTCAGCTTTCGGGCGACTTCTCGCCCGACCCAGTAATTCCGTTTAAGCTCGGGCGCGACGACGTCACAGCCGCACTCAAGGAACACTACAAGGGCAAGATCTTGCTGCCCAAGAGCTTTGTCACCGGCAACCACATCGACGAGGTCCAAGGTGTCTACGTGCCGTTTTGGCTCTACGGCGCCCGCGTTGACGGCGAAGTGTACTTCGATGCGACCAACGAGACCGTGACCGAGGAATCCGACCGCACCGTCACGACCACCGACCACTACGATGCCTATCGCAAGGGAAATATCTCGTTTAAGCGCGTGCCCGTCGACGGATCGTCCAAGATGCCCGACGGCCACATGGACGCCATCGAGCCGTTTGACTACGACGCGCTGCGCCCGTTCTCGGTCGCATATATGCCCGGCTACATCGCCAACCGTTACGACGAGGACTGCGAGACCTGCAAGGCGCGCGCCGAGCGCCGCATAGAAGAAAGCACGATCTCGGCCCTGCGCGAGACCGTCGTCGACGAATACGACGATGCCACGGTCGAAAGCAAGCAGCTCGACTACACCTGGGAAGACAGCGACTACGCCCTGTTCCCCGTCTGGATGCTCTCCACCTCGTGGAACGGCAAGAGCTACCTGTTTGCCATGAACGGCCAGACCGGCCGCTTGGTCGGCGAGCTCCCCTGCTCCAAGCCCAAGCTCGCCATCGCCTCGGTGCTGTTCTTCGTGATCGGATTTATCCTCTCCCAGATTCTCTTTATGGGGGAATACGCCTTCGATCCGGATTACCTCACCTTTGATATCGAGGGCATCCTCATCAACATCATCGCGCCGCTGATCATCGTGATTATCGGAGACGTGCTACTGGTAGGCCAGCTCAAGACGGCCAACGAGGCCACCCACGCCGACGAGTACTGCGGCGAGCTCGACCTGACCGAGAAGCACGACACCTTCAGCCACACCGAGACCACCGTTGTCATGAAAGACGACAAGGACGACTAAGCAATCCAACCAATACCACCCGGCCTTTGACGAGAAAGGAAGATCACCATGGGACTCTTGAAAGCTGGATTGGGAGCTGCCGGCGGCGTCATGGCCGACCAGTGGAAGGAATTTATCTACTGCGAATCGATGCCTGCTGACGTCTTGGCCTGCAAGGGCAGCAAACGCACCGGTGGCCGCAGCTCCAACACGCGCGGCGAGGACAACGTCATCTCCAACGGCTCCGTCATCGCCGTCAACGACGGACAGGGCATGCTCGTGGTGCAAAACGGCAAGATCATCGAAGTCGCGTTGGAGCCCGGTGAGTTCGTCTTCGATACCGGCAGCGAGCCGAGCGTCTTTAGCGGCAACCTGGGCGATTCCATCAAGGAGACCTTCGCCAATATCGGCAGCCGCTTTACCTTTGGCGGCGACGCGGGCAAGGACCAGCGCGTCTACTTCATCAACACCAAGGAGATCATCGGCAACAAGTACGGCACCGCCTCGCCCGTGCCCTTCCGCGTGGTCGATAACAACATTGGCCTGGACGTCGACATCTCCGTGCGCTGCAACGGCGAGTATTCGTACCGCATCACCAACCCGCTGCTGTTCTACACCAACGTATGCGGCAACGTGACCGATAGCTACACGCGCGACAAGATCGACAGCCAGCTTAAGTCCGAGCTGCTCACCGCTCTGCAGCCCGCCTTTGCCAAGATCTCGGAGATGGGCATCCGCTACAGCGCTATCCCCGGCCACACCACCGAGCTCGCCCGTGCGCTCAACGAGGTCCTCTCTGCCGATTGGCGCGACCTGCGCGGCGTCGAGATCGTGAGCTTTGGCGTCAACTCCATCGCCGCTTCGCAAGAAGACGAGCAAATGATCAAGGACCTGCAGAAGGCCGCGGTCATGCGCGATCCCACCATGGCAGCCGCCAACATCGCCAGCGCCCAGAGCGACGCAATGCGTGCGGCAGCGGCCAACCCCAACGGCGCGATGGCCGGCTTTATGGGCATGGGCATGGCGGGC
>CABQSP010000110.1:0-4293 GCA_902466855.1 uncultured Collinsella sp. | reverse complement strand
GGTCGCCTGCTCGGACAGTCCTGCTCGCACGGAGGCCACATTAAGTGGCCTCCGGCTCGTGCGGAACTCGCGATCGACCAAATACCAAAGCCCTCGGAACTAAGGATACATGGTAGAGGCGCGTGTGCTTCAAAATTCATTAGCTGGTGACGCAGCGTAGGCTCATATCGAAGCATCTTCACCACCGTTTAAATAAAAAAGAAGTACCGGTTGGGGCCGGTACTTCTTTTGGTGCGTTGTTATTTGGCTGTAGCTTTTCTCGTAAGCTTACAGGCCGCAGGCTGCTTTGAGTTCTTCGACTCGGTCGGTTTTCTCCCAGGTGAAGTCGGGGTCTTCGCGGCCGAAGTGACCGTAGGCTGCCGTCTTTTCGTAGATGGGGCGACGCAGGTCTAGGTCGCGGATGATTGCGCCCGGGCGCAGGTCGAAGGTCTTCTCTACGGCCTCAACGATCGTGTCCTCGGCAACCTTGGCGGTTCCGAAGGTGTCGACCATGATTGAAAGGGGCTTGGAAACGCCGATGGCGTAGGCAAGCTCGACTTCGCAGCGGTCGGCCAGACCGGCGGCGACCACGTTCTTGGCGACCCAGCGCGCGGCATACGCGGCGGAGCGGTCGACCTTGGTGCAGTCCTTTCCGCTAAAGGCACCGCCGCCGTGACGACCGTAGCCGCCGTAGGTGTCGACGATGATCTTGCGGCCGGTGAGGCCCGTGTCGCCCATGGGGCCGCCTACGACAAAGCGACCGGTGGGGTTCACGTAGATGTCCGCGTTATCCCACGGCATGTTCTCAGCGGCCATGACCGGGGTGATGACGTGCTCGATAAGGTCGGCCTTGATCTTGCCCATGTCCTCGATCTCGGCAGCGTGCTGCGTGGAGATGACGATGGTCGTGACCTCGACGGGCTTGCCTTCCTCGTAGCGCACGGTGACCTGGGTCTTGCCGTCGGGACGCAGATAGGCGAGGGTGCCGTCGTGACGCACGGCGGCCAGGCGCTCGGCTAGGCGACTCGCCAGGTAGTGCGGCATGGGCATGAGGGTCTTGGTCTCGTTGGAGGCATAACCGAACATCATGCCCTGGTCGCCGGCACCGATCAGGTCGATCGGGTCGGTGGTAGCGCCGGTCTGGGTCTCGAAGGACTCGTCGACGCCCTGGGCGATATCGGGCGACTGCTCGTGGATGAGGCTCATAACGCCGCAGGTGTCGCAGTCAAAACCGAACTTGGCACGGTTGTAGCCAATGCGGCGGATAACGCCGCGGGCGATTTCCTGTACGTCGACGTAGGCCTGGGTGCGAATCTCGCCGGCGACGATGACGGTGCCGGTGGTCACGAGGGTCTCGCAGGCGCAGCGGACGTTCTCCACGTTCGCAGGCACGCCGTTGGGGGCGATGTAGCCCTGCTCCTGGAGCTCTATTTCTTTGGCGAGGATTGCGTCGAGGACGGCGTCGCTGATCTGGTCAGCGATCTTATCGGGATGACCTTCGGTCACCGACTCTGACGTAAATACGAAGGACCCGTGTTGGGGTGGGATGGAACGAAGTTCTTCTGACATGATTGTCCTTTCAAAAACGTGTCCCGGCGACCGTTACCATTCCGCCGGGCTCTCTATGCAAGGGCACATCATAGCGCGTAAATCAAACATTCACACCCTTTCCGCACCTACTCATTGGGGACAGACATAAATGGCCGGCCGGGTACTCATTGGGGACAGGCTTAAACGAACAGTCTTACCTAAATGCCGACAGGTTGCCCAAAGACTGGTCATTTAAGTCTGTCCCCAATGAGTAGGTCGGTGCCCTTTGTGCGGAGGTTGCTTTGATGCTTTATACTGGTGCAGTTAGACATCCATCCTGCAATCGAGGAGATTTCCATGGCATCAGACGTTCGCGTCCGCTTTGCACCCTCACCGACGGGCAAGCTGCACATCGGCGGCGCCCGCACCGCTATCTATAACTGGGCTTTTGCCCGCGCAAACGGCGGCACGTTCATCCTGCGCATCGACGACACCGACCCCACCCGTTCCACCGACGAGAACACGCAGATCATCCTGCGCGCCATGCGTTGGCTGGGTCTTGACTGGGACGAGGGCCCCGAGGTGGGCGGCGACTTTGGTCCCTACGCCCAGACCGAGCGCCTGGACCTGTACAAGCAGGCCGCCCAGAAGCTCTGGGACGAGGGCAAGGCCTATCCCTGCTTCTGCACCAAGGAGCAGCTCGACGCCGACCGCAAGGCCGCGCAGGAGCGCAAGGACCCCTTCCAGGGCTATCAGCGCCGCTGCCGCGATCTCGATCCCGAGGAGGCACGCCGCCGCATTGAGGCTGGCGAGCCCTACGTCCTGCGCATCAAGGTTCCCGAGGACCGCGGCGACGTCGTCATCCACGATGCCGTCCACGGTGAGGTGACCTTCGACGCCAAGGAGCTCGACGACTTTGTCATCTTCCGCTCCGACGGCACGCCCACGTACAACTTTGCGACCGTCGTCGACGATGCCATGATGAAGATCACCCACGTCATCCGCGGCGATGACCACCTGTCCAACACCCCGCGCCAGGTCATGGTCTACGAGGCCCTCGGTGCTCCCGTGCCCATGTTCGCTCACATCTCCATGATCCTGGGCGCCGACGGCAAGAAGCTCTCCAAGCGCCACGGCGCCACCTCGGTGGAGGAGTACCGCGACGCCGGCTACCTGTCCGACGCCTTTGTCAACTACCTGGCGTTGCTCGGCTGGTCGCTCGACGGCGAGACTACGATCATTCCGCGTGATGTCCTGGCCAGCAAGTTTTCGCTCGACCGCATCTCCAAGAACCCGGCGACCTTCGACCCCAAGAAGCTCGACTGGGTCAATGCCGAGTACATCAACGGCATGTCCGACGCCCAGTTTGCCGACGAGATCATGGTCCCCGAGCTGCACGAGGCGGGCCTCATCGAGGGCAACGTCGAGTACGGCGAGGACTGGATCGACGCGCTTGCCGCTATCGTCAAGCCGCGCACTAAGATGCCGGCCGACGCCGTGACCGTCGCCGCCCCCATCTTCGCTACGGCCGAGACGCTCGAGTATGACGAGAAGTCCGTCAACAAGGGCCTGGCCAAGGAGGGCATGGGTGCCATTCTGGATGCCGCCAAGGCCGCGCTCGAGGGCGTGGACGAGTGGACGGCCGCCAACATCGACGCCGCACTTGAGCCGCTGCCCGAGCAGATGGGTCTCAAGAAGCGCGTGGTGTTCCAGGCCGTGCGCGTCGCCGTTTGTGGCAACATGGTGAGCCCTCCGCTGGACGAGACCATGGCGCTCGTCGGTCGCGACGACTGCCTGGCGCGCATCGACCGCGCGCGCACGATGGCGCTGTAATCGCTGCGCAAACGTATGTATCCGAGCCCCGTTCACCCGAGCGGGGCTCTTGTTTCTGTAGACGTATGGGATAGGAGGTGCTGGGGCCATGGTCGAGCAACTTTCGCTGTTTGGTTCGCCGGAACCGGAGGAAGCTCCGAAGTCCGCGGCTCCTGCCGCCGCCCCGGCGCAGCCCGAGCCCGCACCTGAGCCCATCGCCGCCTATGCGAGCGTGGTTCTCGACATCCCGACGCGCGCGCTGTCCGAGCCGTTTGCCTATGGCATTCCTCAACCCCTTGCTAGCGAAGCGCAGATCGGATCAACGGTCCTGGTCCACTTTGGTAACCGTGCCGCCGCGGGCTATATTGTCGACATTGCGCCTGAGCTGGGCGACCTACAAGGCAACATCGCCCTCGACCCCGCACGCATCAAGCCCATCGAGGCTATCCTCAGCAAACCGCTCTTTACTGTCGAGGCTGCCCGTATCGCACGCTGGATGAGCCGCGAGTACGTCGCAACGCTTTCCGAGTGCCTGCGTTTGTTCTTGCCCCCGGGTGGAAGTCCGCGCGTGGTCAAGGGCGATGACGGCGTGTGGACGGTTGAACGTCCCGCCGTCAAGCCTATCCAAAACCGCTGGGTCATGCTCACGCCCGAGGGATTTGACTATACGCCGCCCAAGACCGCCGTTCGCCAGCGTCAGCTCATCGAGGCGCTCCAGTGCGGACCGGTCACGACGCGCGACCTCAACCTTCTCTATAACAGCATGTCGGCGACCATCAAGGCGCTCGAAAAGCGCGGCGTCGTGGTGGTAGAGGAGCGCCGTGCTTGGCGTGGCTGCAGCGAGCAGACCACGTTGTCCTCGGCAAGCGGTAAGGCGCCGGTCGCGCTTACCAACGGCCAGCAACAGGCACTCGCGCAGATTGAGCGCGCCCGTCTGGACGCTCATGGCGACGTGGTGTTGGTTGACGGCGT
>CABQSP010000109.1:0-4346 GCA_902466855.1 uncultured Collinsella sp. | reverse complement strand
TGCTGATCGATGGCGGCGAGGCCGGCCGCACACAATTTATTTGGCCCGAATAGGAAACGCGTCCGATGGAAAGCCGTCGGGCGCGTTTTTGATGTATCGATTTTTAGCCGAGGCAAGTCCAGTTGACGGGGGTCGAGCCGTGCTGTTCGAGTAGCCGATTGGCTGCCGAGAAGGGGCGCGACCCCATAAAGGCGGGGAGTTCTGCCGTGGCACGGTTAGCCGAAAGCGGTGAGGGGTGCGTGGAGGCCAGGCAGAACTTGCCGGTCGCCTTGCCCGCGTCGGTCGCGGCGAGCTTGCCTTCGACCATCTGCTGGGCAAAGCGGCCCCATGCCAAAAAGACTACCGGCTGGGGCAGCTGGCAGCAGCGTTCGATAACGTAGTCGGTGAGCGCGCTCCAGCCCAGCTTGGCGTGCGAGTTCGCGGCATGCTCGCGCACGGTGAGCGTGGTGTTGAGGAGCAGGACGCCCTGTTGTGCCCATGGGGTTAGGTCTCCCGTGGCGGGAATGGGGCAACCCAGATCGGCTTTGAGCTCCTTATAGATGTTGCGCAGGCTCGGCGGTAACTTGGTTTGCGTCGCGGGGACCGAAAACGACAGCCCCATGGCCTGGTTGGGCCCGTGATAGGGGTCTTGACCCAGGATGACAACCTTGACCTGGTCGGCCGGCGTATAGGCGAGGGCATTGAGGATGTCGTCTTGTGCCGGGTAGATGGTTTGCTCGGCACGCAAAAGGGCGATGCGCTCGAGCAGCTGGTTCGTAGTGTCACGTACCGGCTGCGGCGCATCGCCCAACCAAGTTGCTATGTTGCGGTCGCGGGTTGCGGTGTCCATGGGGCTCCTTTATGGCAGATGCTCTGTTGGCATCTATTGTAAAGGCGCCCGGAGACCTTTATGCCACGGCTGTATGAAGAGTGGGGTCTACGAGACTTGCTCGGGCGTTCCTGCCATGTGGGCGTGGTCGTGAGCGTGCGCATGAAGTCGCGGAAGCTGCACGGTTGCCACTATGACGCCGGTGAGGATGAGAGCGGCGCCAAAGAAGGCGATGGGGCTCAGGACCTCGCCGACCAAGAAGAACGAAAAGACGGCGGAGCAGACCGGCTCGAGCGAGAAGGCGAAGCCGGTGGTCTCAGCGGGCACGTGGGGCTGCACGAGCGTTTGGGTGATAAAGCCATAGGCAGAGCAGATGAGTGCGAGTGCGACGACGACTACGACCTCGCCCGGCGTGCCGGGAAGCGTGAAACCGCCAAAGACGCATGCGGCAATGCCCGAGAATAAGCCGCCGAAGCCCAGCTGCCAAACGCCCAGAGCCAGCGGATCGACTTCTTCGACAAAGCGCTTCGCCACAATGATATGGCCGGCATAGACAAAGGCGGAGAGCAGCATGATGAGCGCGCCCGGGTTCAGGCTGGTGAAATCGGCGCCCGAGAGCAGCAACATACCGCAGGTGACGATGGCGGTGCCGACGAGCACCTTGCGCTCGGGGGCGCGACGCAGCAGGGCT
The DNA here is from genome assembly GCA_902466855.1 of uncultured Collinsella sp. Classification (GTDB taxonomy): domain Bacteria; phylum Actinomycetota; class Coriobacteriia; order Coriobacteriales; family Coriobacteriaceae; genus Collinsella. The sequence continues at coordinate 2,847 of CABQSP010000109.1, read as the reverse complement.
GCGTTGGCAAACGGCACGATTACGACTGTCAGGCTCTGCAAAAAGCCGGCGGTGGAGGCGGAGGTGAGGCTGGAGCCCAGGCACATGCACGTGAGCTCGGTTGCCATGATGGCACCGATGATGGCGGCGCGAACCATAAGGTCGCGGTTGATGCGAAACGCGTGCTTGTGGAAGAGCAGCAGACAGGCCGCAAAGGCGATGATGCAGCGCAGCGCAACGATGCTCGTGGCGTTCATGCTGTCCATGCCGATCTTCATGAGGGGGTACGAAAAGCCCCATGCGACGGGAACAGAAAATGAGAGCGCGATTGCTTTTTTGCGATCCATGGGACTCCTTTTGTTACAGAACGGTTTCGCAAAAAGGATTCTGCTCCCAGATGTGGATGTAGTAAAGCGAATGTATCTTCAGTATGATTAAGAAATGCTAATGTTGGCGGGAAAAGTCCTGGCAAAACGTTTTACAGCTACATCGATGTGGAGGCACGATGGCATCGCGGTATCAGATTGTATGTATGGTGGTCGATTGCGGCAGTCTTAAGGGCGCGGCGGACGAGCTGGGCTATACGCAAAGTGCGGTGAGCCAGGCCGTCAAGGCACTCGAGCGCGAGCTGGGCACCACGATTATCGAGCGCGGAAAGCAGGGCGTTTCGCTTACGCGCGACGGTAAGCAATATCTGCCGTACCTGCGCCAGATCGTGACCGCCGAGGCCGAGCTCGAGGGCAAGCGCCAGGAGCTGCTGGGGCTTTCGTCGACCGATATTCGCATCGCGACGTTTACCAACGTGAGTCGCACCGTGCTGCCGCGTGTGATCCGCGACTTTGGGGCCCTGCACCCGGGCGTACGCTTTACCCTCAAGCAGGGCGATTACACGCGCAACGCTCAATGGGTACACGATGGCGTGGTTGATTTTTGCTTTACGGCGCGCGGATTTACCGAGGGGCTCGAGAAGCGCGTGGTCTATCACGACGAGTTGGTAGCATTGTTGCCGGCCGCGCATCCGCTGACGGCAAAGGAAAAGGTGACACTTGCCGACCTGGCGTCCGAGCCGTTTGTGCTACTGGATGAGGGCGAACAGAGCCTGGTGCTCGATGCATTCGCGGCGCATGGGCTGTCGCCGCACGTGACGAGTGAGGTGACCGACGACTACACCATCATGGCGATGGTGGAGGAGGGCCTGGGCGTGAGCATGCTCTACCGTCGTACTGTGGAGGGCATGCGAGCCGATATTTGTGTGCGGCCCATCGTGCATGCCCCCTCGCGTGACGTGGTGGCCGCATGGCGCAGCTGGGACACCATGCCCATCGCCACGAGGCGCTTTATCGACTATATGAGCTCGCATATTGTCAATTAATGACTGGCGTGGCGTTGAGTGCGGTGTTTAGCGGGCTGTCGCTTTGGCTTGGGTGGCGCGATAGGTGCGTGCCGGGTGGCAGAGTAGCACCGCCACGACCATAAAGAACGCCGTGGTGCCCAGGCTGATGGGGTAGACCATCATGATGTTCGCAAAGGTGCGGAAGTGCGGGAACACGCAGAACACCCAATAGAAGCGGATGCCGCAGACGCAGATCATGGTGATGAGGGCGGGTGTGAGCGAGATGCCAAAGCCGCGCAGGTAGCCTGACATGTTTTCGTAGAACATGCTAAAGGCGTACGCCGGGAAGATCGAACACACGCGGATATAGCCGATCGAGACGATGTTGGGGTCGCTGTTGAACAGCGACAAGATCTCGCGTCCCAGGCCGACAATAACGATGATCGTGGTGAGTGCAACGATACCGCCTTCGACCAGGCAGACCTTAAGCGTTTTGGTGCAGCGATCGATCTGGCGGGCACCGTGGTTTTGTCCCACAAAGGTGGTGCACGCCTGGCTAAAGCTGTTGAGCAGGTTGTAGCACACGTACTCCAGACTCATGGCGGCGCTCGATGCGGCCATGACTTCGGTGCCAAGGCTGTTGATGGCAGACTGGATGATGATGTTGGCGACGGCAAAGACAGCGCTTTGGATGCCGGCGGGCAGGCCAATCTTGACGATGCGCTTGAGGGCGACGGGGTCGATAGCAAGGTCGCGTAGGGTGACACGGACGACGGAGTCGGTCTTGAGCAGGCGGACAAAGAGCGTAGCGGCGCTGACGGTGTAGGCGATGGCGGTGGCGATGGCGACGCCCGCGACGCCCCAGTGGAGTACGGGGACAAAGATGAGGTCCAGGCCAATGTTGAGGACGGTGGACACGGCAAGCGCCTGCAGCGGCATGCGGGTGATGCCGACGGAGCGGAAAATCGCGGCCTCAAAGTTGTAGAGCAAAATCGAGGGCATGCTGAGCAAAAAGACACGTAGGTAGAGTGAAGCGAGCGGCATGGTCTCGGCGGGAACGTTGAGCGCGGCGAGCATGGGCTCGGCAAAGACCTCGCCCAGGGCGATGACGACAAAGCCCACGAGCGCCATTAAAATCGAGGTATGGACGGCGCGTTTGACCATGTTCTGATCGTTGCGGCCGATGGCGTTGGCGATGACCACGTTGGAACCAAGCGACATGCCAATAAACAGGTTGAGCATAAGACTGGTAAGCGGAACATTGGAGCCGACCGCTGCCATGGCGAGGGTTCCCTGGTCGCCCGAGAAGTTACCGATGATGACCGTGGCGATGAGGTTCGACAGCTGCTCCAAGATGCTCGTGGCGGCCACGGGGAAGGCGAACAGGGGGATATTGCGCCACAGCGAGCCGGTGGTCATGTCAATGTGCTTAGATACGGTGTCAGCCATACGCTCTCAATCTCTAACATGCTATTTCGTGCTTATTTGCGCAGACGATGATACTCCTAATCGACTAGTCATTGGGGACGTTCTTA
>CABQSP010000108.1:0-4376 GCA_902466855.1 uncultured Collinsella sp. | reverse complement strand
CAGGTGAACGTTCGCGTGGATCGCCAGGTCAAGGATCATGCGGAGGAAGTGTTGCGGCTTTCGGGCAGATCACTGCCCGAGCTTATCAAAAAGGTGGTGGCCAAGGTCGCGCAGGGTGGCGGGCAGTGTGAGGAAGTGCTGTCTGCCGTTGATGGCCGGCAACAGACTGTCGCGCACGATACTCCGTTCGCCGCGTCGTGGGCAGCGGCAGACCGGCTTTATACAGATTTGGGCATCGCTACGTCGCCCGTATCCGACGATCGCGGTTGGGACGCAATCTATTCCGACGCCATGGATGAGCATTATCGCCAAAAGGGGATGATCCAGTGAACGGAGCCCCTCTTAAGATCATGGTGGATGCGAATGTGTGGGTCGATTCGTTTTGCGTCGACCATGCCGAGTCGCTTGCCGCGCGTGCGTTTATTGGGCAGGCGACGGAGACGGGGGCGTTGCTGTTCTTCCCGGTGCATATCGCTAAGGACGTACTGTACGTTGTCCAACACGAGCTGAAGCGTAGCGTTCTTGCCAGCGGGGGAGCGCTCGACGAGGCTTCTGCCCGCGCGATTGGCGATGCGGCGCTGGCGTTTGTTCGGAATATGACCGAAAACGCCACGGCCGTGGGTGCAGATGCGTCGGACCTTTGGCTGGCCGACAAATACTTAGCGCTCCATCGCGATTACGAGGACAACTTGGTGCTCGCCGCGTGCAAGCGCGCACAGGTCGATTACTTGGTGACAAACGATCTCATGCTGCTCGAACATGCCGATCTTGCAGCAAAGACACCTCGTCAAATGATGCCGATTCTTGCTTTGGCCGAACGCGGCGGCGCGGCTATCGGTTGACGCGAACTGTTTGCGGGCCTCTTGGACGACGATGCGCCAAGGGGCCCGCGTCTTCTATTTACAAAAGCTCGGCCTTAATGACGGGACTTTCTGCGAGCTGCTCGGCTGCCTTTTCGTCGGAATCGTTTAGTGCTGCCAGACTGCGGTAGACCCACTCGTTGACCTGGGTGTTCTTGACGCCTGCGGTCTGCATAAGGGCGCCTACCTCGCGGATTGCTGCGAGCAGATCGGCTTTGGGACCCGCGAGCTCGACCTCGATGCCGTGGTAGGCGGCCACGCCGCGGTTCTCGCTCACGTGGTCGATAAAGCCCTCGACGGTCTCAAGCTGCTGGGCGAGAGCTGCATCATCGTCAGCGTCCAGCGCAACAAGGGCGTTCGATACCGTGAGGGCGGGATGTCCGCAGGGGACAAAGCCCTCGATGACATCCATAGCTTCGGTAATGGTTGAGCCCAGGCCTGCGAGGGCATTGACGAGTTGCTGCTTGGTATCCATAACGGTCCTTTCGACGGGGCAATTTTGCTTGGCGAAAATATACGTGACGCGATCGGTAGCAAAAGTGCGAAGTGCGGCGCACATTGGGGTCTTCACAGCTCGTGCATAGAACAGCTGTCCGCTTTCAGAACGTGGTAAGATAACACTCCACAAGCGGGGCTCGCCCCACATGTTCCTTGAAAAGTCGACGGCTGTTGGGTGCTTGCAGCCCCGATGCCATCCAGACTTTCCCGACATTCGGGGGCGACTGGTTTCGACACGATAGCTCTGAGAGAGGAAGCAAGCCGAGGTCTCCTCGCCTCGTTAAACAGGGGTACCGTCAAATTGAATTGACAACAACTCTTCTTTTGAGCCTATGGCTCTCGCTGCTTAGTTTATAGCGGCGCGTCAACCCGGTGATTTCCCCGACACCGGCGCGACGTCATGTTAGGGGAATGCTCCCGCGCACGTAATCGGTATGGCGCGGGCTAAGACCGAACCGGTTAGGACGCCGCGAGCGTGTCGCTGCGCGCAAAGCGTCCGAGACTAAACCAGCGACTGAGCTTGGAGATGCCAATCAGGGGGCTTTCGTGGACCGGAGTTCGATTCTCCGCGCCTCCACCAACTGTTCAGTAGGCGAACATATGCAGGTGTTCGTCGTTAGGCGGGCGTTCGTATTGCTCGTCGAATAGAAGAAGCCGCTCCATACGGGGCGGCTTCTTTGCGTTCTAGGCCTGCGGCATGATCTCCTGCTCGCCGTCCTCGTCCATGTACGGCATGAGGAACACGCCGCCCTGCTCGGTGGTAAGCAGCAGGTACTCGCGGTTGTGCTCGTCGCACACGATTTCCTGGCCGATGCCCTCGGGCAGGTCGTATATGGGGCCGTCCGTGCGGGCTTGCCTCACGGTCACGTCTTGCGCTCCCATGGCCTGCGACGCGCAGCTGGCGGCGGCCAGGACGATGAACAGCAGGACGACCGCCGCGAGGATGGGGCCGCACCCGCCGTTGCGCTCCTCGTCTGCGGAGCTCGGGTACGGCATGGCCTATCCCACCTTCACCAGATAGTCGTCGGCCTCTGGCTTGCCCGTGGCCTTGCCCACGGCGATGTAGCGTGTTGCGCCGCTGTAGCCCGTGTATCGGCCCCACACGTAGCCGTCGGCGATCTTGTACCAGTTATCCAGCGTCACGGTCTCGCCGCTGGAATAGTGCGCCACCTCGGTGCCGCCCAGGCCGGGGGCGTCGCGCACGCGCAGGTAGTCCACAGTGCAGCGGTAGGTGCCGCCGAAGTTCTCGGTCGTTTCCTGCTGCGCAGGATGCGGCTGCGGGACGGCTGCGGGGGCGCTTCCAGCAGTGATGCCGAAGCATTCCAGGTAGATGCGCGCCAGCTCGTCCAGGTTGCCGTTGAACTTCTCGCGGTCGCCGTCGTTGTCGATGAAGCCGTTCTCGCACAGGCGGTAGTTGATGCCGCGCGCGGCGGCTCGGTTCGGGTTCGCGAGGTCGGAACGGCGCACCAGCTTCTCGGAGCGCCCGGGCATGAACGCCGCCAGCTTGTCGGCCAGCGCATTGTCGTACTCGTCAGGCTCAAAGCCCTCCTTGATGATGACGTGCGCGCCGTGGGCCGTGGCGATGCCGCTGGCGTCCATGTGCAGCTCCACCACTGGCGCGTCGGTGCTCAGGCGGTTAAGCCCGCCGTCGGCGTACCAGTTGCGGGACGTATCGCCCAGCTCGACCTCGGAACCGCCCAGTTCCTTGATTCGCTGGCCCAGGGCGCGAACGCGCTCGGCCTCGGTGCAGCCGCCTGCGCAGCAGCCGGGGTCGCCAGCGCCGTGGCCGCAGATGATGAACAGTTTAGCCATTGCCTACTCCTTCCCGCCTACGGTCACGCCCAACAGGGCGTCGAGCCACTTGGATGTGATGCCCACCGACTTGAACAGCGTGTAGGCCGCCTGCACGCCGCCTACCACGGCGAAGGCGCACGTGACCCATGCGCCCGGGTCTGCGGGCACGCCGCCCACGAAGCCGGTCACGACGCCCGCCAGGAGCGAGCAGCCCAGCGCCAGGATGCGCGCGGCCTTGCCGGTCATGGCCTCGGTCTTGATCAGCTGCACCGCGAACGGCACGGCGAAAGACAGCACGATGGCTGCGATTGCTTGCATTTCTGTCATTTCGGATTCCTTTCTATCGAGCCGATTCCTTGTAGAGCAGGTCAACGCGGTCGGCGATGTGGTCGACCTTCGCCGCCATGCCCTGGCTGCGCGCCTGGCTGTTCGCCAGGTCGGCGTGCAGCACCTCGTTGGAGGTCACGACGGACTCCATGAGCGCCTTCATAGCCTCCATCAGCGCGTTGCTGCGCTCCATCTGCGCGGCGATGCGGCCCTCCATCTGGCTGCGCTCGCGGTCGCGCTGCGCCCGCTCGTTCACCTCGTCCTGCTTTCGCTCCTCGCGCTTGAGGTCGATGTTCGCCTTGCGCTCGTTCTGGGCCTTGAACTCTTCGAGGAACTGCTTGCCGAAGTACAGGACCACTAGGACGAGCAGCGCGCCGAAAAGCGACCCGGGGCCGTACGGCGCGAAGATTTCCAGCACGTCGGTCATTCGTTTTCTCACCTCCTCGAATCGCTGCCGCGATTGTCCGCGAGGTGTCTCCGGGCAAAAGAAAAGCGCCACCGAAGGGGCGCTCGCTACTCCTGCGGCGCTTCCGGCTGGTCGGGCTCCATGGCTTCCAGCTCGTTGATGCGGTCGCGCCACGTCTGGCGCTGCGAGATGATCTCGGCCACCTCCTTGGCAGCTGCGGCGATGGCCGAGAGCAGGTCGGTGATGGACGATGCGGAGAAGATGCGCTCCACCGCCTTCATGACCTTGTAGTCGCTCTGCTCAAGCTGCTGTTTGTAGCCGTTGATCTCCCCGGCGATTTCCTGTTCCGTCATGGGTCGCTCCTTCCGTTGCTAGGGTAGGGGCATGTTCCCATCCGTGTCGCCTCCAGGTTTGGATTGCATTGAGCAACCCCCCCCGCGGGATTTCCGAACAGGCTGCGGTACAGCGCGTCCATGGCCCGCACGCTGCGG
>CABQSP010000107.1:0-4770 GCA_902466855.1 uncultured Collinsella sp. | reverse complement strand
GACCTCGCCACGCTTGACCTCGAGCGAGATATCCTTGAGCACCTCATTGCCGCCAAACGCCTTGCGCGCGCTTTCGATTTTCATCACTGAGTTAGTCATGATAGTAGTCCAGCTTCTTTTCGGCGGCGCCCAGCAGCATCTCGACCACAAAGTTAAAGACCCAGTAGATCAACGCCGCAATCGCAAACGGCACCATGCTCACTTGCGAGGCGACCAGCGCCTTGGCCGTCGAGAACATCTCCCCCACGCCGATGGCAAACGCCAGCGACGTGTCCTTGACCAGTGTGATGATCTCGTTGCCCATCGCCGGCAGAATACGCTTGGCGACCTGCGGCATCACGATATACAGAAACGTCTGCAGACGCGAGTAGCCCAGCACCTCGGCGGCCTCGTATTGACCGCGCGGAATGGACTGCAAGCCCGAGCGATAGATCTCGGCAAAGTAACCGGCGTAGTTGATGATGAACGCCACGACGCACGCCGTCCACTTGGAATCGGGCGTGAGCGAAATGCCGAACACGTAGTACGGGGCAAAGTAGATGGCAAACATCTGCAGCATGAGCGGCGTGCCGCGCATGACCGAGATATAGATGCGCGCAATCCAGCGAAGCGGCGCGATTTTGCTCATGCGCATAAACGCCACGGGGATTCCCAGCGGAATCGACCCCAGCAGCGTCAGCACAAACAACTGCAAACTGACCAAGAAGCCCTGGCCAAGCATCTGCATCATGACCTGAATAGACAACCTAAGCTCTCTTTCGCGACAACAGAACAGCAAACCCAATGCTAAAGCGGGTTTTCCAGGTGCTCGAGTTTGCCGTGAAAGAGGAGCGCCGCGTACTAAATGTACGCAAGCGACGGTTTGAACGGCAAAATCGGGTGCCTGGGAAAGCCGCTATTTCAGAACCCAGTTGTCGAAGGAAAGACCATAATCTGCATACTTGTCGCACAGGTCCTTGACCGTGCCGTCCTCATAGAGTGCCTTGAGCGACTCGGTCACGGCGTCGGCCGACTTGGTGTCGCCCTTCTTAAAGCCGACGGCGTAGTGCTCGCTGGACAGCGGCTCATCAAGCTGCGTATAAGCATCGGGCTTGGCGGCAAGCTGATACTGGGCAATCGAAAGGTCGCACGCCACGGCATCGACCGCGCCGCTCTCGAGCTGCATAAAGGCCGTGTTGTACTCGCCGATCGTGTCGAGCGTGGCAAACGTCGCCGCCAGATCCTTCTGGTCACCCTCGAGCACATCCTGCGCAGCGGAATCGGTCTGGGTAATCACGGTCTTGCCGGCAAGATCGTCCCAGCTCTTGATGCCTGCATCCTTCTTTACCACCAGCACCTGCTCGTTGAGCATGTACGGCTCGGAGAACGTGTAGTCGTCCTCGCGGCCCTCCATGGTAAAGCCGTTCCAGATGCAGTTGATGGCGCCCGAGTTAAGCAGCGTATCCTTGGCATCCCAGTCGATGGCCTCGTATTTGACCTCCCAGCCCTGCTTATCGGCAACAGCCTTGGCCAGATCGAGATCAAAGCCGGTGTACTCGCCATCGTCGCCCACAAAGCCGTACGGAGGATAGGACTTATCAAAGCCCACCACGAGCTTCTTGGACTCCGCAGCGCCCTTCACATCCTTGGCCGCGGCAGAGCCAGCAGCGGAGCCCTTGCCGGCACCACCGCCGCAACCGACAAGACCAAGGCCAAGCACCGTGGCGAGCGAGCCGGCTAGACCAACAAACTGACGACGAGACATATCGGTATTCATGGTATTCCCCCTTGGTGGCACTTTAGTTAGGTAAAGTGAGTCGTGTAACGTTCAGAATCATACACTTTAGTGAGATGGAGTACAAGGGAGGGCTTGCCCGCCGGGTGCCGGGGCAGGGGTTAAGTTTGCTGCTCTACAGTCCTGCTCACGACGGAGAGCACATTAAGTGCTCTCCTGTTCGTGCGGAACTCGCGACAAACTTAACCCCTGCCCCGGCACCCGGCGGGCAAACGTCGTTGGGCTTATCACTGACATGAAATGGGCGCTTGCATATCGTCCGCTAGCTTGGCACGGTACAATGCTTTCAGATTTCAATTTGTAAATTAGTGGGGTTAATTCATGGCAGAATCTCGTGCGGAGCGTAGGGCTCGTCGTGCTTTGATGGAGGCGACTGAGGGGTCGAAGGAGGAGAAATCTTCTACGAAATCCAAGTCTTCTAAAGCTGCAAAAAGCAAATCGACTAAGAGCAGGGCTAAGGCCAAGCGTCCCGGCTCTCGTCGGAACGAGGATAAGGCATCTCAGACTCGCTCCAAGCACTCGCATAAAGATCGGGTTTCGTCTGCGCGTAAGGCTGTGGACCCCAAGTCTCCTTGTTCCATCATGAAAGCTTGCGGTGGGTGTACAGCGCTCAATCGTCCTTATAAGAAGCAGCTCGCCGCCAAGCAGGCTGCTATGGAGGAGCTTTTTGCTTCGCTTTGTGAGCGTGAAGGCATTGCTGTAGACCCTATTCGTGGTATGGGCGTCACCCTTGGCGACCCGGGTAAATATCCTGCGCCGCGTGGCTTTCGTCATAAGGCTGCCACTCCCTTTGCTCCCGGTAAGGAGGGCGCTGTCCGTTGCGGTTTCTTTGAGCGCGGCACGCACAAGATCGTTGCCGTACCCGAATGCCCCGTCGAGGCACCGGGCGCCCGACAGATTCTTAACGGCATCGCGCGTGAGGCTGAGCGCCTGCGCATTCCTGCCTTTAACGAAGACAAGCATCTGGGGCTGCTTCGCTATGCCGTCGTTCGCTGCGGCTGGCGCACCGACCAGATTATGGTCACCCTCGTGACCGCCCAGCGTGACTTACCGCATGCGCAGGAGTTCTTTGAGGCTGTCGCCGCACTCGATCCGCATATCGTCACCGTTGCCCAAAACATCAACGGACGCCCCGGCAACGCCATCCTCGGCGAGGAAACCCGCATCGTGTATGGCGCCGAATGCATGCGCGACCAGCTGCTCGGCTGCGAATTCGACATCTCCCCCACCGCGTTTTATCAGACCAACCCGCAGCAGACCGAACTGCTCTATCAGCTCGCCATTGACGGTATGGATCTGCAGCAAGGTGACATTCTTATGGATGCTTACTGCGGCAGCGGCACCATCGGTCTGTGCGCCGCGAAGGATGCCCAGGACAGGGGTGTCGGCATTATGCTGCTCGGCGTGGAGCGCAACCCGGCGGGCATTGCCGACGCACGTCGCAATGCCGAGCTCAACGGCCTCACCCGCAGCGCTTGGTTTATGGCCGACGATGCCACCGACTACATCCTAGATGCCGCCGATAACAACGAGCGCGTCGACGTCCTTTCCATCGACCCGCCGCGCGCCGGTTCTACCCCCGAGTTCCTCGAGGCTGCCTGCGCACTTAAGCCGCGCCGCATCACTTATATCAGCTGCAACCCCGTGACCCAAGAGCGCGACCTGCATCAGCTCCTCGACGGAGGCTATCGCCTGCTCAAGATCACGCCCGTCGACATGTTCCCCCACACCGACCACACCGAAACCGTAGCGGTCCTCGAACGCCGCTAACCAACCTCAGTAGATTTTTGGGACAAGAAAGGGGGCGACCCGTCTGGGCCGCCCCCTTCGCTTGGTTTATAAATTCCGCTACATCCCCTTGCGCAGGTCGCACACGCCGGCTGCCGCCATCTCGCGCAGCAGCGTCTCGCGGTCGCGCGTCACGATCAGGTCCAGCGGGAAATGAATCTCGTCGAGCATCTTGCGAGCGTAATCGAGCTTGCCAATGGCCATGCCAATGTGGGCATCGGTCGACACGCCAATACCCACGCCCAGCTCGGCGCAGCGCTCGGCGATCTTGCGGCATACGGCCCAATGCTCAGTGTCGACACCGTGTTCAAGACTATGGTTGTTGATCTCGATAATCTTGTGCTTGGCCTTAGCCGCCAACAGCACCTCGTCGATATCGAACGGCACGCCCGAACGCCCCGTGTGACCCAGCATGAACACCTTGGGGTGCTCCAGGGCATTGATATACATCTCGGTCGCCTGGGCCAGCGTCGCGCCCTCAGCAATCTGCGGATTATGCACGCTTGCAACCAAATAATCCAAATTACGCGTAGCCAAATCGAACAGCGAATGCTGACGGCTGTACGAATCGCCGGCGATATCGAGCGTGACAGGAGTTTCCTCGCCAAACAGGCTTCCGTCCAGCGAAACGATATCGGCCTCGGCGCCACGCAGCACCAGCACGCCGCTCCAAATGCGCGGCCAGATATCCTGGTTGATAAAGAATTGGTAACTGCGCAGGTCATTGGGACAAGCCGTAACCATAGAGCTCAGATGGTCGGCAGATCCGAGCACCTGCAGGCCACGCTCTGCCGCCCAATATACATTCTCCTCAATGGTCGAATATGCATGCGCAGAGAACATCGTATGGGTATGAATGTCACAAGAAAGCAGGTAGGGCATCAGGTCTCCTTATCTGGCACGGCCGTCGCTTATATTCATTGTACGCATAGCCTTCGATAGTCGTAAAACCACTCCATCCCAAAGACACAACGTCCATGACAACGGGGTCTGGCTTAACACCAAACCCCGTTTCACGTAAAACATTGTAGGCAGAGCGCTTTACTTTTAACGATACTCGTCCGCCAACTGTTTCCAAGCGGGTAGCGAATTGACAATCGTTTCGTAACTCACGCAATAGCCCAGGCGGAACCAACCTGGCATACCAAAGCTGTCCGAGGGAACCGCAAGCAACTCATACTTCTTTGCGCGCTCGCAAAACGCATTCG
>CABQSP010000106.1:0-4826 GCA_902466855.1 uncultured Collinsella sp. | reverse complement strand
CCGCCCCAGGAGGGTTACGATGACCGCAACTGGCGCGATCCCTTTGTTCTTTGGGATGAGGAGAACGAAGAGTACATGCTCATCCTCGGCACGCGTGTGGGCGAGGACAAGCGTCTGATGACCGGTCGTCTGGTCAAGTTCACCTCCAAGGACCTGGATACCTGGGAGTTCCAGGGCGACTGGTGGAATCCGGGCCTGTACACCATGTTCGAGATGCCTGATCTCTTTAAGATGGGCGACTGGTGGTATCTGGTGTTCTCTGAGTACAGTGATGGCAACAAGACCCGTTACCGCATGTCTCGCTCTATCAACGGTCCTTGGATCACTCCTGCGGACGATTCCTTCGATGGCCGCGCGTACTATGCTGCACGTACCGCATTTGACGGCGAGCGCCGCGTTCTCTTTGGTTGGGTTCCTACGCGCGACGAGGGCGGCGACCCCAGCTCTTACCTGTGGGGTGGCACTTTTATGCCTCTCGAGATCGTTCAGCGTGCCGACGGAACGCTCGGCACCAAGCTTCCCGACAGCATGCTTGGCGCCTTTGGCGAGGCTAAGGCAGTCGAGGCCTTTGAGCTTTCGTGCGAGTCGGGCAAGGTCGAGCAGGTGCTCGCCGCGGATGCCGGTTCTACCTATATGCTCGACGCCGACATCGAGCTCGCCGGTGACGCTGCCGGCTTCTCGGTGAAGCTTGCCGAGGACGCCGAGTCCGGTCTTGCCTATGAGTTCCGCGCCAACCTGCGTGAGGGCAAACTCGAGTTTACGGCGGCCCCCCAGTATCCGTGGTTCCAGGTCAACAACATGGGCCTCGAGCGTCCGTTGTTCTTTAAGGGCGAGGGCACTCACCATGTGCGTCTGGTCGTCGACGACGACATCGCGACCATCTTTGTCGATGATGTTGCGCTCAACGCTCGCTTCTGCAACAAGCAGGGCCAGGGTGTGGCGCTTACCGTCACCGACGGTGCGCTCAAGTGCGCAAACGCAACGATCGCGTCTCTGTAGCGGCAACGAACCGTTTTATGATTTAGAAAAGGAATGGAGAGGAACATGGACTACAAGGCAGTGTCCCAGCAAGTCGTCGACAACGTCGGCGGACTGGAGAACATCGAGGGCGCCACGCATTGCGTGACCCGTCTGCGTCTGGTGCTCAAGGATACGAGCAAATACAACAAGGCCGAGCTCGAGAACATCGATGGCGTCAAGGGCGTGCTGTACAACAGCGGCCAGCTCATGATCATCTTCGGTACCGGTACCGTCAACAAGGTTTACGATGAGTTTATGGCTCTGACGGGCGTTAAGGAGATCAGTGCTTCCGAGGTCAAGGGCGCCGAGGCGGACAAGAAGGGCAAGTTCTTCTCGGTCCTCAAGGTATTCTCGGATATCTTTATCCCCATCATTCCTGCCTTCGTCGGCGCTGCAATCATCATCGGCCTTAAGTCGCTGATCGTTGCCAACGGCCTCTTTGGCATGGAAGGCAGCCTCGCCGATCACAGCGAGTTCCTCAAGAACCTCGCAAGCTTCTTTGCCATTATCGCCACCACGTTCGACTACCTGCCTGTCCTGGTTATGTACAGCGCGGTCAAGCGTTTTGGCGGTAACCCGATCCTGGGCATCCTCGTCGGTATCGTCATGGTTCACCCGAGCCTTATGAACCGCAACACGTTCGTTATGGACCCGACGGGTGCTGAGTACTGGAACTTTGGTCCGCTATCCATTCCCATGGTTGCTTTCCAGGGCGGCGTGTTCCCTGCAATCCTGACTGCCTGGTTTATGGCCAAGGTCGAAAAGATTGCCCAGAAGTACATCCCCGAGGTCGTTTCGTTCGTCTTTGTCCCGACCGTTACCCTGATTCTTGCTAACGTCGCCCTGTTCACCGTGTTCGGCCCGCTCGGCAACCTGATCGGCGACGTCCTCGGCGGCGTAATCGATATCCTGTACAACAGGATGGGCGTCTTTGGTGCCTTTGTCTTCGCCGCGTTCCTGCAGCCGCTTGTCGTTACCGGTACGCATCAGTTCATCCAGGGTATCGAGGCAAACCTCGTCGCCACGACTGGCTTCAACTACATCCAGGCCATCTGGTCGGTTTCCATTATCGCCCAGGGCGGCGGCGCCATCGGCATGTACCTCATTCATAAGAAGCATTCCAAAGAGCGCAACATCTGCATGTCGTCCTTTATCCCGACGCTGGTCGGAATCTCCGAGCCCGCTATCTTCGCTGCAAACATGCGCTACTCGATCATCCCGTTCATCTGCGCTTGCATCGGTGCAGGCTGCGGCGGTGCCTTCGTGAAGCTCTTTGAGGTGCGCGCCATCGGTCAGGGTCTGACCGGCGTGCTTGGCCTGCTCATCGTCACGCCCGAGACGCTCATGTGGTATGTGGCTGGCAATCTCATCGCCTTTATCGTGCCGATCGTCTTGATCTTTGCCTACAACAAGGCAAAGGGCGTGCCGACCACTGATGAAGAGGGCGCTGGCGCTGGCTTCGATGTCAGCTTCTAGTTGAGCCGTTCAGCGTAATCTGAGGATAAGTCCATTTGAGGAAGGGCGTTCGGCTCGTGTGAGTCGAGCGTCCTTTCCCATAGACGAGAAGGTCAATGGCGATGTTTAATCAAAAAAACAAGGTGATGCGTGCGGACTATGAGCAGTGGCGAGCTGGACAGGATGAGACGGCGGCTCGCATCGCGTCCGACCCCGATAGGCTTTTGTTCCATGTGGAGCCTGAGCTTGGCTGGCTCAACGACCCCAACGGTTTGGTTCAGATTGGTGATACGTATCACATCTATCATCAATACGATCCGTTCGATGCTGCGCATGGCGGTCCAGTGCTTTGGAACCATCTGACGACAAAGGATTTTGTGACGTACGAGAATCGCGGCCCCGTGTTGTTCCCCGATTCCGATTTGGATTCGAGTGGAGCGTATTCTGGTTCTGCCTTTGTACGTGATGGCAAGATTCACTACTTCTATACCGGCAACGTTAAGCATTTTGACCGCGATGATTACGACTACGTGTTGACGGGCCGTGAGCAAAACCAGATTCATATGGTTGCCGAGAATCCCGACGAATTGGGCGAGAAGCGCATAGCTGTTGGGCCGGTCGATTACCCCGACGATAT
The DNA here is from genome assembly GCA_902466855.1 of uncultured Collinsella sp. Classification (GTDB taxonomy): domain Bacteria; phylum Actinomycetota; class Coriobacteriia; order Coriobacteriales; family Coriobacteriaceae; genus Collinsella. The sequence goes on along the minus strand of CABQSP010000106.1, from coordinate 1,714 downwards.
CGGTACGCACGTGCGCGACCCCAAGATCCTTGAACACGACGGTATCTACTACATGGTTCTCGGCGCTCGTACGAAAGACGATCGCGGGTGCGTGCTTGTCTATACCTCGCGCAATCTTGAGGACTGGAGCTATGCGACGCGCATTGAGTTGGACGAGAAGTTTGGCTTTATGTGGGAGTGCCCCGATCTGTTTGAGCTCGATGGCGAGCTTATTCTCGTTTGCTGTCCGCAGGGTGTGCCTGCCGATGGTTGGCATTACCGCAATCCGCATCAGTGCGTGTGGTTCTCCATCGAGGCCGATTGGGAGGCGCCGAGCTTTAAAATCGTCGGGCAGGGCATGCCCCCGATGGTCGATGCCGGTTTTGATTTCTATGCTCCGCAGTCCTTTGAGGATACTGCAGGCCGGCGTTTGATGATCGGATGGTCGGGTTGCCCCGACGCGACGGCAGAAAACCCGACGGTGGCGCGCGGGTGGCAGTGCGCGTTGACGGTGCCGCGAGAGCTGAGCATACGCGATGGTAAGCTCTGCCAGCGGCCGGCGCACGAGATTGAGAGGATGCGCGGTGACTGCGTTCGCGCGATAGGCGGTGAAACCGTTGAGGAGCCGGGCCGCCTGTTTGATCTTGTGGTTTCCTGCGAGGGCGCCAAGATGGTCGAGCTCGAAATCCGCAAGGGTGTCTTTGTGCGCTATGCAGACGGGATGCTTACCCTCGACATGGGTGACGAAGGCTATGGGCGCGACCAGAGGTCGATTGAGCTCAGCGAGCTTCGCGACCTGCGCGTGCTTTCGGACACTACGATGGTCGAGATTTTTGCAAATGGCGGCGAGGCGGCACTTACGAGCCGTACCTATTCGCCGGCGGTTCCGGCGATGGAGCTGCACGCCGAGGGCGCGGCATCGATGAATTTCTACCGCCTCGCGCATTAACCGTGTGTGGAGCACGATTGGACTTGCTGGGCGGAATGTGTCGCAGTTGCCGCAGCGAACTACCGTTTATCGCGTATAGCGACCGTTTGCGGAGTAAGTAACACTTAGTAATAAACCGTGTAGAATCTCAGATTAGCACGGAGTTTTTCCAGGGAGACGCTGTCCTTTGTTGTGTGCAAGGGGCGGCGTCTCTTTGGCGCTTAGACGTCGTTGTGCAACAGCGCGGCGCGCGTGTCATGTATTGAAAAGCCAACGTCGAGATGGGTCGTGATAAGAATGGGCAAATACGTAATCGTGGTTGAGTCTGGTTCGGATGTGACGCCGGAGCTCTGCGAGCGCTACGGTATCGTGCGCGTGCCTATGCATGTCACGATTGGTGACGAGACCGTCGAGGACGGCTCGATCGATCCGCTCGAGATTTATTCGCGCTGCAACGAGTTTGGCGTGATGCCCAAGACCAGCGGCTGCGCGCCGGCAGATTTTGCGCACGTGTACGACCGCATTCACGCTGAGCAGCCCGACGCGACCATTTTGCATCTCGCGTATTCCGAAGTCACGACCTGCTCACATCAGTCCTCCAAGATTGCAGCTAAGGGGCGCGACTACGTGTTCTCCATGGACACGCGCTTTGTCTCGGTGGGTCAGTCGTTGGTTGCCGTCGAGACCGCCAAGTATATTGAGGCTCATCCCGATGCCACCGTCGACGAGATCTTTGCATTTACGAACTCCGTCATGGACCGCGTGCTGCTGGGCTTTGTTCCTACCGACCTAGCCTTCCTTAAGGCG
>CABQSP010000105.1:0-4948 GCA_902466855.1 uncultured Collinsella sp. | reverse complement strand
TGTATCGCATGGACTACCGCAAGATGCTCAAGACGCACATTGAGAACAACGCCGACCTCACGGTGAGCGTTATGCCCGTGCCGTGGGAGGAGGCCAGCCGCTTTGGCATCCTGACCACCGACCCCGAGGACGGCCGCATCACCAAGTTCACCGAGAAGCCCGATAAGCCCGATTCGAATCTCGCGTCCATGGGCATCTACATCTTCTCGGCCGACGTGCTGATCGAGGCGCTCGAGGAGGACGCTCTGGACCAGCGCTCGAGCCACGACTTTGGCAAGGACATCATCCCCAAGCTGCTCGGCGAGGGCAAGCGCCTGTACAGCTACGAGTTCCACGGCTTTTGGAAGGACGTCGGCACCATCGCCAGCTTCCACGAGACCTCGATGGACCTGCTGGGCAACAACCCCGAGTTCGATCTGTTTGACAAGCACTTCCCCATCATGTCCAACATCACCACGCGTCCGCCGCACTACATTGGCCCGGATGGTCGCCTGGACGACTGCCTGGTCTCCAACGGCTGCAAGATCTACGGTACCGCTCGCCACTCGATCCTTTCGACCGATGTCATCATCGAGGAGCGCGCCGTGGTCGAGGACTCCGTGCTGCTGCCGGGTGCGCACGTTAAGAGCGGCGCGCACATCTGCCGCGCTATTTTGGGCGAGAACTCCACGGTCGAAGAGGGCGTGAAGCTCGGCTCTGTCGATACCACCAAGGATACGGCCGTCGTAGGAAATGACGTCGTTATCGGGAAGGGGGAATGATCCGATGATCAATCGCAAGGCCATCGGTTATATCACCGCTAACTACTCTTCGACCTACGGCAGCGTGCTGCTCAAGGACCGCCCCATCGCGTCCGTTCCGTTTTTGGGCCGCTACCGCCTGATCGACTTCCCGCTGTCCAACATGATGAATGCCGGCATCAAGACCGTCGGTGTCGTCATGCCGGGCAACTATCGCTCGCTGATCGACCATGTGGGCTCGGGCAAGGACTGGGGCCTGGACCGCAAGAAGGGCGGCCTGTTCATGGTGCCCGGCAACGCGTATGGCACCACCAAGGGCGGCATGCGCTTCCTGCTGCGCGACATCATTTCCAACAAGACGCTGTTCCAGCGCTCGGACAAGCCCTATGTTGTGATGATGGGCACCAACATCATCTTTAACATGGACCTCAACACCATCATCGAGGCGCACGAGAACTCCGGTGCCCAGATGACCGTGGTGTACTGCAAGGCCACGCGCAACGTAGATGACGAGACCAAGCTGCAGATCAACGAGAACGGCCGTCTGACGAGCGTCAGCGCCGGCGTCGTGTATGGCGACAACGCGTCTATGGACTGCTGCATCGTCAACCGCGAGACGCTGCTCGAGATCATCGACCACTACCAGGCCGCCGACTATCTGGACCTGCTCGAGGCACTACAGGGCGACTTTGGCAACATCGACGTTTGCAGCTACGAGTACAAGGGCGAGGTCGTGGGCGTGTTTAGCGAGAAGTCGCTGTATCGCCGCAGCATGGACCTGCTCGACCAGACCGTGGCCGACCAGCTCTTTGACCCCGAGCGCCCGATCCTGACCAAGGCTCACGACGTGCCGCCTTCACGCTATGCGACCGGTAGCCACGCGTGCAACTCAATCATCTCGGCCGGCTGCATCATCAAGGGCACCGTGCGCAACTCGATCCTGTCGCGCGGCGTCGTGGTTGAGGAAGGCGCCTCGGTGACGAACTCGATCATCAACCAGAGCTGCGTCATCAAGAGCGGCGCCCGCGTTGAGAATGCCATCCTGGACAAGAACAACGTGGTTCCCACCAACACCGAGCTTCGCGGCACGCCCGAGAACATCCTGGTGCTGGGCAAGGCTCCGTTAACTTCTGACACCACGATCGTACGTTAACGTTGGCACCGCAACATCGCTCGTAACATGCAGAATAGCCGCCCGGTTAGCGCCAGGCGGCTATTCTCGAATTGCAACATGGGAGACAATATGGCTGATTCCAGCAAAAAGATGCAGATCGTGTTTGCCTCGGCCGAGTGCGCGCCGTTTGTGAAGACCGGTGGCCTGGGCGACGTGGCGGGCTCGCTGCCTGCGGCGCTTGTGCGCGCCGGCGCCGAGGTCATCGTGATGGTGCCCAAGTACGCCACCATCAAAGACGAGTACAAGGCGCAGATGGAGCACTTTTCCGACTTTTACGTGAGTCTGGGCTGGCGCAATGAGTACTGCGGGCTCGAGAAACTCGAGCACGACGGCGTCACCTATATGTTCATCGACAACGAGCGCTACTTTGCGCGAGACTATCCGTACGGCTTCTTTGATGACGGCGAGCGCTTTGCGTTCTTCTCCAAGGCCATTACCGAGAGCCTGCAGCACCTGCCGGCCGGCTTTGAGTGCGACATCCTGCACTGCAATGACTGGCAGACGGCGCTGGCGCCCGTGTTTTTGCGCGAGTTCTACCAGGGCCTGCCGCTGTATGACCGCGTCAAGACCGTGTTCTCGATCCACAACGTGGCGTTCCAGGGCCAGTTTAGCGACACCGTGATGGAGGACATCCTGGGTGTGGCGCATATTCCCGCGGCCGCCTCGCAGCTTCGTTGCGACGCCTGCAGCGTCAACTACATGCTGGGCGCGCTGCGCTATGCCGATGCCATCACCACGGTAAGTCCCACCTATGCCAACGAAATCCAGACGCCCGAGTTTGGCGAAGGCCTGGACGGCGTTCTGCGCGAGCGCTCCTATGCGCTGCAGGGCATTTTGAATGGCATCGACGTCGCGGGCTTTGACCCGGCGACCGACAAGCGCATTGCCGCCAACTACACTGTGGAGGACCGCTCCGGCAAGGCCGTGTGCAAGGCCAAGCTGCAGGAAGAGCTGGGGCTCGAGGTTCGCGACGACCGTCCGCTTATGGTCATGGTCACGCGTCTAACGCGCCAGAAGGGCATGGACCTGGTCATGTACGCACTCGACCGCATCCTGGCCGGCGGCGTTCAGGTAGCCGTATTGGGCACTGGCGACCGCGACTATGAGGACGGCCTGCGCTACTTCCAGGACAAGTACCCCGGAACCATGGCCGCACGCATCGAGTTCGATCCGGCGCTGTCGCAGCGCATGTATGCTGCCGCCGACATGTTCCTGATGCCTTCGAAGTTTGAGCCCTGCGGCCTGTCGCAGATCATCGCCATGCGCTACGGCACCCTGCCCATCGTGCGCGAGACCGGTGGCCTGAAGGACACCGTGCAGCCGTACAACGAGTTTACCGGCGAGGGCACAGGCTTCTCGTTTAGCAACTTTAACGGCGACGAGATGGGCGATGCCGTATTCCGCGCGGCGCGTCTGTTCTGGGATAACCGCGAGGCCTGGGATCAGCTGGTCACGCAGGCCATGAGCCAGGACTTTAGCTGGACGCGCTCGGCCGATAAGTATCTGGACCTGTACTTCTTTATGCATCCGGAAATCGAACGCCCGGTAGCCGTGGTTGAGGCTGCGACTGAGGAGCCTGAGGCTGTTGAGGAACCCAAGGCCGAGGAGAAGCCGGTTGAGGCTGAGCCTGAGGTGAAGGCTGAGGTTGCTCCTGAGGCAGAGGCCGAGGTCAAGCCCGATGCAAAGCCCGCAGCTAAGAAGACCACGACCCGCAAGACGACGGCCAAGAAGGCTACGACAACCAAGGCTGCCGCGACTAAAACAACGGCTGCCAAGGCAACGACCACGCGAAAGCGCACGACCGCCGCTGCCAAGAAGGCCGCCGAGGCCGAGACTGCTCCCGAGGTAAAGGCCGAGGTCGCTGATGCCAAGCCGGCCGCCAAGGCTCCGGTAAAGACCGCTGCCAAGAAGACGACCACGACCAAGACCACGACCGCCAAGAAGGCCACGGCTACGAAGTCGACAACGACCAAGGCCGCTGCGACGAAGGCTGCTACGAAGACCACTACGAAGGCTGCTGCAAAGCCCGCCGTCAAGGTCGAGGAGGCGGGTGCCGAGCCCAAGGCCGAGGCAAAGCCGGCCGCCAAGACCACCACGCGCAAGCGCGCTACGACGACGGCCAAAAAGGCCACGACCAAGGCCGCTGCTCCCAAGACAGAGGCTACGGCCGAGGACAAGCCCGCAGTAAAGGCCGAGCCGGCACCGAAGGCCGCCGAGGCCAAGCCTGCTGCCGCCAAAGAGGAGCCCAAGGCCAAGCCCGAGCCCGCCAAGGAGACTCCGGTCTCCCCCGCCGCTCCGGCAAAGGAAAAAGCCCCGTCCAAGAAGACGTCCGTCCGCAAGGCCACGGCCACCCGCAAGCGCCGCTAGCCCACAGACGATCCAAAACCTAATCAAACCCTATGTAAGGGGCGCTCCAACCGGGCGCCCCTTCTCTGTAGGTAGTTGGTAAAACGATTTTCTAGGACAACCGTTCGCCGATGGTAAACGGATGTTGTTTATACAGCCTGTGTACAACAGATATACTTACATCCTGTGCGTAAAGCCCATGGCCAGCAGGCCATGATTCTATTGAACTGGACCGTACTATGAGATTGATACACAACAGCCGTCTGCCGCAGTTTCGCACTCCGTTTGGCGCTGTGACCACAGGAACTACCCTTTCGCTCTCCGTGATTCTGGAGGATGCCGATCCCGCGCAGGCAACGCTTACGCTGCGCACCTGGGTCGATGAGATCGGTGAGTCTCGGTATCCCATGACGCACGAGGGCGACGGCATATTTACCGTAGAGCTTGAGTGCACCGAGCCCTGTCTCATCTGGTACAGCTTTATCTGCAATATCGAGGGCCAGCCCGAGGTTCGCCTGGGCGCACCACAGGGCCGCACCGGCGGCGAAGGCATAACCTACGATTACGCAGAGGTGCCGTCATTCCAGGTCACCGTCTACAAGCACCGCGAAGTTCGACCCGAGTGGTACGAGCGCGGAATGGTCTACCAGATCTTCCCCGATCGCTATGCCCGCGACGAGCACTGGCG
>CABQSP010000104.1:0-5082 GCA_902466855.1 uncultured Collinsella sp. | reverse complement strand
AGTCGGCGAGGTAGTAGCCCTTCTCGCAGCCGCCCGAACCATGGTCAGAAGCCATCTTGACGCAGTTCTCGGCACCCACAGCCTGGCCGATGGGGCCCTCGGGCTTGGTCATGGCGTAGACGCGCACGCCCATGCCCTTCATCTTCTTGACGGCCTCGAGGACCTCGGGGGTGGTGCCGGACTCGGAGGCGGTGAGCACGACGGACTTCTCGGTCATGCGCTTGTGGCCCATGGCGTTCCACTCGGCGGCGTGGATCAGGTAGACCTCGAGGTCGCGGTCGCCGAACTTGTTCATGAGGTACTCGAGCTGCATGAGCTCGTCCCAGGTGCCGCCGACGCCCATCAGGAACACGGCGTCGTAGCCCTCGTCGGCGACCTTGTCGGCGAGCGCGGTCATCTTCTTGCCGGTCTCGTAGAGCGCCTTGCCGTCCTCGAGATAGCCCTCCTGGTCGAAATGCATGATCTCGATCTTCTCGGTTTCCTTCATGGCTTTTCCTTTCTGTCCAGCACGCGAATCTATACATCGCGTTTCTTTTCGATACCAATTATAGACATACACCCAACGTGTTTTTAATACCACTTTTCAATCTGTTCCAATCCTCGGTGAACGGTCGAAATTCTCTGGTGAGTGGTATCAAATTAGAATTTGATGTATAGCTAACGCCCCCGGCGTCTCCCTTGTGTGACAAAGAACAGCGTTCCTACCAGCGCAATAATGGTCGATGCTCCAAACAGTACCGTCTGAACGCCCAAAGCCTCCGCCAAAAACGGAGCCGCCAGCAGCGGCACCACGCCGGCGCTCATCAGGCCAAAACGCACAAAGCCGGTAATGCGCCCCAGGTATTTGATGTCGGCACGCTCCTGAATCAAGATCATCTGCAGCGGCTCCAGGAACCCCCAGGCCAGACCGTTAATCGCCTGACCGATAATCGCGACCCCCAGCATATCGGTGCCCACGTACACCATGGACCCAATGCCCACGGCCATGAGCGCGCCGAGCAGCAATCGCAGGTTGACATGGCGAGCAGAAAGCTTGGTCAGGATGAACGCACCCACCGAGGAAGTGAGGCCCACGACCGAGGACAACCAGCCCAGCCAGACGATATCCACGTTGAGTACATCACGGTAGAACAACGACTCCAGCGAATCGAACGCGCCAAACGCAAAGAAACCCAAAAAGCCCGAGATAAAGATGAGGCGCAAGTCGTGGTCGCGAAACGTAAGTCGCGCACCCTCGGACATGCCGCCCAGAATACCGCCCTTCGGCTTGTCCCCTTTTGCGGGAGCAACACACTCGTGACAGCCCAAGGAGAGCACGGCCGCCACACCCATCATGCCCGCCATGAGCAGATAAACCGATTGCGTGGCAAAACAGCTCACGATGGCACCGCCGAGCAGCGGGCCAGCGGTATAGGCGATATTGCTGTAGAACACCATGAGACCGTTCACGCGGGTACGACCCTCGGTGGTCGACTCCAGGTATCCCGGAAACGCATGCGTGCAGGTGTTGATAAAGCCGCCCGCAAGTCCCAAGACGCACGCGGCAAACACAAGCCCGGGGACAGACAACGGCGCTAACCCCACGCCAAGCGATAGCACTGCCGTAATCACGCACGTCACAAACGACGTCCGGCGCGGTCCAAAGCGATCGATGACCGAGCCCGACACCATATTGCCCACCGACGTCATAAGATTGCGCACGAGCGTAATGGCGGCAACCAAAAAGGCCGTGCCGGCCAGATCATACGTGGCCGCACCGATAAGCCCCAAAAAGTAGACCGCGTTGTTGGCGCACCACTGCAGGGACTCAATAAGAATCAGCCTGACCTCTGCCGGCGTCAGGCGCATTGCTTCGCGATCCTTCGCGAACATACGAACTCCTTCTATACAAAAAGGGGATGGAGGGCATAGGCCTGCTCCATCCCCTTTCCAGGTTGCAACGAAAATCTATGCAGCCGGGCCCTTACGCCAGCACGCCGAAGAACGCGCCGATGATGCCCACGACCATGGTGGCCACGATCAGCACCATGGGGTTGATCTTCTTGGACAGCAGCCAGTAGTACAGCCAGAAGGCGATCATGCCGAGCATGCCGGGCATGATGCCGTCCAGGATGTCCTGGAGGGTCTGGGCGTCCTCGCCCGAGCCGATGGCCACCGGGATGCTGGCCCAGAACATGTCCTTGCACATGGCGCCCACGACCATGACGCCCACGATTCCCACGCAGGTCATGATCTTCTGCATGAGGCCGGTCCTCTGGGCCTCGTCCAGGAAGCCCACGCCCAGCTCGTAGCCCTTGACGGCGCCCCAGACGCGCAGCGCGAAGCCGGGGATGTTGTAGATGAGCAGGAAGGCGATGGGGCCGAAGGGGTTGCCGGCCTGGCACAGGCTGATGCCCACCGCGGCGGCGACCACGCGCAGCGTCGACAGGAAGATGGAGTCGCCGATGCCGGACAGCGGGCCCATGAGGGCGGCCTTGACGTCGTTGACGCTCTCGGGCTCGATCTCGCCGCGGGCGACCTTCTCCTCCATGGCCATCGCGATGCCGCCGACGAACGGGGCGAACTGGACGGTGATGTTGAAGAACGCGCAGTGGCGGTGCAGGGCCGCGGCGTAGTCGTCGGGGCGGCCGGCGTAGATCTTCTTGAGCATGTTGGCGACCATCAGGCAGAAGGCGATGTTCATCTGCTTGTAGTAGGTCCAGGAGAACTCCATGCCCAGGGCGCCGACGTTGACGGCGCTCTTGATGAGGTCGGAGCGCGTGATCTTGTTCTCGGGACTAGAAGTCATCGTCCTCATCCCCTTCCGCGGAGAGCTGGGGCTGGGCTCCGCCCAGGCCGAGCAGGTCGAACTTGTCGATGCCGATGATGATGGCGATCAGGGCGACGCCCAGGACGGGCACGTTGGCGTAGGAGCACAGCAGGAAGCCCAGGAAGTAGAAGGGCACGAGCTGCTTGGTGAGCACCAGGCGGCCGAGCATGGCGAAGCCCATGGCCGGCAGGATGTTGGCGGCAACGCCAAAGCCAGCAAGGACAAAGGGCGGGATGAAGTCGAGCAGGCCCTGGATGGCGTCAGCACCCAGATAGAACGACAGCGAGCACAGCAGGAACGCCATGATGATACCGGTCAAACCGATCAGGAAGTGCATCGCATAGACGCCCTTAAGGTTGACCTGGCCGGAGAAGACATCAGCGCGGTCAACCAGGATCGGCAGGGCGGCGTTAAGGATGTTCTTGATGGCAAGGCACAGCGTGGCGATGGGCATGGCAAGCGCGATGGCTGCCTCGGTGCTCTGGCCCAGCTGGATAGCGAAGGCGCAGGCGAGCACGCCGCCGATCGTCTCATCAGGCGGCACGTAGGCGCCGATGGAGATCGAGCCCATGAACAGCAGCTCCAGACTCGCACCGATCGCGAGGCCGGACTGCAGGTCCCCCAGCACCAGGCCCACGAGCGGGCACAGGACGATGGGGCGGAACGCATAGAGCGTACCGAGCTGGCAGTCGAACTTACCAAATGCGGCGATAAGTCCGATGAGGATTGCTTGGGTAAGCATATATCCCCCTTTCCTAATAGGACACTACGAAGAGCTCAGACTCTTCGAAATTGAACGCCTAGAGCACGCTGGCGCAGTCGACCTTGGGGTCGTTGGCCAGGGGTCGAATCTCGACCTCGACGCCACGATCCAGCATCTCGCGCACATCGGCTTCCTCGGCCGCGGTCAGGAAGATCTGACGAGAGACCTGACGAGCATCGGGACGCTTCTCGTCCTTGGGCTTGGTGTTGCCCAGGTTGACCGACTTGATCTGCGGGCAGCCCTCAACAAGCTGCTTTGCCTCAGCGATAGTGGCGACGCAGATGATCATCTTGTATTTGTCGGTCACGCCCGAGTTGATAGCTTCGATTGCATGCTCCATATCTTTGATGACGAGCTTGCAGCCGGCAGGCTTGCCCATCTTGAGCGTCGTCTTCCACACCGGGTCGTTAGCGACCTTATCGCCCACGCAGAAGATGCAGTTGGAGCCAAGGCCCTGAACCCAGGAAACTGCGACCTGGCCATGAAGCAGGCGATGGTCAACGCGAAGTAGCTGAATCATAATGTGACCCCCCAAAGGTCTTGTGCCGTCATACGGCGTGTCAGTAGGTGCTGCGGATTAGAACTCTTCTTCCTCGTCGTCATCGACCAAAAGATCGTTGACAAACTTCACGCGCGTATCGTCCGCAGCGACGATGGCGCGAATCGTCTCCTCAACCGGCGCCGACTCGTCAGAGAACAGCAGCTGGATGAGCAGAGGAAGGTTCATGTTGGTAACGAGGTACGTGCGGGGACGCGTCTGGACGATCTTGGTGAACTCGTTGTTGACGCTGCCGCCAAAGAGGTCGGTGCAGACAACGACATCATCGTCGGCAGACATGCCTGCCAGCAGTTTTTGGGCCTCCTCGGCCACGTCCATGCGGCCATCGACGAACATCGAAAGATCGTGGACGTTGTCGCGAGCGCCCGAGAGCAGCTCGACGCTCTCCTTGATGCCGGTGGCGAAGTGCGCATGGCTGGCGATGATGTACTGTCTCATTCTGTGTTCCTCTCAATAGCCCGGCACGTTCCCGCACCCGTTTTCTTTAGTAGTCGAACTGGTGATAGTAGCGACGATACTTGAGGTTGTGCTTGGTGACCGTCTCGTAGTAGCGAGCCAGGCGGTCGGTCACGAGCACCGTCAGAATCCACGGGGAGACGATGACGCGGAACTCATCGTCAAGGCCGGGGATCGCGAACTCGGCGGTGTCGATGACGTTGATGTCGGTGTCGCCGGTCACGCCGCGGTTGAGGAAGGCGCGGACGCGCTCGTCGAGCTTGCGGTTCTCGTCCTCGCCCATGAACAGGAACACGGGGACGCCGGGCTCCACGAGCTCGAGGGTGCCGTGGAAGAAGTCGGCCGAGGTGATGTAGCGGGTGCGCTTCCACTGCATCTCCTCCAGGATGCACATCGAGAACAGGATCGTCTCGCCCCACAGGGCGCCGGAGCCGATGAACATGGTGTAGGGGGCCAGGGCGTACTTCTTGGCGAGTTCCTCGGCGCGCGGCTCGA
>CABQSP010000103.1:0-5370 GCA_902466855.1 uncultured Collinsella sp. | reverse complement strand
AGGACGACGTTTGCGTTTGGACCGTGGCGTTTTCGGTGAGTAAGGGCACCTATATCCGTGCGCTCGCTCGCGATCTGGGTCGTGCCTGCGATAACGCGGCACATATTTCCGCACTGCGCCGTACAGCCTCCGGCGTTGTTTCCATTGGTGCCTGTCATACGGTCAAGGAGCTTTCTGCCGAGTCCGCTGCCGGCTTTGCCCTGGATCCCATTGCGGCACTGGGCGCCACGCGCGTCGACTTGCCAGGTGATCTTGCCGACGATCTGCTGTGCGGACGTCGTATTCCTATTGAGCGCGCGCTTGCGGGCTTCGATGCGTCGAAGGCGCCGTTTGCGCTGGTGCTCGATGGCGGGCTCAAGGCGCTCGCCCGTATCGAGGGCGGTCGCTTTGTAATGGAGCACGTCTTTCCGCAGGCGATCGGCGGTGTTCGATGATGCTGACCCCCCACGAGCTCGCGCGTATCTTTTTCGCGGGCGAGTCGGGCGAGGCGCGCATCGTTCCCGCCGCCGCGTTTGATGGGTGCGGGCGTTTAGGTGCTGCCTCGATTGGCATCGGCGTGTTCGATGGCGTGCATCGGGGACACCGCGAACTTATTGACGCCGTGGTGCGCGACGCCCGTGACCATAACTGCCTCGCAGTTGTGGTCACCTTCGATCCCGATCCGGACGTCGTGGTGAGTCCTTCGCCCGCTCAAAAACTGATGACGACGGCCGACCGCCTGCATGCCCTGGCTCTCACCGGGGTCGATGCGGTTGTCGCCGTTCCTTTTACGCCCGCGGTGGCGGCACTCGATCATGTCGGTTTTCTCTCACTGCTGTCGCGCGTCGTCGACATTCGCTCGATTCGCGTGGGCAGTGATTTTCGCCTCGGTTGTGGTGGCGCCTCGGGCGTTGCCGAGATGCAGGCATGGGGTGCCGAGCGCGGTGTTGACGTCTATGGCCACGAGCTGCTGTGCGTTGATGGCCAGACGATCTGCGCCACCCGTATTCGCCAGGAACTGCGCCAGGGCCATGTTGAGCTTGCCACCGAACTGCTCGGTCGTCCGTACATGCTGCGCGGCGTGGTCGCCGGTGGCCGTCATCAGGGCTCTGACATGGGCTTTCCCACGGCAAACATTCAGGTGCCCGAGGGCATTCAGGTGCCTGCCGATGGCGTTTACGAGGGCCTTGTGCTGGTCGACGATACCGTGTGGCCCGCTGCCGTTAACGTGGGCCTGCCGCCGACGTATGCCGACGATGCCGCCTCGGCACATCTGGAGGCTAATCTGATTGGGTACGCGGGCGACTTGTACGGTGCGTCCGTCTCGCTGGCGTTTACGCGCTGGCTGCGCCCGTCGCGCGCGTTCGATTCGCTGGACGAGTTGATCGCGACCGTCGAGGGTAATATTGACGATATTCGCCACAACTTGGGTGAGCAGGGGGTGAGCATCCGTGATTAGCGATGAGGAGAAAGACCAGGTACGCGCTGCGTCCGACCTGGTCGCCATCGTGCAGGAAACGGTTGAGCTCAAGCCCCGAGGCCATGAGTTTTGGGGCTGCTGCCCCTTTCACGGCGAAAAGACCCCCTCGTTTCACATTATCCCTGCCACGCAGGTTTGGCATTGCTTTGGCTGTGGTGAGGGCGGCGACGTCTTCACATATATTATGAAGCGCGAAAACCTGAGCTTTCCCGAGTCGATACGCTACCTTGCCGATCGTGCCGGCATTGAGCTACACGATACCGGCGCCCGTCGCGAGCGTGGCACCAAGCGTGCTCGCATCTACGACCTATGCGCCGAGACGGCTCAGTTCTACCACACCATGCTTATGCGCGGTAAGGACGGCCGTCCGCGTGAGTATTTTGCCAGCCGCGGTATGGGCGGCGATGTCTGTCGCCGCTACTGTCTTGGCTTTGCGCCGGGTCGCAACATGCTGGTGGCTCATCTGTCGCAGGCGGGCTTTACCCCGCAGGAGATGATCGACGCCAACGTGGCTGTCAGCCGCGGGCGAGGACAGCTTGCCGACCGCTTTTACGACCGCGTGATGTTCCCCATCTTTGATGAGCAGGGGCATAACATCGCCTTTGGCGGGCGCATCATGGGTGACGGTCAGCCTAAGTACCTCAACACCGCCGAGACGAGCGTGTTTCATAAAAAGCGAAACCTCTATGGCTTTAACTGGGCCAAGGAGTTTATCGTCGCGCAAAATACCGCCATCGTGGTTGAGGGCTATACCGACTGCATCGCCTGCTGGGAGGCGGGGATCAAAAACGTCGTCGCCACGCTGGGCACGGCGCTGACGGAACATCATGTTAAGACGCTCACCCGTTTTGCCAAGCGCATTGTATATATGTTCGATGGCGACGCCGCCGGCCAAAAGGCTGCCCGACGCGCGATTCAGTTTATCGAGCAGGATTCGATGGACCTTCGCTGCGTGGTCCTGCCCGACGGCAACGATCCCATGGAGTTCATCACGGCGCACGGCGGAGAGGAGCTGCAGAAACGCATTGACGCCGCCGAGCCGCTCATGGACTTCGTGTATCGTTCGCTGCAGGAGTCGAGCGATATTACCACGCCGGGCGGTCGCGCCAAAGCGCTGGAAGATGCTCTGACGCTTATCTATCCGCTGCGCGACAGCTACATGATCGACACGTACTTTATCCAGATTGCCGACCTGTTGGGTTTGGACCTTGAGACCGTGCGCGCGAGCTCGGGCCGCGTGTTTCGCGATGTCGCCAAGCGCGAGGATGCAGAGCGCCGCCGTGAGCAGAACTATGAGCGCCAGAGGGCGCAGGCCCAGCGCTCCGGAAACGCAGGCGGTCGGGCGTCTAGTTCGCAGGGGGCGCCTCGCGGCGCCTGGACGTCGGGCGCGACGCCGCCAGTGTCCACACCGGTCGAGGAAGACCCGTACGACTATGTGCCGCTCGAGGCCTATGAGGCCGCGCCAGTCGATGTCGTCGACGATATGCCGCCAATCGATGTGCCGGTTGGCATGGATGGTGCGGCGCCGGTTGCCGATGCAACGGGCACGCCCGCAGCTCCGGCGATGCCGATTGTGCTCACCGATCTGGAGCGGAAGTCGCTGGCGGGGGAGCGCGAGCTGCTGACGATGCTCACCAGCTACCCCGACTTGTTCCGCACGTATGCCGACCGCATCTGCTCCATCGAGTGGGTCGACCCACGCCACGAGTCGATTGCATGGGCCGTACTGGCGACGCCCCCGGGTACCGATCCTGCGGCCTGCATGGATGCGGCGCGTGTGGTGTGTCCCGAGGCGGCCTCCCTTGTCAGTGCCGGACGCATCTCGGCGACGAGCAAGCACCCCACCGAGACGAACATCGTGTTTATGCTCGATACCCTCGAGCTCTACACCATCAAACGCCGCATGCGTGCCGCACAGGCCAAACTGCGCCAGGACCGCTCACTCGATGATGAGGCCCGCCGCGCGCTGACCGTGCAGGCCGCGCAGGATTCGCAGCGTCAACGCGAGCTGCAAAAGTCGATCGGCGGCGTGGCGGACCCGTTCCGTTTGATCGGTTTGGAGACGGCGGGCGCCGACCAGGCCTAGATGTTGTGGTCAACCAGCGTATTCTCACCTATATCCAGACCTCTTTTTGGGTATAGACGTCACTGTGTGTGCTAAAGTATTGAGTCCTGTGGACTATGAAGGGAGAATCTGTGCCAAAAAAGACTGAGAGCACGGGTACTGGGCTGGAATCCTACGTTGCAAAGCTCATGGGCAACGGCTCAAACAGGACTTCGGTAACCGAGGACGAGATTCAGGTCGCCCTGAAGGATATCGATGTAACTGACGAGCAGCTCACCGCGGTGTATTCCGCGCTGCGCAACAGCGGCATCCAGATTATCTCCGCGAGCGGTAACGACGACGCCCCCATGGACGTCGACGATGACGATAACGATACCGATACCGACGACTTTGGTGACGATGACGAGCACGATTCCGGCTCGCTCGACGATCACGAGCTCAAGATGGCCCGTCAGGCCGATGCCGAGATGGGCTCCTCCAAGAGCAAGAAGAAGCGCACCGTGCGCACGTCCCGTTCGCGTTCGCGCGTGCGCGGTATCGACGCCTCCACGGTGATGCTGACCGGCGACCCTGTCCGCATGTACCTCAAGGAGATCGGTAAGGTCGACCTGCTGACCGCCTCCGAAGAGGTCGATCTGGCTATGAAGATTGAGGCGGGTCTCGAAGCCACTGAGAAGCTCGAGGCCGCCGAGGCGGGTGAGCTTGAGCTCACTCGTTCCGAGATGCGTCGTCTGACCCGTATCGAGAATGTCGGTCTTGAGGCCAAGCAGGCGCTCATTAGCGCCAACCTGCGTCTGGTCGTCTCCATCGCCAAGCGCTACGTCGGTCGCGGCATGCTGTTCCTGGACCTGATTCAGGAGGGCAACCTCGGTCTGATTCGCGCCGTCGAGAAGTTCGACTACCAGAAGGGCTTTAAGTTCTCCACGTACGCCACGTGGTGGATCCGTCAGGCCATTACGCGCGCTATCGCCGACCAGGCCCGTACCATCCGTATTCCCGTGCACATGGTCGAGACCATCAACAAGCTCGTCCGCGTGCAGCGCCAGCTCCTCCAGGACCTGGGCCGCGACCCGACCCCCGAGGAGATCGGTGCCGAGATGGACATGAGCGCCGACCGTGTCCGCGAGATTCAGAAAATCTCGCAGGAGCCCGTGTCGCTCGAAACTCCTATCGGCGAGGAAGAGGATTCCCAGCTGGGCGACTTCATTGAGGACTCCCAGGCCATCGTTCCGCCCGATGCGGCCAGCTTTTCCATGCTGCAGGAGCAGCTCACCCAGGTGCTCGATTCGCTTGCCGATCGCGAGCGCAAGGTTATCGAGCTGCGCTTTGGCCTTGTTGACGGACACCCCCGCACGCTCGAGGAGGTCGGTCGCGAGTTTGGCGTCACGCGCGAGCGCATTCGCCAGATCGAGTCCAAGACCCTGGCCAAGCTCCGTCACCCCAGCCGCAGCAGCAAGCTCAAAGACTACATCGAAAGCTAGTCAAGCAAGAAGCGCCCTCAAGCACACTCCGCTTGAGGGCGCTTTCATGTAGTCGTTGGGTGTAGTCATTGGGGACGTTCTTGAATGACTAGTCGTTTAAGAACGTCCCTAATGACTAATTGACTAGGTCGGAAAAATTCTCAAAAAAGTTCTTGCCCTGAGCTGATTCGTCCGTATAATAAATTTCGTTGCTTGAGAGCACGCACCTATTCCTCGGTAGCTCAATGGTAGAGCACGCGGCTGTTAACCGCGCTGTTGTAGGTTCGAGTCCTACCCGGGGAGCCAGAATTTCTCAGCCCATTCCGCTGGGCTTTTAAATTCCTCGGTAGCTCAATGGTAGAGCACGCGGCTGTTAACCGCGCTGT
>CABQSP010000102.1:0-5385 GCA_902466855.1 uncultured Collinsella sp. | reverse complement strand
GGCCCGCGCAGCGTCGGCCGGTTACGGCGTTTGGTAAAACGCCGTAACTAACGTGCTCCGTACTGCTCGTAATAGGCGTCGATGGCGGCCTTAAGCTCGTCATCGATAACGACCTTGCCGTCGATCTCGTGGTTGTAGAGGGTCTCGACGACCTCGGCCATGGAGACGATGCTCGCGACGGGGAAACCGTACTTGGCCTCGATCTCCTTCTGCGCGGTGGTCACGCCACCCTTGCCGACCTCCATGCGGTTGAGGGACACGATCAGGCCCTTGATCTCGACATCGGCAGCAGCCTTGACCTTGGGGTAGGTTTCGTCGATGGACTTGCCGCTGGTGGTGACGTCCTCGACCATGACCACGCGGTCGCCGTCCTTGGGCTCATAACCCAGCAGGTTGCCCTTATCGGCACCGTGGTCCTTGGCCTCCTTGCGGTCACAGCAGTACTTGACCTCCTTGCCGTACAGCTCGTGGTAGGCAATGGCGGTCACGACGGCCAGCGGAATACCCTTGTAGGCCGGCCCAAACAGCACATCAAAGTCATCGCCAAAGTTATCGTGGATGGCCTGGGCGTAATACTCGCCCAGCTTCTTGAGCTGATAGCCCGTCACGTAAGCGCCGGCGTTCATAAAGAACGGGGACTGACGGCCGCTCTTGAGCGTAAAGCTGCCGAACTTAAGAACGTCGGACTCAACCATAAACTTGATGAACTCTTGCTTGTAAGCCTCCATGCGGGCTCCTCTCGTAATTGCGTACATGCTCTTCAGTTTAGCGCAGGCGAGGCGTCGATGTGGGCGTGCTTTGGAGCCACGGCATTCTGTAAAGGCTTTGTCAGGGGGAATGGTTTTCCGAACAATGGGGTTGACATAGCAAACCCCCTCATCAAGAATACGGGCGGATTAAAAAGGGGTACGAGATACCCAAAGCGCGCTGCGCTCAGCCTTTAGGAGGTGTGCCATGGAAGGCAGTCCTAGTCGAAAAACCTGCATGTCGCCCTCGGCACGCCGCGAGGACTCCGCACACGCATAAACGCCACCGGCAGATCGCCAAAACCACCACAAAGGCGCGCTGCACCCTTTGTGGGCTCAAGAGCTTGACGTGAGCGACATCTAGGTTTTTTGAAGCAAATACGACACGTACGCTAACTCCCCTCAACAAGGAGGACCCTATGCTGATGCTCAAAACCGTCACGGTACTCGAAGCCATCTCCAAGCGCCGCCGCACGGCGCGCCCCGCCGCTCATACCGGCCTGTCCAAGAACACCATATTCGCCGCCACCCATAGTGCCGAGGACGCCCTCGTACTGCTTGACGCCCCGGCAAACGGCCTCACCGCCGAGCAGGCAACCGATCGTCTGAACGCCTCCGGCCCCAACACCATCGAGGCACCGACCAAGACGCTCGCCCGCCGCATCGCCGACGCCTTCATCGATCCCTTCGCCGGCATCCTCGCCGCGCTCGCGCTGGTCTCGCTCTACATCGACGTGCTCGCCGTGCCCGAACCGCAGCGCGACCCCTCCACGGTCATCGTCATCGGCATCATGCTGCTGGTATCGGGCGGTATGAAGTTTATCCAGGAAGCCCGCAGCGGCAATGCGGCCGAGGCCCTTAAGGACCTGGTCTCCAACACTTGCACCGCCCTGCGCGACGGCGGGCGCATCGAGATCCCCTTCGGCGAGCTCGTCCCCGGCGATGTAATCCGCCTCTCTGCCGGCGATATGGTGCCAGCAGACGCCCGCATCATCACCGCGCGCGACCTGTTTGTGATCGAGTCCGCACTCACCGGCGAGAGCGAGGCCGTCGAGAAGACCTCCGCCGTCACCGTCGTCGAGGGCGCCGACGGCTCCGCACTGCCACTCTCTGCCTGCAAGAACATCGTCTTTACCGGCACCTCCGTGCAAAACGGCGCCGCCATGGCGCTTGTCGTTGCCACCGGCTCGGACACCTACCTGGGCGGCATCGCCAAGATGCTCAACGGGCGCGGCGAAAAAAGCGCGTTTGACCGCGGCGTCTCGAGCGTCTCCATGCTGCTGGTGCGCCTGATGCTCGTTATGGCGCCGGCCGTCTTTGCCATCAACGCCGCCACCAAGGGCAACGTCATCGACGCGCTGCTGTTCGCCACGAGCGTGGCCGTGGGCATCACGCCGCAGATGCTTCCCGTCATCGTGACCACGAGCCTGTCGCAGGGCGCCAAGGACCTCGCCCGTCGCCAGGTTATCGTCAAGGAGCTGCCGGCGATTCAAAACCTCGGAGCGATGGACGTCCTGTGCTGCGACAAGACCGGCACCCTCACCGAAGACCGCATCGTGCTCGAGCGCTACCTCAACACCGATGGCAACGAGGACGCGCGCGTGCTACGCCATGCGTTTTTGAACAGCTTCTTCCAGACCGGCCTCAAAAATCTTATCGACCTGGCCGTAATCGACCGTGCCGATGTGACACCCTCGACCGTCGCACCCGATTCCATGCTGGGCCAGAGCCTGCGCGACCGCTACACCAAGGTCGACGAGGTTCCCTTCGATTTCTCGCGCCGTCGCCTGAGCGTAGTTGTCGCCGACGCCCAAGGCAAAACCCAGATGGTTACCAAGGGCGCTGCCGAGGAAATGCTCGAGATCTGCTCCTTTGTCGAGATCGATGGCATCGCTCAGCCGCTCACCGACGAGAAGCTCGCCCAGATTCGCAAGCAGATCGCCGGACTTAACGCCGAGGGCCTACGCGTAATTGCCGTGGCGCAGAAGACCAATCCGCGCTGCGTGGGCGAGTTTGGCATCGCCGACGAGTGCGACATGGTGCTGATGGGCTTTTTGGCCTTCCTCGATCCGCCCAAAGCAAGTGCCGCGGGCGCCGTCGCCACCCTCGAGGCCAAGGGCGTGGCGGTCAAGGTCCTAACCGGCGACAACGACCGCGTCGCCGCCACCGTCTGCGAGCAGATTGGTATCGATGCGAGCAACGTCTTGCTCGGCTCCGAGATCGATACGCTCGATGACGCCGAACTTGCCGAGCGCGCCGAGAAAACCCACCTCTTCGCCAAGCTCTCGCCGCTGCAGAAGGCGCGCCTGGTACGTGTCATGCGCGAGATGCTCGGCCACACCGTGGGCTTTATGGGCGACGGCATCAACGACGCCGCCGCCATGCGTGCGAGCGATTGCGGCATCTCGGTCGATTCGGCCGTCGATATTGCCAAGGAATCCGCCGATATCATCTTGCTTCAGAAGGACCTGGGCGTGCTCGAGCGCGGCATCATCGAAGGCCGCCGCACCTACGGCAACCTGCTCAAGTACCTCAAGACCACGGTGAGCTCCAACTTTGGCAATGTGCTGTCCGTGACCGTCGCGAGCCTGTTCTTGCCGTTTTTGCCCATGAGCGCCCTGCAGCTGGTACTGCTGTCGCTGGTCTACGAGATCGTGTGCATCGCACTGCCGTGGGACACCGTCGATGACGCCTGGACTGCCCGCCCGCGTGCCTGGGACGCCGCGTCCATCAAGGGCTTTATGCTCGAGCTGGGCCCCGTGAGCTCGCTGTTTGACATCGTGACCTTCGCCGCGCTCTTCTTTGTCGTGTGCCCCGCCGCCGTGGACGCAAGCTGGTCCGAGCTTGCCGCCGCGGGCGACGTCGCGGGTATGGCGACCTTTGCTGCGCTCTTCCAAAGCGGCTGGTTTGTCGAGTCCATGTGGTCGCAGACACTCGTGGTCCACATGTTGCGCTCCCCGCATCTGCCGAGCCCGCGCGACCACGCCGCGCCCGCATTGTGCGTTCTTACCGTGCTGGGCCTGGCGCTCGTCACATGGCTGCCGGCAAGCCCCATCGCCGATGCGCTCGGCCTCATGCCGCTGCCCACGAGCTTTTTTGGGCTGCTCATTGGCATCGTTACCGCCTATATCGCGCTCACCCAGCTGGCAAAGCGCCGCTACATTGCCCGCCACGGCGAGCTGCTGTAGCAAGTAGACGGAAAACACCCTGCCAGCTGCCGTTGCCACTACCACAGCCGCCAACGCCGCTGCCGTTGCCTCTGCCGCCGCCGCAGTCTATCCCCCCAGCAGTTGCGGTGAAATAGTTCCTGTTTAAAGCCCCGTGACTTTAATTTAGGGACTATTCCACCGCAACTTATTGGAGGATTAGCTAGTCCTTGGGTGTCCAGGACCAGAAGAAGTTGATAAGGGCCACGCGCGAGGCGGTGCCGGTCTTCTTGTTGATCGAGGAAATGTGACGATAGAGCGTGGAGCGCGAAAGGAAGAGCGTTGTGGCGATGTCTTGAACGCTCTGGTCCGAAACGACCAAGGCCTCAAGAATATCGCGCTCGCGCTCTGTAAGCCCAAAGGTGGCGACGAAGGCATCGAGGCGTTCATCGGACGTGAGCTCCGCTGCCTCCACGGGCTCGGGGTCGGAGCATGTGGGCGCAAGATCCCCACCAAGATCGTCGGTGGCAAGCGGCAGTCCGTCCCGCATCGCGGCATCATCGGCTCGTTGCCCCAACTGCCCCAGCAGCGTAATCGCAATGCCCACAAACATCACGAGCGCCGCACCGACCGCAGCCAGCACATTTTGACTCGAGATAATCGCCACTGCCGGCGCCGTCACGAACATCGAGCACACGTTGTTGACGACGCGACCCATGCACGGCCAAAAATATGACCAGCGCGCATAGAGCGAGACGGCGGCATATTTTGTGGTAAAGAACACCACGAAAAAGCCCGAGCCCAGATAAAAGATGATCGTGGCAGCAAGCTCGTTGCCGCCATTGCCATCGACGATGAGCACAAAGAACGAAAGCGTGGACAGCATCGCAGCGCATGTCATGCCGATATTCATATACGAACGGCCGTGCAGGTCAAATAGGGCGCCAGCGGCCAACGAGCTCACGACGAGCAGCAGGCGCGGCCAATCGCCCAAATCGACGGCCCCGAAAGCATGCATGGTCGTGAGACCCGCGTTGAGAGCGGCGAATACGCCGGAAAGATACGCCGTCGCCACCGTCAAGCGAACTACGGCACGGCGGAATGCCGCCTTTGCCTCGGGATTGTCTTGCCACTTAGCGCCATATTCCAAAGCATCTACCGAAAGCCCGGCAGCACTGGGTTCAAAGTTGGGATCGGACTCGTCGCGCAGCTTGGCGCGTCGGGCGCCATGGAGCAACGCCACCTGCGCGATCGCGCAGGCAACAAGAACGAACTGTCGCGGAATCCCCGCGGGCATCACCATATGGTTGAACACCTGCACCAGAACGCCCAGGCTATACGAAAGCGCCGACGCGCGCGCCAAGCAAGGCGTCCGCGCAAAGCGCCGCGCAAAGTTTGCGTGAGCAGTCGATCCGCAGTAGCCCAGCGCGCAGCACGCCACCAAACCTCCGGCAATTATTACCTCAACCTGAACCGCCATAATCAACAGCAGC
>CABQSP010000101.1:0-5513 GCA_902466855.1 uncultured Collinsella sp. | reverse complement strand
GGCCTCGCGCTCGTAGGGGTCCTGCGCCGAGGCAATCTTGAGCGCCAGATCGTGCTCCACCTCGTCGCACTTGGACACCAGATACTGCACGTATTCCTCGTTGGATTCGGCGGTGAGCGCCGTCAGCATGCGTTGGGCATCCCAGTTAGCCGGATCGAGCGCGGCTGCCTCGCGGAGCATGTTCTCGGCTGCGGCTTCTTCTTGCTCTGCCTGGGCGTCGTCGGGGATAAAGGGGATGCGGTAGTCGACAGCCTCGACCACCTTGGCAATGAGGTGCCCGGCGCGGTCGCGGTCGTGCACGATGAGCGGTGCAGGGTTGCGGGTGAATTGTTCCATCAGACGCTCTACGGCAGCACCGTCGGTGAGCGGGATATTGTCGCGGCGCAAGGCCTCAAGAACGAGGCGATGGCAATCCTCTTGAATGGGATCGAATGCCATGGGGCCTCCTTTGCTGCGGTTAGGGTTCAAATGTCTCTATATAAGGTTCTAGTTTACCCGCATGTGGCACACCGGGGGTGCCGCACTTGGACTTGCACCTTTGCACCACGAAGACGGATGTCGCACAAATGTCGGCACCTTGGACGACCGAGTGGTATCACGGTGCCGCAAACGGTCGATTTTTGGCGGCGAACGGGGCACATTTTGGAGGGGCACCGTCCTGCCCGGGATATGTGGTCAACCTTGATAAAACGTTTGCCCAGCTTGGGAGTATGGATGCCGCACAAGGGTCTTCAGGGATAGAAAAAACGTTTCATCATTGGTGGCTTTAGGTGAATAACTGACCAACCAGAACGGTAGAATAGAGCTTGTCTGAGCGTTGAGACGTTTAGACATCGCGCATTGTCATCGCCGGCAACGCGCAAAACGGTCCTAACGGAGCCAATCGGGTGCTCCGTTATATACGCAAGTCTAAGAGGGGCTTGTTTAGGAGGCACAGTATGGGACGTTTTACCAATCCTCGCGATCTGTACTTTGGTGAGGGCGCTCGCCACGAGGTGAAGAACCTCAAGGGCAAGAAGGCCATCATCGTTTCTGGCGGCAGCTCTATGCGCCGCGGCGGGTTCTTGCAGGACGTTGAGGCCGACCTCAAAGAGGCCGGCATGGAGGTCAAGCTGTTCGAGGGCGTCGAGTCCGATCCGTCCATCGAGACGGTCATGAAGGGCGCCGAGGCCATGCGCGAGTTCGAGCCCGACTGGATTATCGCCATCGGCGGCGGCTCTCCCATCGATGCCGCTAAGGCCATGTGGGTCTTCTACGAGTATCCCGAGGAGTCCTTCGATAACATCATCCAGCCGTTCAGCTTCCCTGAGCTGCGTCAGAAGGCTCACTTCTGCGCCATCTCCTCTACCTCCGGTACCGCTACCGAGGTCACTGCCTTCTCCGTCATTACCGACTACGCCAAGGGCATCAAGTACCCGCTGGCCGACTTCAACATCACCCCTGATGTCGCCATCGTCGACCCCGAGCTCACCTACACCATGCCCGCCAAGCTGTGCGCTCACACCGGCATGGATGCTCTGACCCACTGCATGGAGGCCTACGTTTCCACCTGCGCCTCTATGTTCACCGACGCCAACGCCCTGCACGGCATCCGCGAGATCGTCGAGTGGCTGCCCAAGTCCTATGCTGGCGACCATGAGGCCCGTCAGCACATGCACGAGGCTCAGTGCATCGCCGGTATCGCCTTCTCCTCGGGCCTGCTCGGCATCGTTCACTCCATGGCTCACAAGACCGGTGCTGCCTTCGAGAACGGCCACATCATCCACGGTGCCGCTAACGCCATGTACCTGGGCAAGGTCATCCAGTGGAACTCCAAGGACCCGCGTGCTGCCGAGCGTTACGCTTACGTGGCCAAGGAGATCCTGCACCTTCCCGGCGAGACCAACGAGGAGCTCATCGCTGCGCTCGTCCAGAAGATTCGCGACCTCAACGACCAGCTCAACATTCCGCAGTCCATCAAGGATTACGCGAATGGTGGCGTGAAGGTCGACGCCGAGAACCCGCAGATGGTTTCCGAGGAGGAGTTCCTCGCCAAGCTGCCCGAGATCGCTGCGAACGCCGAGACCGACGCCTGCACGCCGGAGAACCCGCGTGAGACCAAGGCTGCCGACTTCGAGAAGATCCTCAAGGCCTGCTACTACGACACCGACATCGATTTCTAATCGACTCTTGTTATCGTAACGAGGGGCTCCGCACGTATCCGTACGGAGCCCCTTTCATTTTTCTTTTAGAGAATGGGATAGTTATGGCTGCAATTTTCAATAGCCCCAGCAAGTACATCCAGGGCCCGGACGAGCTGGCCAAGCTCGGTTCCTATGTCGAGCCGCTCGGCGCTAAGGCCCTCGTCATCGTGACGCCTTCGGGCAAGAAGCGCGTCGGTGCCAAGATCGAGGGCGGCTTTGCCGAGGCTAAGGCCGAGCTGCTGTTTGAGGACTTTAACGGCGAGTGCTCCAAGGGCGAGGTCGATCGCCTGGTTGCGCTCGCTCGCGACAACGGTTGCGACATCATCGTCGGTGTCGGTGGCGGCAAGATCCTCGACACCGCGAAGGCCGTCGCCTACTACTTGGAGTCCCCGGTTATCATTTGTCCCACCATCGCTTCGACCGACGCACCGTGCTCGGCGCTTTCGGTGCTCTATACCGATGACGGCCAGTTTGATAAATACCTCTTCCTTAAGGCAAACCCCAATATTGTCCTTATGGATACGACGGTTATCGCGGCGAGCCCGGTGCGCCTGACGGTTTCCGGTATGGGTGATGCGCTCGCAACCTACTTTGAGGCCCAGGCGACGCATGATGCCGACGGTGGCACTTGCGCCGGCGGCAAGGGCGGCATGGCCGGTCTGGCGCTCGCTAAGCTCTGCTACGAGACGCTTATGGCCGATGGCGTCAAGGCCAAGGTCGCGCTGGAGAAGGGTGCGCTTACGCCTGCCGTCGAGCATATCATCGAGGCCAACACGCTGCTCTCCGGTATTGGCTTTGAGAGCTCGGGCCTTGCTGCCGCGCACGCCATTCATAACGGCCTGACGCTGCTGCCCGAGTGCCACGGCATGTATCACGGCGAGAAGGTCGCCTTTGGCACCATCGTCCAGTTGGTGCTCGAGGACGCCCCGACCGAGAAGCTCGAGGAAGTCTTGGGCTTCTGCATTGAGCTGGGCCTGCCGGTCACGATGAAGGAACTTGGCGTTGCCGAGCTTACGCGCGAGCAGGCCATGATTGTTGCCGAGGCCGCCTGCGCGCCCGATGATACCATGTGCAACATGCCGTTTGAGGTGACGCCTGAGATGGTCGCCAACGCCATCCTGGGTGCCGACGCACTGGGTCACTACTATCTCATGGATGAGTAAATCAAGCTAAGGAGGGGGCAAAGCCGACAGAAGGCTTTGCCCCTTTTGCTATGGTGCAAAGGGTTCAGGTTACTTTGCACCAATTGTTGTTGATGAAAGGGCGGATTCTCGTATGGCGCTTCCCATGGTTTATGGCGGTCCCGGACGATATGTTCAGGGGCCGGGTGAGCTCTCGAGTCAGGGCAGGTATTTGTCATGGTTGGGCTGCGCTGCCTATGTCCTGTTTGACCAGGGCACCGAGGATCGGCTGTGCAGGCAGATCGTCGATGGATTTCTGGACGAAGATCTAAGCGAGCCGTTCTTTAAGATTTATGACGGTCCGTGTACGGAAGAGGCCGTTGTCGAAATGGCTAAGGAAGCCCAGGCTGAGTATTGCGACATGGTGGTGGGTATTGGCGGTGGCAAGATGCTCGATATCGCCAAGGCAGTAGCGTTTTATGCCGAGTTGCCGTTGTGCGTATGCCCCACGGCGGCTTCGATGGACGGTCCGTGCAGCGCGATTTCGGTGCTGTATCACGAGGATGGGTCGTTCGACCGCTACCTGATGCTCGAGAAGAATCCAGACCTGGTCGTGGTTGATACCAACGTGGTTGCGGCAGCACCACTGCGGATGACGGTCGCTGGTATGGGCGACGCACTGGCAACGTACTTCGAGGCGCGTTCGTGTGCCGCGGCGCACGGCGCTAACGAGCACAGTGGCGCGCCGGGACACTTGGCCTTGGTTACGGCTCGTGCCTGCTATGACACGCTCATGGAGTGCGGCGTCGCTGCCAAGCGCGATCTCAAAAAGGGCCGTATATCGCCGGCGGTTGAGCGCCTGATTGAGTGCAGTATTCTGCTTTCGGGTGTTGGCTTTGAGAGTGGCGGCCTGGCGTTGGCACATGCCATCGCCAACGGTCTGACGATTCTGCCCGAGTGCAAGGCCATGCATGGTGAGGCCGTGACATTTGGTCTGGTGGTGCAGCTGCGCCTAGAGCGTGCGCCCGAGCTTGATCGGGTGCTCGAGTTTTGCCAGCGCGTTGGTCTGCCGACGACGCTCGAGGAGCTGGGCCTTGGCGAGATTTCCGATGCCGACCTGCAGGGTGTTGCAAATGCGGCCTTTAGAAACGAGCGTAACATAGCCAACGAGCAGGCCAAGGTGACCAAACAAAAGCTCGTGCAGCTCATGTGCGAGGCATAGTTTGGCGCTTGATTGACCTTGTGCAATCGAGGCGGCGATAGGCCATGGGCTATTTGCCGCAAAGGTGCTCCGCGTGTAATTTGCTCGAGGCACGGGCCGATGGCGTATCATTATTTCTTGCTTGTTTGCACTGCTCAGGGAGGGGCCGCGCATGGCGCAGGAACACGATCTGTTTGATGACATTATCGAGATCAGCAAGGGTTTCGACTTTCTTAAAAACCCGCTTGGCGGTGTGACCGACGCACTCGATCCGTCGGCGCCGCAGTGGAATCCTGCCGACTACAAGGAGCGTCCGCGCGGCAACACCATTCCGTGCCTGACCTGCAAAAACGAAAAGAGCGGCTGCACCGCGTGCATGGACGTGTGCCCGGTGAACGCCATTGAGATCGAGGAAGATGCTATCGAGATTCTCGACAGTTGCCGTAAGTGCGGTCTGTGCGCCGCTGCTTGCCCGACGGAGGCGATCATCTCTCCGCGCCTGGCGCCCAAAAACCTGTATGACGATATCGTCTCTGCTGCTACGAGCCACGAGACCGCCTACGTCACCTGCACGCGCGCCCTCAAGCGCATGCCGCGCGAGAACGAGGTCGTCGTCGCCTGCGTGGGCGATATTACTGCCGAGACCTGGTTCTCGGTGCTGGCCGACTATCCCAACGTGAGCGTCTACCTGCCGCTGGGCGTGTGCGATAAGTGCCGCAACACCGGTGGCGAGGACATCCTGGGCGAGGCCATTGCTACCGCCGAGGAGTGGTCCGGCACGGGTATGGGCCTGGAGGTAGACCCCAAGAGCCTCAAGTGCCATAAGCGCCGCGAGTACGAGCGCAAGGAGTACATGGATAAGATTGCCCGTACCACGGGTCTAACCGTGACTAAGCTCAATCCGGCGACGGCGGCACTGGCCTCAGTGACGCAGAGGTTGAAGGCCCACCGTCACCAGATCACGCAGCTTGAGCGCACGCTCAACACCATGTGCGGCACCACGACGAC
>CABQSP010000100.1:0-5524 GCA_902466855.1 uncultured Collinsella sp. | reverse complement strand
CGACCGTGACCTGACGGTCAAAACGGCCGGGACGCAGTAGTGCCGGATCCAGAATGTCGGGGCGGTTGGTGGCAGCGATCAGGATGACCGACTCGCTCTCCTCAAAACCGTCCATCTCGACCAGCAGCTGATTGAGCGTCTGCTCGCGCTCGTCGTGGCCGCCGCCCAAGCCGGCACCGCGCTGACGTCCTACGGCGTCGATCTCGTCGATAAAGATGATCGACGGGGCCTGGGACTTGGCCTCCTTAAAGAGGTCACGCACACGGCTGGCGCCGACACCTACGAACATCTCGACAAAGTCGGAACCCGAGATGCTAAAGAACGGCACGCCCGCCTCGCCGGCAACGGCCTTGGCCAGCAGCGTTTTACCGGTGCCCGGAGGGCCAACCAGCAAAACGCCACGCGGGATCTTGGCGCCCAGCTTGCGATAGCGATCCGGATCGCTCAAAAAGTCACGGATCTCCTCGAGCTCCTCGACTGCCTCGTCCACGCCGGCAACGTCTTCAAACTTGACCTTGGGGCGTGTGGCCTCGTTGGTCTTGGCGTTGGTCTTGCCAAACTGCATGTTCCTGTTGTTGGCGCCCATCATCTGGCGCATAAAGTAGAACATGATGGCGATAAGGGCGATCGTCGGAAGCACACTCATCGCCAAGTCGCCCCAAAAATCGGGATCGTTGGTGTTGACGATGTACTTGGTATCGGGGTGCTCCGCCATGAGCTCGGCAAGCGAATCGGAGCCGACATAGGTCGAGGAGAAGCTCTTGAGCTCGCTCGTATCGCCCTTGTCCTTCTTCGTCTTCCAGTAATGACCCGTCACGCTTCCGTCTTGAACCGTATAGGTCAGATCTTCGACGCGATCCTGCTTGATGGCGCTCACCATCTCGCTCGTCGCGAGCTTAACGGTATTGCTGGAATTGGCAAAGCCGGAGCCCATGTTAAAGAAGGCGTAGCCCAGAAGCGCGCAAGCCAAAATAAAATACAGCCAGCCCGTACGCGTGGGCTTCTTGCCTCCGGGCATCCCCGGGATCTTAGGCTCCCGGGGAGTCTGGGAATTGTTATCGTTATGGTCGTCGGGCATCTTACGAATAAACCTCCGGTTTCAAAATGCCCAGATACGGAAGGTTACGATAGCGCTCGGCATAGTCGAGGCCGTAGCCCACCACAAAGGCATCGGGGCAATGGGTTCCAACATACTTGGGCGTGATGGCCGAGACGCGGTCCTCAACGTCCTTCCACAGGAAGGCAGCGACCTCCAGCGAAGCGGGCTTGCGGCTCTCGAGGTTCTTCATCAGGTACTTGAGGGTCAGGCCCGAGTCCAGAATGTCCTCGACGATCAGCACGTCGCGACCACGGATGTCGATATCCAGATCCTTAATGATACGCACGATGCCCGAAGACTTCACACCGTCGCCATAGCTCGAAACAGCCATGAAATCGATGTTGGTCGGTAGCTCAATCTTGCGCATCAGGTCGCCCATAAAGACAACGGCACCGCGCAGAACCGCGATCAGCACCAGATCCTTACCCGCGTAGTCGCGAGTGATCTCCTCGCCCAGGCGAGAAACGATGCCGTCGATATCCTCCTGCGTAAACAGAACCTTCTCGATATCCGGATGTTGAGAAGCCATGACAACCCTTTCTTGTGCTTATCGCCCACACACCGCCGTATGGACGCGAACTACACATTCTAGCAGCGCACGGGGTAAATTTACCAGCCCGTGCGCCATCAGCGCGGGAATACCGTCAACGTCGCACAGAATAGCAGGCGTGGGACGCTATTCCGCATCGACCACGCGGAGCAGATATGCCACGCGCGTTGCGGCCGTGCACTTAAAACGCTCGTCCGCGCGAACTCCGGCGACCCACACCACGGCACCCCCCGGCGCCGTCCTCACCATGGGCACGCCGGCGCGCTCGGAAACGGGAATGCGAGCCTCACCTAGCAAATCGGATACTTTCTTGCTTCGGCCACTCATCCCTAACGGGCACATCACGTCTCCCGGCGCGGGACCGTCCACCCACAGGCGCGCCAATCGCGCCTCGGCAGGGATCTCGCCACGCGAGCCCGACAGGATCCGCTCACTATCGCTGTCGGCAAAACCCAGGGCAGCCGCGTCTACCAAAGCTGTCACTTCCCCGGCAGCCGCAAGCTCACGGGCGCGGCGCACGATATCGCATCCCGGCTCAACAGCCATCGGTTCTGTGACCAGCATACGTCCCCCGCCCAACGGCAAACGACCGGGTACGGTAACCCAGTCCGCGACCAGGCCCTCGCGAGCCGCCGGCGCCTTAAACGCCAGCATGCCAAACTCAATGCGTGCGTCAATCCCCGCCGGAAGCGTGACCGAGCCGGTGCCCTCGGCAACGCAGGAAAGGACTCGCTCCACATGTCGCATCTCGGGACGAGCGTCCGGATCGATGCGCTTAATCGCCAGTCGCACGATGCGCCGCGCGATTACCACCTCGGCCGCAGCCAGGCGCCTGGCATCGAGCACCAGCGCACCCGCTGCCTCTTTGCGCAAACAGCTTCGAAACGCCTGTGCCGAAAGCTGAGACAAAAACGCGTCCTCATCGCCTAAGATCTCGCAGGCGGCGCCAAT
Organism: uncultured Collinsella sp.; assembly: GCA_902466855.1. Lineage (GTDB taxonomy): Bacteria > Actinomycetota > Coriobacteriia > Coriobacteriales > Coriobacteriaceae > Collinsella. Next base: position 2,924 of record CABQSP010000100.1, on the reverse strand, counting down.
CGTCTTGCAGACGCTCGCGTTGCGCTGCGCCACCACTGGCATTACTCGATGGCGCACGTAGTTTCGCAGATACGAGATATCCTCATTGCTCTCGTCTTCACGCCACGGCTGACCATGTACCTGTAGATAGCCCACGAGCTCGCCATGAGTTAGGTCGAGCAAGGGACGTACCACGATATTCCTCCGGCGAGGAATGCTCGATAGGCCAGCGGGCCCCGAACCCTTAATCGCGTTCATCAAAAACGTTTCCGCGCGATCCGAAGACGTGTGCGCGGTGCAGATACGAGCCGCCGTTCGCGGTGCGCCCGTCTGGGCGCAGAGCTCGCGAACATACCTCCGCGCCGCGGCATAGCGCACTTCGCGGGCCGCGGCCTCAATATTGCCCGACTCCCCATCAAAATAAGCGTGCTCCACGCACAGCGGTAAACCATATTTCGCGCAGAGCTCACGCACAAAGGCCTCGTCGCCATCGGACGCCTTGCCGCGCAGATGATGGTTTACATGCAGCACATGCAGGCGCTCGCGAGCAATGGGGGCAACACCGCGCCCGTCTTGGATATCCAGCTTTGATGTGCACGCCATAAGAAGCAGTGCCGTCGAGTCCGCGCCGCCTGATACCATGAGCACGACAGGAGCAGCCTGCTGCCTCGTTCGGGTCTCATCGACTGCCCCGGGCACGGCATGGTGTCCGTAATGCTGTGATACCGTAGGCATTTGCTTCCTCCTCTATTCGTCCGCACCCATTGTATCCTTTGGAATCTTATGTCTCGTCTGCACCTTCATATCCTCGGCAGTGGCTCTAAAGGCAACTGCGCGCTCATCGAGGGCCCGCAGGGGCTCATTATGGTCGATGACGGACTGTCTCGCCGCGAGACATTAAAGCGCATGGCAGAACTGGGGCTCTCGGCTGACAACGTCTCGGCTCTTCTCATTACTCATGAGCATAGCGATCACATCAAGGGCCTCGATGTCTGGTGCAAGCACTGGCACGGCCCCCTCTTTGCCAGCAGGGGCACACTTTCGAGCAAAGAAAATCTTTCGCATCTGCCTGTCGAGGAATTCGACCCCGGTGACACCCTATCCATTGCCGGCATCCACGTGCAAACCTACTCAACATCACACGATGTCATCAATCCAGTCGGCTATCGATTCAATGCTCTCGATGATTCCATCGGCTTTGCCACCGACACCGGAGAGCTATCGAGCCAAGCCATGAACACCCTCAAAGATTGTCGAGTCCTCGCGCTCGAAAGCAACCACGATGTGACCATGCTGCGCGAGGGAGAATATCCCCGCTTTCTTCAGGAGCGCATCCTGTCTGCAAGGGGACACCTCTCCAACGGCCAAGCCGCCGAAGCCGCGCGCGAACTTGTTACCGATCGCACCGAACAGCTCATTGCCATGCATATCAGCCAAGATAACAATCGTCCGAGCCTTACCGTCAAAAGCTATGCCAAAGCTCTGGCCGCAACCCTGGATGACGAGCTCGGCAGCTCCGCCACCCTTCTCCAAGGATCGCGAAAACTCTCGATACGCCCCGCAAGCCAGTATCGGCCAGCAACCATTCAATAGACTGTCCTAAACAGCAAAAGGGGCCGGGAATCGCTTCCCAGCCCCTTTTGTTGTCTTTTAATAGCGAAGAACACCAACGAAATTATTCGATGGAGATCTTCGTAACGTTCTTCTTCTCGACGATCTTGGGAACCGTAACGGTAAGGATGCCGTCAGCGTACTTAGCCGAGAGGCCCTCGCTCGAAGCGTCCTTTAGATACACGCCACGCGTCGCGCTGTACGAGCTGAACTCCTTCTGCAGGAAGTTCTTGCCCTCGTTCTCCTCGTCTTCCTCGACATTCACGCTAATGGACAGACGGCCCTCGTTAAGCTCGACATCGATATCGTCCTTGGCGACGCCGGTCAGATAAGCCTTGACCTCATAGCCGTCGCCCTTATCCTCAACGTCAACGGGGAACGCCTTGGAAGCAATCGAGTTGTTTGCAAGGTCGGTCATATCATCAAACAGATCGAACAACGAGCTAGCAGAAGGACGAACGCCAAAAACCGAACGATAAGGAACCATGCTTGCCATGTTTACCACTCCTTTTAGGACTGCCGAGCCATCTTCTAGGTGACTGGGACTTCTTTTGACGCTCTTATATATGCCCACACAGTGCTTATATATACATCGACTATAAAGTTTTTTGAGTCCAGTACTATAAGCATATCTAAGTGTGTATGACTCAGGTTTTAATAAGGTTAAGGTTCTTTGAACCAGAGCTTAAATAACAAGTATGTTCGCAGCTACAAATAACAGGGGGCTTACAATGAGCGCGTACACGTTATTAGTAACGAGCTAAAGGGCATCATGGACGACCAAAACCAGAACAATATGTTTATGCCGACGCAGGGCGAAGATACTTCTACGCAGCCGCCACGGTTCTATCGCCCCCACATCTCGCAAGAGCCCATTAATGATCCGGAGCCCGAATATGTGACGAGAAATCGATATCAAACGCTCGAGGATGCCCAAACGGGACGTAAACATATGGGCGTCGCCTCGGGAGACCCTGTATATCTGAAAGACGCACCATTATCTAAAAACAGCACAGCTAGTGAGGAGCCACTGAAAGCATCCGCCGCTCATCAACAAAGAGGTCCACGACCCAAGCAAACCTTGACGCATTCGGCTCGCTATCTCGAAACGCCAAAACAGGGAAAATCAATCTTCGTTTCATCAAGTAAACGACGCAAGCAGCATCGACTGACAATCCTGCTTTTGATCATTGTGGCCATAGCAGTTGCCCTTGTTATTCGATTTATCTTCTTTAAATAAGGGCTCAATACCAAAAACGATAAGATCGTCTCGTGTAATTGAGTCATTTACGCCCCGTAAACGCAAAAAAGGGGGAGGCCGCGAGGCCTCCCCC
>CABQSP010000099.1:0-5553 GCA_902466855.1 uncultured Collinsella sp. | reverse complement strand
CACGACGGAACGCAACCACCAATCGTACCGAGTTCCGTTCAAGCGGTGCGCGGTATCGCGGAACAGGTCGAACTGGCAGTCGAAGCCCACGCTGTAGCCCTTGGTGCCCCACACCGGGCAGCCGTACACCTCCATCTCGGAGGGCGACCACACCTTGCCGATGTCCTGCCAGCTCCAGCTGTTGGAGTCGCCGAGCGCGCCGCTCGCGCTGTAACGCTCCTCAAGCAGCACGCGCTGGGTGAGCAGGTACTTGGTCAGCCCCTCGGGCAGGCACGCCTCGAACAGCTTCTCCCACGCCTTGAGGTTGCTGTTCAGGTACGGGTTCTTCACGTCTGCGGTGCCCTGGTTGGTGTTCGCAGTGTTCCACATCAGGTAGCTGTCGTTGGCCACGCCGGTGACGGTCTTGGCCACGGCGACGGGCGCGGACGCGATGAACGCGATGTGGTGGCCCTTGGCGCTGTCGCCGCACTGGTAGTACGGGTCGAAGTGCGCAAGCAGGAAGCGCACGGACTGCTGGGCCGCCACGTTTGACGCGCTCACGAGCGGCACGTCGATGTAGTCGCCCACGCGCATGCCGCTGAAGTTCGCGGCCTGCACGCGCTTGTGCAGCGCGTCGTAGATGGTGGCGGAGCCGGAGACCTCGCCCGCGAGAAGCGTTGCGAGCGACTGTCCAGGGTACTTGCCGATCAGGCCCTGTCGGTTGTACTCGGCGTTGTTGAGCGCCGTGGTGGCGTTGGTGCGGGCGGTGTCGTCTATCATCTCGTAGTTGGTGCCGCCCACTGTGAGGATCTTAGCTTGAGCCATTTCGTTTCCTTCTTAAATCAATGTGATGGTGTTGCCGCTTGCGGAGCATGTTGAGCCGAACGTTACGGTCACCCCGCTCGCCGATGCCTTTGAAGCCGGGCAGTAGACTGTTCCGCCCATGTATATGAACTGACCTGTCGAGTTCGCCAAAAGCGTTGCGAGCTTCGCGTTCTGGGCACGCAAGTCTGCGATGTCCGAGCTTCCGGCGCTGCCCTGGGCAACCGAGTTCGCGATTTGCAAGGCCTGGTTCGCAGCGACGTCAGCGCGTGACGCCGCGCCGTTGGCAGCTGCGACGGCGTTTGTTAATGCCTGCTGATCTGCGATGTGCTCGGAATGTCGCTGGTCTTCTGCCTTCTTGCGTTCAATCTCGTTGTTCTTGCGCTCGGTCTCGTTGTTCTGTCGGCTTATCTCGTTCGACTTGCGTTCCGTTTCGTTGTTCTTGCGCTCGATCTCAGCCGTTTTCCGCGCGTTCTCGTTGGACACGCGCGTCTTCTCTGCCGCTTCGGCGCTTTCAGTCGCGGTATTGCAGTTCGCCGCTGCCGTCTTGGCCTCTTCTGCGGCTTCCATCGAGAGCGTCGACTCGATACGGAAGATCGAGCCGTCGGTGGTTCTGACGCGGTCGATGTTGCCCGCATCGTTGAGCAGCAGCGCCGCGCCCTGGTTGGTACCTGCCATCGCACCTCCTTTACTTAGCTAGCACGCCGATCACGATGGCGTGCGGGCCGATTGCCTGGATGATGCATCGGTCGCCTGCCTTGGCTCCCGAGCATGAGGTGGTGTAAGGGAGCTTCAGGGATGCCCCCTTCACCGATACGTCCATGGTGGCTCCGGATACGGACTTCACCGTTCCGTAGCACGCCTGCTGGCCGGGAGGGTCGTTGGCGGTTGCATCGGCCATCGCGGCGCCGTATCGGCGCATGGCCGACATGAGTTCATCGCTCATACCTCTTCACCTCCATCTCGATTGGGCATCCTCCCACGAGCGTGAGAGTCGCAGTCCTCACCGCGAACTTGCCGCTGATGCCGGCGCTTGCCCAATCGACCATCACGGCATCGCCGCACGAGATAGGCGCGTACGTCCGCTTGACTGTTACTCTGCGGATGGCGCTCTGCTGCGTTCGCAGCATCTCGTTAGCCTTGGCGTCGGCGTTCCTCTGCCTCTCGGCATCGGTAGGCCCCTCGGGCAGGTCGCTGTAGCTGTACGTGGCCGTCTTGCGCCAACCGCGCGAAACCGTGGAGTAAGGGCTGCTCGGGTCTGAGTCGATGGCCGTGCCACGGTAGAAGGCGTCCTGCGTTTCGTAGTCGCAGTGCACCACGTTGGCGACGCCCGAGCGGTCAAGCTCGTCGACTACCTCGTTGATGAAGCGTGCGCCAGCGCCCTCGCGAAGTGTCATGGAAACTGGCCTTTCCTGCGGCTCCCTGTATCCGCGCAGCACTGGCCTGCCGTAGGCATCCTCGTCGACGGCGCGGAAGCCCGCCACGTCGAGCAGCGCGTTGCACGCCGCCAGGCGCTTCGACAGCCTCATGTCGCCCGAATCGATTCCGAGCGTCCAATCCTGCGCTAGCTTGTAGTCGGAGCCTTCGGCGATCACGTCAGCGAAGCCAGCCGCCTTGAGCAACTTTACGACGTAGGGGACAACCACGGTTCCAGCCGCCACCGTGAATGGGGCATCGAATTCGTCCTCCGCAACCTCCGACAGCCTGCCCGACAGGACTGCCGTGCCGGTTGAGTTGACGCCGCGTCTGGTCCTTTTCGGCGCTGAGACAACGAAAGTCCCCAGCGCCTCACTGACTGACGCGCCACCGAAGTCGGCATCGAGGTACACCCGCAGCAGATCTGCCCCGATATCGAGCGCCCCGGAGTAATCGACCTGCCCTGTGGTGTAGTCCTTGTCCTGGTTGCGCTCAATGCACCCGCCGTTCTTTATGTTCGTGATTCTCTCGACCTCGTTGCCGCTTGCGCGGTCTACGCGCATGAAGCGGAACGAGGTGAGGAACGGTTTTCCCCAATCAGCCATTTATCGGCTCCTCGAAGACGTTGTGCGTGACGTTGGCCGAACCCTTCCAGATGCCTGCACCCTTCACAGACATATCGAAGTCCATGGGGCCGTATGCGCGTTCGCCCGCATGTCCGCGCCACCATCCCCTCCACTGCTCGTCCATAATCCGTATGTACCTGTCGTGGCCGTCGCGCTTCATCTCCCATGAGAGCGAGGTCTTTTTGTTCAGCTCGTCGAGCATGTACGAAATGGGCAGGTCGCCGTTCTCGCCGCCATCGGCGAAGTGGTATGTCTCTACGGATCGCTGAGAGCTTGTCGAGTAGTCGCCGTTGTAGTCGAGCACAAGCACGGTCGATGCATCCTGGCCGAAGTTAAGCGCCATCCCGTGCGCGAACACGTTGGCATCGGTCACGGTCTGCGACGAGGTGCCGTTGTCGGCGTACCCGGTGACCTTGTACTCGTAGTCGGTGTTTAGCGGCGGCACGCGGTCGATCGTCTCTTGGGAGTCAAGCACGCCGGATGCTATGACGGCATCGCCGCCGTACGCCACGCGCTCCACCGTGAAGGCGGAGCAGCGGGAGGTGTTGCCGAGCACCAGCGCGTCACCATCGACTGTGATCGTGCCTAGCATGGAAAGCTCATTGCTCACCTCGTCGACCGTCATGGGGCCTACGAGCGTGGTCTGCTCGATCTCGTATGACGAGAGGCCGTTGCGCACCTTCACGTGACACGCCAGCGCATCGTCGTACGACAGCGACACGTCTGGGATGGCCGGTTCCGCCCAGTGCGTCTTGAAGCGGCGCATGGCCGTCTTGGACAGGCCGGAGCCGCCCTTGACCGTGAGCATGAGCAGATAGTCGATGCCGTTGCGTATGGTGGCGTAGCTGCCGAAACTCACGGGCTTCAGGTTCGTGACGTCTGCCGTGGCGACCGTCGCGCCGCCGACCTCTGCGAGCGTGAGCGTTGCCTGCGCAATGCCAGTTTCGTCGGTTGCGGCGACTTGCACCGTGAGCGGCACCGCATCGACGAGCATGCCGTCGGTAGCGGGGGAGGCGACCCAGCACTGCGGGTAGTCGGCGACCGTTATCGCCGCATAGCCAGACCAAGCGCCCCAATCGGCGTGCAGTCCCTTCGTGCGAACGCGAGCTTTCCAACTTCCCTTCGTGAGTGTGACCGATGCGCTTTTCTCGGTCGTGTACGACTTCGTTATCGTCTCGCTGCCGACGAGCTCAAGTTGCGCGGCGGACTGCGCCGAGCCGTCGGGGTGGTTGGGCACCCACGAGAAGGATGCTGCCGACCCCGTTGGCGCAACATGGTCGGCGGTGACCTTCGGTGCGAGAGGCGGAGTGATCGTCGTGACGGAATTCGATTCGACCCACGAAGACGTTAGGCTACCGCGCTTGGCCCTGACGCGGTAGACGATCGTGCCGGCAGGCGCGGAGGTGTCGTGCAGGTCTACCCATGCGGGGTCTTCGCCCTCGGTGGTGGTCGAGACCGCCGCCCACGTATTCCCGTCGTCGCCTGATCGCTGAACATCCCATGCGCTGGCGTACCACCACGCCCCGTAGACGCGCAGCGTCACCTCGGACGCGCCGGCCTTGATGGCATCGATGCGCGAAGGTGCCGACGGAGTTGTGTACGTGGTTCCGCACGAGACGTGCGTGGAGTTGCCGCCCGGGCCGTGGGCGCAAAGGCGGTACTCGTACTTGTGTCCTGCGGTCGTCGAGTTGTCGGTGTAGTTGGTCACGTCCCACGAGACGTCGGCGATGTTCACCCATGAGCCGTCGTCGGTGCGGCGGTCTACATACACGCCAGCCCAGGGGTACGCGCCGTCCATGCCCGTGTAGTCGACGTCCCACGTGATCTTGTGGGATGTGTCGGAAACGCGGGCCAGCTTCGGGTTCTTGGGCGGATGCGGTTGCGAGTACCCGCGCTGGGGAATCCAAGCGTACTCTGTTGCCCAGGCATCTCCGCCGGCGCTGCCGTAGTAGTTGTTGTACGTCTTGCCGTAGACGTGGATCTGCACGGAGCAGTTCCAGCCGCTGGCCCCGCGCCCGACATCCACGGTGAAGGTCACGGCGTCGCGCGTGGCCCAGTTGCCGTAGTTGTTGAGCAGCACGTCGCGCGACCTGTAGGTGACGCCGTTGACGATCACGTCGTAGTGCGTGCCGTACTGCGCGGCGTACTTGTCTTCGAGCGCGGCGGTGACTGTGATGCGCGAGGTGGTGTCATTGACGGTGTTCACCGCATCGACCGAGATGTAGCCGCAATACCAGCGGTTGAGCCCCGCGATCTGAATCTCCCTTGTATAGGTTCCCATTGGCTACCTTCCCGACCCTGCGGACCGCTTGGCTGCGGAGACCAGAACGTCAACCGCCTGCATGATCCGCTGGTCTGCGTTTACACTTCCTCCATTGACCGTGACGTTGTAGGTCGTGCCGGCGGCACCTGCCCCGGCAACGGCAACCGACGGAGCGACCGTGATGCCCGAGCCGATAAGCGAGCTCGCGGAGGCTAGCGCCGACGTGATGGCGGAGTTGACCGCCCCCGTGCCGCTGCCGATGCCCTCGGCCCATCCCTCCATGAGCGCCTTGCCCGAGTAGGTTGTATAGCCGTGGCCGCTGAATGGGCCGCGCTTTGCGGGCGAGAACGGGAAGAACGAGCGGATCTGCGAGACGGCGCCGGACACAGCGGAGAGGGCGCCGCCGATTGCGTTCTGGATGCCCTGCGTGAAGCCGTTGATCAACGC
>CABQSP010000098.1:0-5816 GCA_902466855.1 uncultured Collinsella sp. | reverse complement strand
ATGAGTTTGAGGGACCGGTCTACATGCGCTTCGGACGCCTGGCAACGCCGGTCATTAACGATCACGAGGACTATGAGTTCAAGATTGGTCGCGGCGTGGTCGTGCGCGAGGGGTCCGATGTGACCATCATCGCTTGTGGCCTTATGGTCGCCGAGGCGCTTGAGGCTGCCGAGGCGCTCGCTGCCGATGGTATCGATGCCGAGGTCATCAATATGCACACGATCAAGCCGCTTGATGAGCGCCTGGTGGTTGCCAGCGCCAAGAAGACCGGTCGCGTGGTCACTGCCGAGGAGCATTCGATTATCGGTGGTCTTGGCGAGGCCGTGGCCTCGGTGCTCGCGGAGCAGCATCCGGTGCCGATGTGTCGCGTCGGCGTGCGCGATGTGTATGGCGAGTCCGGCCCTGCGGTCGATTTGCTGCACAAGTACGGTTTGGACGCCGACGGCATCGAAGCTGCGGTCAGGTCCGTGTTGTAAGGAAGGTTTCCATGGGATTTGTATCTGCCAACCAAGTGACAATCGGGTATACCGCCGCCTCGCGCGAGGACGCCCTACATTATTTGTCCGAGCAGGCCATCGAGCTCGGCTTTGCCGATGACGCATCTGCCGTAGAGGCCGCCTTCATTGCTCGCGAGAACGAGGCCGAGACCGGCCTTGTCGCCGGTTTTGCCGTTCCGCATGCCAAAAGCGACGCCATCCACACGCCGGGCGTTGCCGTGCTTAAACTGACCGAGCCCGTTGAATGGCCGAGCTTCGATGGGGTGCCCGTCGATGTTGCGCTCGCGCTGTACGTGCCCGCCGGCGAGGCCGGAACTACGCACCTGCGTCTGCTCTCCAAGGCTGCCGTGATGCTGATGGACGCCGGCTTCCGTGACAAGGTGCGCGCGAGCACCGATCCCGTTGAGATTGCGGAGCTCATCAATAGCGGACTCGAAGACTAGAACGGTCATCCCGTTCAATCAATTGATCCTTCTCCAAGGAAAAGGGCCGCGACGCCGTATGGGTGTCACGGCCCTATTTGCGTTTCCCCAGATAAAACCTGCCAAAATAAACCTGTCCCTTTTGGTAGGTCAGTTAACGCAGTCCAGGTTGAGCATATGCGAGTGAGCGGGCTCCGGGTGCGGTAAGGTGACGTGAAACAAGCGGGCGCTGACCTTTTGGTCGCGCCCGTGAAGTTGAACGTCAGATTGCCGTGCCCGGAGCCCGTGCAGCGCCGAGCAGTTGCGCCGTTTGTAAAACGGCGCAACCTACAGGTTCATGTTGCCGTGAATGTAGGGGGTGACCTCGGGGGAGATATGGTCGCAGCCCAGCTCGCGCAGCGCGGACTCGATAACGGCGGGCAGCGGGGTCTTGCCCTTGTCGTCGACGGCGGCACCGCCGAGGGTGGCAATCTTGGCGACATCTGCGGGTGCGGCCTCGATATGCATGCAGCCGCCGACCAAGCGCGCGCGTACCTGTGCCAGATCAAGATCGTGCAGGTAATCCTCGCAGGCGCGGATTAAATCGACCTTCTCGCGCGTAAGCTCCTCGCCCGTGGGGACGCGGGTGGCAAGACATGCTCCCGCCGGCAGGTTCCAAACGGGATAGCCCCATGCGCGCAGCAGCTCGCGCTCTTCGTCCTTGGTAAAGCCGACCTCCATGAGAGGGGAGCGTACGCCGAGCTCTTCTGCCGCACGCATGCCGGGGCGGTAGTCACCGCGATCGCTTGCATTGCTGCCATCGATGACGGTGGGAAAGCCGAGCGACTTGGCGTGGTTGACGATGGCGGTAAAGCCGGCGTGCTTGCAGTGGTAGCAGCGATTGGCATCGTTGCAGGCTACTTGGGGGAGCTGCAGCTGATCCACCGAAAGATTGAGCACGGGGAGCTTAAAATGCGGCCCCTCATTGGCCTGCCCATCAACGGACTGCTCAAACGAAGCCTGCTCGGGCGTGCCGATGAGCGGCGTGGTGAGATGGACGAGGAGGGTATTGGTAGGCATGACGCGGGCGCATACGGCGGCCAAAAAGCTGCTGTCAACGCCGCCGGAAAACCCGATAGCCACGCGCCCGTATGCCAAAAGCAGCTGCTCGAGCGTCGTGAGTTTGTCCTGAAGCTCCTCTGCAGGTGCAGTAGTGTCTGAAAGCATGAAACGATCCTTACCATTGAGTACTCGGTCGAAAACTATAATCCTACCGGGCTGCCTGTCATAAGACTTCCGCTTATGTAACGAAAGTGCAATATGCTATATACGTTATATACAAGTTTGTAAAGTGCGCTAGAGTGGCAGTAATGCAATCCGGTGAGGGGATCGATATGATCAAGGCTGTTATTTTTGACATGGACGGAACGCTGGTCGATACCGAGCGTTTGGGGATTAAGGCCTGGAAGGCAGGCGCCGCTGAGCTGGGGCTCGCGATTGATGAAGCGCTGATCCATCAGTTTATCGGTCGCACGCTACCCGATGTCATGAACATCCTCGATAAGCATTACGGCAGCCACGAGACCGCCGAGGCGATCTATGTCCGCCACAAGGAGATTCGCGACGAGATGGTCAAGACCGAACTGGAGCTTAAGGCCGGTGCCGCCGAGTGCCTAGACGAGCTGCTGGCGGCGGGCTATCACGTGGGCCTTGCGACGTCGTCGCGCCACGTTACCGCCGAGCGCAACCTTAAAGCATTCGGTCTCTTTGACAAGTTTGAAACGGTGACCTGCGGCGAGGACGTCGTGCACGGCAAGCCCGATCCCGAGATGTATCTGCTTGCCTGCAAGCGCGCGGGCTTTGCTCCCGAGGAATGTGCCGTGGTCGAGGATTCGCGCAACGGCTGCGTCTCGGGCATCACGGCCGGCTGCCATGTCTTTGCCGTCCCCGATATCGTGCCGCTGCCGCAGGACGTGGTGGATGGCAGCGAGGCCGTGCTCGATACGTTGTTCGATCTGGCGGCGGCGGTCAAGGCCGTACGCTAGGCAATTGCGGCGTTGAAGCGAGCAATTGGCCGTCTTTGCACTTAAGCAAAAGAGGCCCGGCAATGGTCGGGCCTCTTTTGCTTAGGCGGCATTTTGGCATACTGGCCGACGTGCTATAGATACGCGCCCAGGTTGATGGCGGTGGCTTCGGCGTGGTTGCTTGCCTGGGTGCTGGCGCGCTCGAGGAGGAACGGCCGCACGAGTTCTTGGCGGTTGATATCCTCCGCGGTGGTGACTGCGGTGACGGTACGCGCTGCAGAGCCGACGCGGATATGCTTGGTCTTTGCTGGGGCCTTGTTCTCGATTTGCTCCATGAGCAATTGAACGCCCTTGCGGCCAATCTCGTAGCCCGGGGGCGCAACCGTTGTGAGCGGGACCGATCCGCTCCAAGCGAGTGGGTTGCCGTCACATCCGGCCACGCGAACCTGCTCGGGGACGGAGATGCCTTTGTCGACCAATGCCGAGATAACGCCCGAGGCCAACACGTCGGTCAGGCCGACGACAAAATCGGGACGCTCGTCGGCAGGGCGCCCGGCGATCTGAGCGCCAATGCTGTAGCCGTCGGCTGCGGTATTCCACTCTCCGGCGTCAATGACTTCAATTTTGATATCGGGATGCAGGGCGAGAGCCTTGTGAATGCCAAGTACGCGCAGGGTGAGCTGCATGAATGCCGCTCTGCCCACAACGGTGATATGGCGTGCGCCGCGGGCGATGGCGAGCTCGGCGATAATGCGCCCCTGCGCCTCGTTGTCGGCCGCTACGTAGTAGCCGGGCTCGGAGCAATGGATGTCCAGGTGGACAATCGGCACGGGCATCTTGGTCGTTGCGGGACGCCAGTCGGGGGACGCCATGGGCTGAACCATGACGCCGGACATCTGCGTGCCCATAAAGTAGCGCAGGTAATGGTCTTCGAGAATATCGTCGTTATCGGCGTTGGCGATGAGCAAGTCGTAGCCGTGCTTGCGGGCCTCGTTGTGGGCGCCGCTGGCGATTTGGAGCGAAAAGCCGTGATCGAGACGGGGGAGCACCAAGCCAAAGGACTTGGTGGCGCCGCCCGCGAGCTGACGAGCGCTTTGGTTGGGCAGGTAGCCAAGGCGATTGATGGTCTCGTTAATGAGCTTGAGGGTCTCGGGGCGCAGCTTTTCGGGATGGTTGAGCGCGTTGGAAACCGTGCCCAACGAAACCCCGGCCTCGCGCGCGACGTCGCTGATTTTTACCTTTGCCATAGCGGCCCCTTTGATGCGTTTCAAGTACAAGCCAGATTGTAGCATCCCAAACCTACCAAAAAGGGACAGGTTTATTTTGGCAGGTTTTATCTGGGCAAACGCCGTTGCCAGCGCGACCAGCACGAAGGGGGCAGGCACCTTTGTGGTGGTTTGAGCTGCCCGGACCTTCAATTGTCTCGATCTGTAACATCTGGACGGCAAAACCGGCTCTACCTGTTACAGACCGAGACATAGTGCTGGGGCCGAACCGCAATGTCTCGGTCTGTAACACTAAGCCGGCTTCCGGAGCCCCAGATGTTACAGATCGAGATCTTTCGCCAGGACAGAGCGCCGCCTCGGTCCAAACCACCACAAAGGTGCCTGTCCCCATCGTGGTGGTTTGGGCATGTGTGTATCGAGTGGTATCCAAGTTAAGATACCACTTCTGGTATATCAGCTTGCGCTTGCGTGAGTACAATACTCGAACGTTATACGTCTCAGCGCCTTCCGTGCGTGGACGTCTTGCAGTCACGCGAACGAAGGGATTTATCCTATGTGCGGAATTGTCGGCTACACCGGCTCTGATATTGCAAAGAACATCCTGGTCACAGGCCTTAAGCGCATGGAGTATCGCGGCTATGACTCCTCGGGTGTCGCGCTCGAGGTGGGCGAGGGCGCCGCAGCGCACCTCGACGTTATCCGCCGCGTGGGTAAGGTTGCGGGTCTGGAGAGCGAGCTTTCCAATATCGATAGCGACGCAACCTGCGGTATCGGTCACACCCGTTGGGCCACTCACGGCAAGCCTTCCGTCGTTAACGCTCATCCCCACACCAGCTGCGACGGTCGCATCGCCATCGTCCACAACGGCATTATCGAGAACTTCGCTGAACTGCGCGAGGAGCTGGAGGGCCGCGGCCATCACTTTAAGAGCGAGACCGATACCGAGGTCTTCGCGCATCTGATCGAAGAGGCTTATGCCGAGACGCACGACCTGATGGCCTCCGTGCGCGAGGCTTGCACCCACGTGGTCGGTGCCTATGGTCTGGCCGTCGTGTGCGCTGACGAGCCCGGCGTGATCGCCGTGGCCCGCAAGGATTCCCCGATCGTGGTCGGCGCGGGCGAGACCGGCGCCTATGTCGCCTCCGACGTCATCGCGCTCATCGACGCCACCCGCGATGTCGTGGTGCTCGAGGACGGTCAGTTTGCCAAGCTTACGCCCGCAGGCGTCGAGTACACCGACGAGGCCGGCAACGTTATCGAGCCCAAGGTCACCCACATCGACTGGGACCTGGACATGGCAGAAAAGGGCGGTTATCCCGACTTTATGCTCAAGGAGATCCACGAGCAGCCGCGCGTCGTGCGCGACACGCTGGTGGGCCGCATGACGCCGGCCGGCGAGCTCGACATCGACGAGCTGGGCCTTTCGCTCGAGGAGCTCAACGACATCGACCGCGTCTACGTGATCGCTTGCGGCACCAGCTATCACGCTGGCCTCATTGCCAAGAATCTCATTGAGGGCTGGGCTCGCATTCCCACCGAGGTTGAGGCGGCCAGCGAGTTCCGTTATCGCAACCCCATCATTACGCCGACGACGCTTGTCGTTGCCGTGTCCCAGTCGGGCGAGACGGCCGATACCCTTGCCGCCATTCGCGACGCGCGTATCAAGGG
>CABQSP010000097.1:0-5971 GCA_902466855.1 uncultured Collinsella sp. | reverse complement strand
CTGTAGAACCACGCCCGCGAACCTCAACCTTCAAGTTGACCTTGAGGCGATTTTTGCGTCCCTTTACATGCCGTTCACATCGCCCCCAAACTCCCCCACCCAAGGCACGTGCGGCCCACCACCGCGATGCCAAGTGGCGAAAAATGGGACGGGCCCCAGATTGCCCATGCGCGCGCAAAAGCACGCCGCGGCAATCTGGAGCCCGTCCCCAAATACCTATAAATATGCAGGTCAGCGATGTGTTAACGATGTGCCAGCGGGTGCGCCGCCAAATAGACCTCGGTCAGTTGCGTACGATCGACATGCGTGTAGACCTGCGTGGTCGATATATCGGCATGTCCCAAGATCTCCTGTAGCACACGGAGGTCTGCGCCGCCCGCAAGCATATGGGTGGCAAAGGAGTGACGCAGCGTATGGGGATGGAGCCCCACCAGTCCCACCTGGCGCCCGTAGCGCTCACAGATGGCATGGATGCCCTGGCGCGACAGACGGCGGCCGTTCTTATTTAAAAAGACCGCCGAGGTCTCGGTTCCGCGGGCATGGGCCGCCAAGCGAGAACGCCCCTCAGTTACATAAAGCGTCAGGGCGCGAGCCGCGCTTCCCACCAACGGGGCCAGACGCTCCTTGGAGCCCTTACCGCGCACCAGGACAAACCCGTCATCGATATGGATATCGCCCACATCGAGCCCAACCAGCTCACTCACGCGCAAGCCGCAACCGTAAAGCACTTCCAAGATGGCATGATCGCGCAGCCCCATCTCGCCCTCGGGAAAGTCTTGATCGAGCAGCGCCGAGACATCCTCCACCGAAAGGTATTCCGGCAGGCGATCTGCCTTTTTGGGCAGGCGCAACGCCGCCGTCGGGTTTTGGGCCACGGCCCCATCGCGCACCAAAAAGGCATGCAGGCCCTTCACGGCAGCAAGCGCGCGCTCCACCGAGGCGTCGGAATAGCCTCCGTCGCGGCGATCGGCAACGAAGCCCTCCACGACCTGACGGCTCACATCTTCAAACGTCGCAATGTCAGCCCGCTCCAGATAGGCGCAGTACGTCGTCAGGTCACGACGATAGGCCGCAATCGTGTTGCGCGCCAAACCCCGCTCGACCGCGAGGTAATCGAGATACTCCCCCGCCGCCACGGCGAGCGACGAGGGAGTAGCTTCGGTATGTTCCTTATTCGCCGGCACCCTTAGTCCGTAGCGAGGTTCATGGGCGTCACCTGCAGACGGTCGACACCCTCGTGCTGGCCGATCGAAGCGCGCACGAACTCGCGGAACAGCGGCTGCGGGTTGGTCGGGCGGCTCTTGAACTCGGGATGAGCCTGGGTTGCCACATACCACGGATGCACGTCGCGCGGCAGCTCGACCATCTCGACCAGGCGCTCGTCGGGCGACAGACCCGAGATAACCAAGCCGGCGTCCTCGAGCTGGTCACGGAAGGCGTTGTTGAACTCAAAGCGATGACGGTGACGCTCGTAGACGAGCTCCTCGCCATATGCCTCGCGAGCAAGGGTATCGGCGGCGAGCTTACACGGATAGGCGCCCAGGCGCATGGTGCCGCCCTTCTCGGTCACGTCCTCCTGCGAGCTCATCAGATCGATGACGCTAAACGGGCCGTCCGGATCGAACTCGGAGGAGCTGGCGCCGGCAAGGCCGACGACGTTGCGGGCGAACTCGCACACGGCCACCTGCATACCCAGGCAAATGCCCAGATACGGAATCTTGTGCTCACGGGCAAACTCGGCCGCGAGGATCTTGCCCTCCAGGGCGCGCTTGCCAAAGCCGCCAGGGACCAAGATGCCCGAGGCGTCACCCAGAACCTCGGAGACATTCTGCTCGTCGAGGCTCTCGCCGTCGACCAGCTGGACGTCCACATGGCGATCGTAGAAGACGCCCGCATGGTGCAGGGCCTCGATAACCGACAGGTACGCATCGGGCAGCTGCGTGTACTTGCCCACGACGGCGATCTTCACCTTGTCGGCGTGATGGTTGGCGTGATTCTGTTTGCGCAGGAACTCGTTCCACTCGCTCATGTCGCGCTCACGCGGGTCCAGACCCAGGCGCTCGCAAATGCGCAGGTCAAAGTCCTGCTCGGCAAGCAGCTGCGGAACATCGTAAATGCTCGCGCAGTCCTCGTTGGTAAAGACACAATTGGTGTCGACGTCGCAGAAGCTTGCGATCTTTCCGCGGATAGCGTCATCGATATGGTGGTCGGAGCGCAGCACGATGATATCGGGCTGGATGCCAAAGCTGCGGAGCTCCTTGACGGAATGCTGCGTGGGCTTGGTCTTGACCTCGTGGGCGGCGGCGATATAGGGAACGAGCGACACGTGGATGTAGCAGACGTTCTCGGGGCCGGCCTCCTTGCGGTACTGACGGATGGCCTCGACAAACGGCTGGGACTCGATGTCGCCGATCGTGCCGCCCAGCTCGGTGATGACTACATCGGAGCCGGTCTGCTCCTCGATGCGGCGGAACTTGTCCTTAATGGCATTGGTGACGTGGGGAATCACCTGCACGGTACCGCCCAAAAAGTCGCCGCGACGCTCGCGGGCGATTAGGCTTTTGTAGATGGCACCGGTCGTAAAGTTGGAATCGCGGGTCAGGTTCTCATCAATAAAGCGCTCGTAATGACCCAGGTCCAGGTCGGACTCGTAACCATCCTCGGTAACGAAGACCTCACCATGCTGGAACGGGCTCATGGTACCGGGGTCGACGTTCAGATACGGGTCGGCCTTCTGCATCGTTACTTTGTAGCCACGCGACTTGAGCAGACGGCCCAGCGAGGCCGCGGTGATACCCTTGCCCAGAGACGAAACCACGCCACCGGTTACGAACACATGCTTGGTCATATTGAGTTACCTGCGCTTCCCGTAGAAGTTGTTTATCCACATCTTACGGGTCTTCATTGTAATACTCGCGCCGCGGACCGTTCGCAATTTTTCTCGCGTGAGATTGCATTTCTCAATCTTGAAACAAAACGCCGCCCGGTTTCCCAGGCGGCGTCGCTATGGCAAGGGTTACATGCTGCTATCGATCAGAAACCTCGTCCTCAAGCATTTCTTGAACGAGCATGCCGGTACGGACGCCCTCAAGATACCACTCGCCACGTTCGGTGAGGCAAATGCCATTTGCAAGCTGACCGCCGTCGTCGCTATAACGCGAGACGACATCAATCATGCCTTCGGAATCCAAGCGATCGATTGCGGCGCGGGCACGATACGGCGAAACCCCCACGCGCTCGGCAAGCGTTTTGCGCGAGAAACCATACGGCCCGCCATTGTCTTCGGTTTGCCGGTCGATCTCCATCAATACCAGCACCTCGACACGCTTCATATCGTTGACACTCGCACGACCCTTGCCCGCCATAGCAGCCTCCTCAAACCGAGCACGAGCATCTAACGCGCCGTGCGCGACCGACACACCTCACGATGGCAGGTAATATCCATCATGCGGCATCCCGCTAAGGATGAAACAGTTACGGTTATTGTATACCGCTCAAATTGTTTCTAGGCAGGTAAACAGCTATTTTTCGCCGAAATAGGCGCTTTATTGATCAAAAAGCCGTACCGGGCGCTAACCCGATACGGCCAAAATGCAATGCAATTACCGCGGTGCTTCAAACTTAGCGATGGAAGAAACCGCGGCGCTCAAACTTGGGCTCGCAGCACACGTTGATACCCAGTTTGCGCAGTACCGTCTCGTCCGTCGGCGAGATAATCACGCTAAAGAAGGCATCGCAACCGCGCAGCTGCTCCAGGCCCGAAAGGACGCGAGCGGCCGTCTCACTCGTGGCCGAGGTGATCGACAGCGCCATAAGCGTCTCGTCGGTGTGGAGGCGCGGGTTTTTGCTGCCCAGGAAATGCGTCTTGAGCTTGCTGATGGGCTCGATCGCTTCATCGCTAATGACCTCGAGCTCAAGGTCGACGCCCGAGACATGCTTAAGTGCATTCATGATGAGCGAGCTCGCAGCGCCCAGGCGCGTGGAAGTCTTGCCGGTCACCACGGAGCCATCGGGCATAACCATGGCACCCACGGGACCACCCGTCAGCTGCTCCCTGGTGAGGGCCGCCGAGCGCGCCGGTGAGTAGTTCTTATCGATGCCGGCTTTCTTCATAATGATCTTGAGACGGTCGACTTGCTCATCGCCCACGCCGGTACGGCGCACATTTTCGACCGCGGTAAAGTAGCGGCGGACGATCTCCATCTTGGAAGCGTCGCGGCAGGCATCGTCATCGGTGATGGCAAAGCCGACCATATTGACGCCCATGTCCGTAGGGCTCTGGTAGGGGCTCTTGCCCAGGATCTTTTCCATCAGGGCACGGACTACCGGGAAGGCCTCGACGTCGCGGTTGTAGTTGACCGTGGTCTTGTTGTAGGCCTCAAGGTGGAACGAATCGATGATATTGGCATCGTCGAGGTCAGCCGTGGCGGCCTCGTAGGCAATATTGACCGGATGCGTCAGAGGAAGATTCCAGACCGGGAAGGTCTCAAACTTGGCATAGCCGGCGGCGGTACCGTGCTTATGCTCGTGATACAGCTGCGAGAGGCAAGTGGCGAGCTTGCCCGAGCCGGGGCCGGGTGCCGTCACGACAACGAGCGGACGCGTGGTCTCGACAAACTCGTTCTTGCCGTAGCCATCGTCGGACACGATCAGATCGACATCGTGCGGATACCCCTCGATGGGATAGTGCAGCTTGGCGGGAATACCGAGCGCGTTCAGGCGGTTGCGGAACACATCGGCAGCGGGCTGGCCGGCGTACTGGGTGATGACCACAGCCGCGACAGCAAAGCCGTTGCCGCGGAACAGGTCAACCAGGCGCAGCACATCCTCGTCATAGGTAATGCCGAGGTCACCACGAGCCTTGTTTTTCTCGATGTGGTTCGCGTTGATCGCGATGATAACCTCGACATCGTCGGCGATGCTCTTGAGCATGCGGAACTTGCTGTCCGGTTCAAAACCCAGCAGCACGCGGCTCGCATGATAGTCATCAAACAGCTTACCGCCAAACTCCAAATAGAGCTTGCCACCAAACTGCGAGATGCGCTCCTTAATGTGAGCAGCCTGCAGCTCGATATACTTCGCGTTGTCGAAACCCTGGCGCATATATGGCTCCCGTCCCGTTTCCATTTAATGTTCTAGGCGATTATAACGGAGCCCGCCCTCCCCGATACCCAGACCATCAACAGGCACCAACCAAACATCCGTCAAACCTCTTGTCGGACATATTTGGTGCAAACTAACCTGACCCCATTGCACCGCCCCATAACACCAACAATGGCAGCGCCGCAGGTGGAGCAAAAGTCAGCGAAAGCCCGCCAGAGCGAGCAAGGTGACGTGAAAGAGGAGGGCATAGGCCTTTTGGCCATGCCCGACGATTGAACGTCAGATTGCCGCTCTGGTGGGCTTGCAGCGTCGAGTGGTTCCGGCGTTTGGTAAAACGCCGGAACACAAGAGCGCCCCCTCCCGCGCACGGAACGGAAGGGGGCTAAAGGTAGGAGTCTACCGGTGGGTTGACCCCACCGGACAGACGATGACCAGGTGATCCTTTACAGGATCGTCAAGGTTTCCGTGGGGTACCCGTTGGGTACTTAGAGCAACACGCAGGCGACGGTCAGGATGATGGCGCAGACGACGGAGAGCGCGACGATGAGCTTAAGGGCAAACTTGAGCCAGGTCGTCCACTCGATCTTGGCCAGGGCGAGACCGCCCATGATGGCGCCGGAGGTCGGGGTGAACAGGTTCACGACACCGATGGCGGCGGAGAAGATCATGACCATGACCTCGGGCGAGAAGCCGAGCTTAACAGCCAGCGGTCCCATGATGGGCATGGAGACGGTGGCCATACCAGAGGTCGAGGGGATCAGGAAGGACAGGCCGAAGTAGACCAGGAAGCTCATGGGAGCGAAGATCACACCGGACAGGCCAGCCAGGGCATTGGCGGCAGCGTCGAGGACGAAGACGTCGAGGCCGG
>CABQSP010000096.1:0-5984 GCA_902466855.1 uncultured Collinsella sp. | reverse complement strand
ACGTGATCGCGGCGCCGGAAGTCATCGACGTGTTCGCGGCGATTCGCCAGATCTATTCGGTCAATGTGCTGAGCCAGGCCGCCGCGCTTGCCTGCGTGCGTGCCCGCGATGCGTACGCGCCCGTGGTGGCGCAGGTCGCAACCGAGCGCGAGCGCGAGCTGTGCGCCCTGCGCTCGATGGCTGCCGAAGGCCTGCCCGTGGAGGTATGGCCGAGCGCGGCGAACTTTGTGCTCGTACGCACGCCGCATGCCACGCGCGTGCGTGAGCGCCTGCGCGACGAGTATTCGATTTTGGTGCGCGACTTTAGCTATGCGCCGGGGCTCGCGGACTGTCTGCGCATTACCGTAGGCACCCCGCAGGAAAACGACGAGGTGCTGGCTGCGTTTGCCGCGCTGGTGAAGGAGGAGATGTAGATGGGCCGTTATGCCGAGGTGACCCGCAAGACGGGGGAGACCGACATTGTCGTCAAGCTCGACCTGGACGGATGCGGCGTGTGCGATATCTCGACCGGCGTACCGTTTTTCGACCACATGCTCAATGCTTTTGGCCGCCATGGCCTGTTTGATCTGACGGTGCATGCGGTGGGCGATGTGGAGGTCGACGCACACCACACCGTCGAGGACACGGGCATCGTGCTAGGCGAGGCGTTTTGCCAGGCGCTGGGCGACAAGGCGGGCATTACGCGCTTTGCCGACGCGGCGATCGCCATGGACGAGACGCTCGTGATGGCCGCCGTGGACATTTCGGGTCGCGGCCAGGCCTATTGCGAGCTGCCCGTGCCGACCGAGCGCGTGGGCAGCTTCGATACCGAGCTGGCCGTCGAGTTCTTCTACGCCTTTGCGCGCGACGCCAAGCTCACGCTGCACGTGCGCGAGCTGGCGGGCGGCAACTCGCATCACATTATCGAGGCCGCCTTTAAGGCCGTGGGCCGCACGATGCGCCACGCCTGCGAGCTCGATCCCCGCGTGCGGGGCATCCCCAGCACCAAGGGCTCACTGTAACCGTCACAAGGGTAAAACCACCACGAAGGGGACAGGCACCTTTGTGGTGGTTTTGGATGATGAGAAGTGGAGGGGTCGCGTGGGCGAACCGAAGATCGTGGTGGTCGACTACCACAAGGGCAACTTGTCGAGCGTCGTGCGCGGGCTTGCGCGCGCCGGTGCCGCCGCCTGCACGTCGGACGATCCGGAGCAGATCCGCAACGCCGACGGCCTGGTCATCCCGGGCGTGGGCGCGTTCTATGACGCGATCGCCTTTATGCGCCAAAGCGGCGAGGAGGTGGCCGTGCTCGATGCCGTTGCCGCCGGAACTCCGCTGCTCGGCATCTGCCTGGGTCTTCAGCTATTTTTTGAGCGTGGCAACGAGGGCGTGCCTGCGGACGAGGGCGTGGACGCGGACGACGATGCCTCCGAGCAGGCCGGCGGTCCCTGGGTCGATGGCCTGGGCATCATGCGTGGCTCGTGCACGCACCTGGAGTCGAGCCGTCTGAAGGTCCCGCACGTGGGCTGGGATCAGGTGCACATGACGCCTGCCGGCGCGGCCGATCCGCTGCTCGCCGGTTTTGCCGAGGGCGCCAATATGTACTTCACCCACAGCTACGCGGTGGCCGGCGACGTCGATGCCACCGATGTGTTGGCGCGCACGCACTATACACGGAGTTTCCCGTGCATCGTGCGCCACGGCAATGTGTGGGGCTGCCAGTTCCATCCCGAGAAATCCTCCGCGCTGGGTCAGCGCATCCTTAAGAACTTCGTCAACATCGTCGAGGAGGTTGGCCGATGATCCTGTTTCCCGCAATCGATCTGATCGGCGGCAAGGTTGTGCGCCTGGAGCGCGGCGACCGCAACCGCTGCAAGGTATATTCCAACGACCCCGTGGCCGTCGCCCGCTCGTTTGCCGAGCAGGGCGCGAGCTGGGTGCACGTCGTCGACCTGTCCGCTGCCTTTGGCGAGGACGAGGACACATGCGCTGCCAACTCGGCGGCGATTAAGGCCATCTGCGGCGTCGACGGTCTGTCCGTGGACGTGGGCGGCGGCGTCCGCTCGCTCGCGCGCATCGACGAGTTGGCCGGCTACGGTGCGCGCCGCATTGCGCTGGGCACCGTGCTGGTGACCGAGCCGGGTTTTGCCGAGGTGGCAGCCCAAGGTTTTGGCGAGCTGTTGGTGGCCGACATTGCCGCACACGACGGCCAGGTCAAGGTGAACGGTTGGCGTGACGGCGCGGGCATGGCGCTCGACGACGCCGTGGCGCAGCTTTCCGAGCTGGGCTTTAAGCATCTGGTGTATACCGACATCGCGCGTGATGGCATGCAGACGGGCATCGATGTGGCGGCGTATCGCCATGTGGCCGAGGTCGCGGGCTTTCCCGTCGTGGCGTCGGGCGGTATCTCGACGCTCGACGACATCCGCGCGCTGGCCGCGGTGGGTGAGGGCGCGATTGAAGGCGCCATTACCGGTCGTGCGCTCTACGAGGGCAACTTTACGCTGGTGCAGGCGCTGGCCGCCGCCCGAGGGGAGGAGTAGCCCATGCTTACCAAACGCGTAATTCCCTGCCTAGACGTCAAGGACGGCCGCGTGGTCAAGGGCGTCAACTTTGTGAGCTTGCGCGATGCCGGCGATCCGGTGGAGCTGGCCCGCGCCTACGACCGCGAGGGTGCGGACGAGGTCGTCTTCTTGGACATTACCGCCACGAGCGACAACCGTGCGACGACTATCGAGATGGCGGCGCATGCAGCCGAGGAGCTGGCCATTCCCTATACCGTGGGCGGCGGCTTTCGCGACCTGGCGGGCATGCGCACCATGGTTGCCGCCGGTGCTGACAAGGTGTCGCTCAACTCTGCCGCCGTGCGCGACCCGTCGCTGATTAGCCAGGCTGCCGCGGCGTTTGGCAGCCAGGCCGTGGTCGTGGCGATCGATGCCAAGCGC
Organism: uncultured Collinsella sp.; assembly: GCA_902466855.1. GTDB lineage: Bacteria > Actinomycetota > Coriobacteriia > Coriobacteriales > Coriobacteriaceae > Collinsella. The sequence goes on along the minus strand of CABQSP010000096.1, from coordinate 3,060 downwards.
GTCGGTTTGCCCGGCGCATCCGGTGCCGACAAGTGGGAAGTCTTTACCGCAGGAGGCCGCAACGCCACGGGTATCGACGCGTTGGCGTGGGCCGAGGAGGCGGCCCGTCGCGGCGCCGGCGAGATCCTGCTGACCAGCATGGATCGCGACGGCACCAAGTCTGGCTTTGACCTGGCGCTCACCCGCACCGTGGCGCGTGCGGTGCCGATTCCCGTCATCGCGAGCGGCGGCGTGGGTACGCTCGAGCATTTTGCCGAGGGCGTGATCGAGGGCGAGGCCGATGCCGTGCTGGCGGCAAGCGTCTTTCACTTTGGAACCTTCAGCATTCGCCAGGTGAAGGAGTATATGGCGTCGCAGGGCATCCCTGTGAGATTGGACTTCTAATGCTGCGGGCTTCGCTGCGGCTTGTCCAGGCACCGCATCTTGCCGCTCAAACCGTCGCTCGCGTACCAAAGTACGCGTCGCTCCTCTTTCGCGGCAACCTGCGGCACCTGGACAACCCTCGCCGACCTGTGGGGTTTACGGTAATTACTTGGGAGAAATGATGACTGAGGTAATAGAAGCGTCTGATCTTAAATACGACGCCCGCGGGCTGATTCCTTGTGTGGTTCAGCAGTATGACACCGGCGAGGTGCTTATGGTTGCTTGGATGAACGAGGAGTCGGTGGGGCTGACGCTCAAGACCGGCACCACGTGGTTTTGGAGCCGCAGCCGCCAGGAGCTCTGGAACAAGGGCGCGACGAGCGGCAATATGCAAGAGGTCAAGGAGCTCTGGGCCGACTGCGATAGCGATACGCTGTTGGTCAAGGTCGACTCGCCGGGTCCGGCCTGCCATACCGGCAACCGTACCTGCTTCTTTAAAAAACTCGCGTAGGGCGGGCGCTCGATTAGACGCTCGGCCACCAGAAAGGATTGAACCATGGGTGTGCGCACCGCAAACGTTCAGGATGGAAATATCGGTGAGACGCTGACAGGTCTGGCCGAGGTGATTCACGGTCGTCGCGATGCGTCGCCACAGGAGAGCTACACCGCTCGTCTGTTGACCGACGTCGAGGACGAGCTGCTCAAGAAGCTTGCCGAGGAGGCAAGCGAGGTGATCATGGCCTGCAAGGATAACGATCACGATCATATCCGCTACGAGGCCGGCGACCTGGTCTACCACTTGCTCGTGACGCTTGAGCGCTACGGCATCACCCTCGACGAGTTGGCCGGCGAACTCAACGCCCGCCGCCACTAGTCGTTTGGGACAGTCTTTGTTGGTGTAACGGGGTCATGGAAGTTGCGGTGAAATAGGGACTGTTTAAGCGCTTCATCAGGCAAAACAATCCCTATTCCACCGCAACTTATGAAGGGATGGCTAGTCGAGGGGTGTGGATTCCCATTCGCCGTTGGGGTGGGGGATGTCGAAGGTTCGGTAGCCGCAGTCGTAAGCGTGGGCCTGGGCCTCGCAGATGTTCCAGCAGATGTCGCAGGCGCGGTGTGCGTCCGAGCCAAAGGTGATGGGTACCTCGGCGTGGGCGAAGCAACGCAATAGCCCGGTCGCGGGATAGTAATCGTCGAGCCCCTTGCGCGGCGCGGCGGTCGAGACCTCAACGCGGCGGCCCGTGTCGTGAGCGCACTCGGCCATCTGCCCCCAGAACGGCGTCGGGTCAAAGTCGGGCGCAAAGCCTTCCTTCGAAAAGCGCATGACCAGGTCGGGATGGGCCATTACGTCAAAGTTGAGTGAGCTTTCGCAAGCGCGGCACCAGTCGTCGACGTAGCGCTCCCACACGCCGTGTACCCCCAGGTTTTCCCAAACATGCAAGTTGGTGTCATCGTCGATCCAGCCGCAGCGCGAATCGGGCGTATCGGGACGAGCGACATCCTCCGTTCCCGCCGTACCCGCGGCACCGGCCATGATATCGCCTGGGTTGCCAATCCAGTGCACACTGCCCAGGCGCACGACGGCGCCCTGGGACCAGCGCTCAACCAAAGGCTCGCAGCCCTCGTACCAATCGCATTCGAAACCGTAGATAAAGGTGAGTTCTGGCGCAATCTGAGCGGCAAGATTGCGAGCGTCCTCAAAAGCCAGACGATGCGCCGGGAGGTCGCCCTCAGTAACCTGCACCTCGCAGTTAGCATCCATGCTGGCGGGCAGGGTGAGATGGTCGGTCGAGACCATGACGCGGCAGCCGGCCGCAGCAGCGGCACGGACGTTGTCCTCAAACGAGGCATGCCCGTCCGAAAACGAGGTGTGGGTATGGCAATCGACCAGCGGGCACATGGGCATAGCGGCTCCTTTGCGTCAAGCGAATCCGCTTCATTGTAATGGCGCAGCTCTCAACACGCCGGGCACGCCGGGGATCGAAATCGATTGGAAAGGTTGCGCGGCGCGTGGTGCGGCCTCGCTTGCTCTCAAAACGTGTACGTCAGCCTCCAAAACCGACAAATAATGACATGTTTGGAGGCTGACGTACACGTTTGGATGGGGGCGAGGGCGGCGACGGACGAAAGTCACGCCTGTGCCACGTCCGATGTGCTAGCGTTTGAGTGAACAAAACGAGCCCGTGCGGAAAGGATCCGGACCGTATGCCATGCGATAGCAAATCCCCGCTGTCCCGCGAGACCGATGCGCCCGAGACTATCGTCAAGCTGGAATGCGACATCGACGACGCGTCGCCTGAGGTACTCGCCTACGCCGCTGACCGCCTGCGCGAGGCGGGTGCGCGCGAGGTGCATTGGCTGCCCCTCTATTGCAAGAAAGGCCGTCCCAGTTGGCAGCTACAGGTAATCTGTGCTCACGAGGATATCGAGCGCCTGCAGACGATCATCTTTTTGGAAACCACGACCAACGGCATTCGTCGCCAGGTCATGGAGCGCGTTTGCCTGCCACGCCGCTTTGAGCGCGTAACGACGCTATGGGGCGAGGTGTCCGTCAAGGTGGCAACCCTGCCCGACGGCAGCGAGCGCGCAGCGCCCGAGTACGAGGACTGCGCCCGTCTCGCTCGCGAGCATAACGTGCCGCTCCAGCGCGTGATGCAGACGGCACAAGCCGCGGCACTGCGATTTGAATAACGCGGC
>CABQSP010000095.1:0-5987 GCA_902466855.1 uncultured Collinsella sp. | reverse complement strand
CAGTGCCCTCCGTGGCCGATCAGGTGTCGGATGGCGAGGTCAAGGTTACGCGCCGTCGTCCCGGAGATGGCGGGGGAGCGGCTGCCAAGGCTTCGCGTGGCGCCGCTCGCGACGAGCGCGAGCCGCGCGAGGATCGCGGTGGTGAGGGCTCGGCCGACCAGGGTCAAAAGCGCCGTCGCCGTCGCCGTTCCCGCAAGCCGCGCCAGGATGGTGGCGAGGGCTCGACCCCGTCTTCGTCCGCACCACAACCGCCCGCCGGCGAATAACGCCCGCGAGCGGATTTAGCTCGCCTTGCCCCGAGCGCATCGGGGTATCATAGCGCTGAATCAACAACCCTCCCTGCGACCGAACGTAGGGAGGGTTGTATCTTGAAGAGCCGTTTGAACATATTGAGCCGTCTGCAGGGCGCCGGTGCCCTACCGTTTGCGGACGAATTGCTACCGTTTGCCGAGCACGCGACGTACGAGGCGCTTGAGGCGTTGTCGCCCACGCGATGTGCCGGCTGCGAACGCGCCGGTGCGCTTATTTGCCAAGACTGCCTGGCCGCGCTCACGCTCATCGACCCACGTCATAGCTGCACCCGATGCGGCGCCCCGTTTGGGGATTTGCTGTGCACTGAGTGTTCGGTCGAGGGCACGTCCTCGGCAATGGCGGAGGCACTCGACCGCTGCTTGGCGTGCGCTGTCTATGCGCATCCGCTGCCGCGCATCATTAAAGCGTACAAGGACGCGGGCGAGCGACGTCTGGCTCCGTATCTGGCGGAGCTGGTCTACGACACCGCCCTGCATGCCCAGGTCGTAGCGCCCGATCGCTATGGAGGTGTGCTGTCCGGTGCGGATGCGGTGGTGTTTGTGCCTGCGACGGCGGCAGCGTTTCGGCGGCGTGGTTTTGATCATATGGAGGCCATTGCGCGCCCATTTTGCGAGCTGTCGGGTGTTCCCTTGCTCGATGCTCTCGTCAAGTACGGGCATGGCGACCAGCGCGAACTCGGTCGTGAGGAGCGCCGCGAGCGTGCCCAAGGCATGTACGAGACGGTTGAGGACGTGCACGGCCGCCGCTTGCTGCTTATCGACGACGTTATCACCACGGGTGCGACGATGGCAGCGGCTTCGGCGGAACTCAAGCGCGCCGGCGCCGCAGCGGTCGATGGCCTCGCTATCGCACGCGTTTGGTAGGGGTGATTCAGATGGCAATAAAGATCGGGCAGCGTGGCAAGCCTGCAAGCGAGCAGCTGGCTGCTTCCGTAATTCTGACGGGTGCCTCGGCGCTGCGCATGATGCGCGCCGAGCGCCGGCAGATGGGCTACATAAGCTGGAAGGACCTTAATCCCGATGAAGAGCGCCGTGTGCTGCGCACGTCGTCGCCCTCGACCGAGGACATCTATCTTCCCGATTTGGTGCGGATTGGGGCCGCAAGCGGCGAGGTGCAAGAGGATTTGTGCTTGCTGGTAGGGTCTGCAGCGCAGCGCCGCCGTATTCTTGGCGTGAGCTGGTCCGTATGCTCCGAGTTGCCCGCCGGCTCGATTCTAGAGGTGGAACCGGGGGTGTACAGTCTATCTCCCGAGGCCCTTTGCGTAGCCGTCGCGCGCGAAGTCGGCTGCATCCAGGCATTTGCCCTGGCCCAGGAGCTGTGCTCTAAGATTTCACTGAGTGACCGCGGGAAGTATCTGCCTCCCTACACTTCGCCCGTTGCGAACAAACTTGCAAAGGACAAGGACCAACCGGCAGACGTGGGCTACTTTGAAGTCGAGCCGGTGCTGACGCCCGATCGCCTTGCAGATTACCTTACGGCATGCAAGGGGAATGTGGCCAAACAGCTGCTGCGCCTGTGTCCCTACCTGTCAGAAAACCTGCGCTCGCCCATGGAGTGCATCATGCTCGCTCTGTTTTCGCTTCCGTTTTCCTATGGCGGATTTGCCTGCGGTCCCTTTAAGACCGACTACAAGATCGAGTTCGATGACCGCGCGCAGGCAATCTCGGGGATGCCGCATGCAGTTTGCGATGCGTATCAGGAAGCAGCCCAGTTTGACCTGGAATACAACGGTGAGCTGGGCCATTCCTCCCGGAGGGGACGTATCCATGATGAAAAACGCAACACGGGCTTGATTACTATGGGAATCGAGGTCGCGACGGTCAATAACGAGATGCTCTGCGACATGGAAGCAATGGAGGCGCTCGCATGGCGCATGCACCAGCGTATGCGAAAGCGGTACCGGAATCGTGTCGATGCCCGCAGGAAAAAGCAAGAGGCGCTGCTTAACACGCTGCGGGCGTGTTTTGGGCTTAAACCCGCCTAACAATGCTCTGAAACAGGGGGTTGGATATATGCTCTGGCCAAAATATAGCAAATATGAGTACTGCTACAAATTCAGTAACAGCAAAATCAGGGATTTTGGGACTGGAAGAGGGGGTAAATTAGAAAGTTATTAAACAAATGTGGAATATCCTGGCATCAATCTGACGTTATAGAGCGTGAAAACAGCTTGCAGAGCCAAAAACTCCTGCTACTAAATTGGTAACAGTAGTCATATTTGCTATTTTTTGGCCACGGCGCCCTAAGACGGGTGTGTTGGGGCTTTCCATAGGGGAGCGACGGGCTCAATCAGAGCACGTGCGGTCCGTCCTGACCTGCGAAATCTGTACTCGCGATGCGAATAACGCCCCTAACCTTAAACTTTAGCTTGAACTTAGCTATAATGCGCTTCGTTCCTACCAGGCTGTGGTTGCGGACGGACGAAATGCCCGTCCTAGTCCAAGACAGACGCGGTCAAAGGGATCCACGTAAGCGACCGCGTGCGCGCGGCGCGATCATGGCGCGTCCTAGATGTAAGCCGCACCGTCCGTTCTACTTTCTTTGGGGCAATACCGCCTCGCGGGCGAGCGGGCCAGTCGTGAAGGTGGCTGCGGCCTCCCGAGCAAACACCCCGGTGCGCAAGTGTGGGGTCAAATACCAGGTCAGCTGGTGGGAACAACCTGATATTCCGCGCAACGCACGGATCGTATACGACACAGAAGGCAGGGTAGTGGACATGGTGAGGGGCAGCTTGATGCACGCGGCTCGGTTAGGTGCTGGGACCGCAGTGGTCATCGCCGTTTTGGGCCTGAGCGGATGCGCGTTCAACCCGCTGTCTACGTTCATGACTCCCACGATCGACCAGATCGAGTACGAGACCGTCACGCCGGCGGTGTCGGACGATGCCCTGGTCACTCCCGGAACCCTGACGGTCGCCCTCGATACTTCCGATGCGCCGCAGGCCATGCAGGACGCCGACGGCGAGCTCACGGGGTATGCGGTTGACGCCGCCCGCGCCCTCGCAAGCCGCATGGGCCTTAAGGTCTCCTTTGTCGATGCGTCTTCGGCAGGTTCCGCGCTCGGCGACAAAAAGGCCGATATCTTTATCGGCGAGATTAACTCCACGGACGGGGACATTAGCTCGCTCGGCACCTGCCTGTACGATGCCACTTCCGTGTTCGGTAAAACTAGAGATGGTGGGTCGCTAAGCGTTTCCACCGATACCCTTAACACGTCCACCCTGGGCGTTCAGATGTCCTCGGCCTCGCAGGAGGCGCTTGCTAAGCAGAGCATCACCGCCAACCAAAAGACCTACTCCAACATCAACGAGTGCTTTGAGGCGCTCGAGTCCGGCGAGGTCGACTATGTAATCTGCGACTCCACGGCCGGCGGCTACCTTGCACGCCTGATGAGCGAGGTCTCCTATGTCGGTGCGCTCGAGGCGCCCTCGACGCTTGGTGTTGCGGGCGCCTCGTCCAATGACGAACTGTGCCGTGCCGTGAGCGACGCCCTCGACGACATCACGGTCGACGGTACGCTCGAGGCAGTCCACTGCGTCTGGTATGGCACGATGCCCTACGACCTCACCACTAAGACGGTTTCGGGCGCTAACGTGCAGCCGGGCGACTCTGAGTCCAGTGAGACCACGTCCTCCGGCAGCGAGTCCTCCGATTCCAACAATGAGACCGCATCCTCCGAGGACAACTCGTCCAGCCAGGAAGGCACCATCACCGACGACGACATTAACAAACTCAATAGCTAGTTATTGCTAGGGGTGGTGTCTCCTATACGTTGGAAAGGACACCTCTTCACGGTTTCAACACGCACTGCCGGGTTTCCCCAATAGGGGAGCCCGGCTTTTTCATCCCTATAAAACCAGCAGGTCAAAGCCAATTTTCGAGACCAAATACAAATCTGTGGGCTCCCTCCTATAGCGCACTTTGCCATGGAAAAGTACGAGACTTCGGTATGCGGTATCAAGCAATCGTTATTCGGGTCTTTAGGAATCCGCGTGATTAAATGCACGGCAATGGGTACATAGCCAGTACAGTAAGTCCCCGAGGCAGATTGGAGCCACGTATGGATATCAAGGTTTCTGGACGCAAGACGACGGTAACCGATGCTCTGCGTGCGCATGTGGATGAGAAGATCGGCGAGGCGCTCAAGGTTTTCGACATCGAGCCCATGACAGTCGACGTCGTGCTTCGTTATGAGAAGAACCCCTCGAACCCCAACCCGGCAATCGTCGAGGTCACGGCTCGTGCCCGCGGTTCGGTGATTCGCGTTGCCGAGCACGGCGCAGATATGTATGCTGCCATCGACCTCTCCGCCGATAAGGTCACCCGCCAGCTGCGCAAGTTCAAGACCAAGGTCGTGGACAACCGCCAGGGTGGTGCCAGTGCCGCGGATGTCGCGCCGGTCGAGCGCGTCGAGGATCTGGCCGACCTGCTGCTGCCCGAGGAGGACGACGACCTGCTCGTCCGCGAGAAGGTCATCGATGTCACCCCGATGACTGAGGAGCAGGCACTGGTGCAGACCGATCTGCTCGGCCACGACTTCTACGTGTTCGAGAACGCGACGACTGGCCTCATCAATGTGGTGTATCACCGTAAGAATGGTGGATATGGCATCATCAAGCCCCGCATCGAAACACTTGACGAGTAAAATACGTTAACTTGCATGAGTTAACGGTTGGCGGCCATCCCATGCGGGTGGCCGCCTTTTTACGTAAGGAGTCGCTTTGATGGACAAGGCTGCATCTACCGGCCATTCTGACCGTTGCCGCATCGTCGTCGATACCTGCTGCGACTTTAGCCCCGAGGTCGCCGCGAACCTCGATGTCGATATCCTGGGTTTCCCTTTCATTATCGATGGCGAGGAGCGCACAGACGACATCTGGTCGAGCATGAGCCCTAAGGAGTTCTACGACCGCATGCGCGCCGGTGCCCGCGTGTCCACCTCGGCTGTGTCGCTCGGTCGCTATATCGAGTTTTTTACCGAGTGCGCCAAAGAGGGCACGCCCACGGTCTACCTGTGCTTTACCTCGGCGCTGTCGTCGAGCTACAACTCCGCGTGCCAGGCGGCAGATGCCGTGCGCGCCGAGTATCCCAACTTTGAGCTCTACGTGGTCGACAACGCTCTGCCCTGCGCGACCGGCGCGCTCTTGGCGCTCGAGGCCGTGCGCCAGCGTTCGGCGGGACTGACCGCCAAGCAGCTGGTCGATTGGGCAAACGAGGCAAAGACCTACGTCCACGGCTACTTTACGCTCGAGAGCTTCGACGCACTGGCTGCCGGCGGCCGCATTCCTCCCGCGGCGGCGCAGCTCACGGCAAAGCTCGACGTCAAGCCCGAGCTCTCCTACGACCTGGCCGGCTCGCTGTCGCTGATCGGCGTCAACCGCGGCCGCAAGAAGGCGCTCAAGTCCATCCTCAAGTCGTTCCGCGAGAACTACGTGCCCGATCGCACCATGCCCATCGCCATCATGACGGCCGATGCCGAAAAGGATGGTGACTGGCTCGAAGCCGCCATCCGCAAGGAGGAGGGTTGCGCCGACGTCACGATCATTCGCGGCTCCGTGGGTCCCACCATCGGCTCGCACGTGGGCCCCGGCATGGTGGCTTGCGCGTTTTGGGGCAAGAATCGCGCCGAGAAAGCCTCGCTTTCCGACCGCATCGCGCGCCGCGTGCGCGGTGAGT
>CABQSP010000094.1:0-5991 GCA_902466855.1 uncultured Collinsella sp. | reverse complement strand
CGCGGGCATCGAGGCCCACGAAGTCGTTGGCGTGCACACAACGCAATGCCTCGGCAGCCAGTTCGCGATCCCCACAGGCCGCGAGCAGTTCCTTAAACGGACGCACGCTGCCCGCGATAATGCGCGCACCGGGAAGTGCCAGCTTGCGCACGGCCTCGGCGACCAGTGAGACAATCTCGACATCGCCCGCGGTATCGCCCGCGCCGATAAGCTCAAAGCCCAGCTGCGTAAACTGACGCGAGCCGCCGGCATTGCGCTGACACTCGCGAACCACCGGCGCCTCGTAGCGAAGGCGCAGGGGCAGGTCAGCCGCGCGCATGCGGGTCGAAACCAGGCGCACGATCGGCAACGTGTTGTCAGGACGGACCACCAGCAGGCGGCCGTCATCGTCAAAGAGCTTAAACGGCGTGTCCGCAATGCGGCCGCCCTCCTCGAGCGAACCCTTGTCCTCGAGCAGCGGCGTCTCGACCGGAAGGTAATGATGCTCCCTGAAGCAGCCCTTCACCGTACATGCGATCTCCTCGCGCGCCTGAGCCTCCTCGGGCAATATGTCCCGGAATCCCCACGGTGTGGCCGTCATCTGGTGAGCCTCCTCATGCTGTGTTTCATATAGAACGGAAGACCGGCATAGCTCCGCCGGTCTTCTGGGTACTTTAGCATACTAGAGTGCTTGCGGGGCAAATCGTCGCTTGCAGCTCACTGCGTATTCATTTGGAAACATAGGGCAAGCGGTTAGCAGCAGTCTCTTGTCACAACGCAAAAAGGGCGCCCGCGCAAATGCGGACGCCCTTGTGCAGGGTCGAGATATCAACCAGCCAAGATATCGGACCCGTGACCAGCTCTTAGTAGTCGAACTGGTGGTAGTAGCGGCGGTACTTGAGGTTGTGCTTGGTGACCAGCTCGTAGTTGCGCGCGAGGCGGTCGGTGGTCAGCACGGACAGGATCCACGGCGACACGATGACGCGGAAGTCGTCGTCCAGGCCCGGGATCGCGTACTCGGCGGTGTCGATGATGACGTAGTCCTCGTCGCCGGTCACGCCGCTGGTGAGGAAGGCGCGGACGCGCTCGTCGAGGGCGCGGCACTCGTCCTCTCCCATGAACAGGAACACCGGGACGCCGGGCTCGAGCAGCTCGAGCGTGCCGTGGAAGAAGTCGTGCGAGGTGATGTGGCGGATGCGCTTCCACTGCATCTCCTCGAGCAGGCACATGGAGTACAGGATGGTCTCGCCCCAGAGGGCCCCCGAGCCGATGAACATGGTGTAGTCGGCCAGCGCGTACTTGCGGGCGAGCTCCTCGGCGCGCGGCTCGAAGCGCTTGCGGATGTCGAGCATGTCCTTCCAGATATCCTTGGTCTGCTCGATAAACAGATCGAACTTGGGGAAGCAGCCGCGGCGGTTGAGCAGGCGCAGGCCGAAGCAGTCGGCGAGGTAGTAGCCCTTCTCGCAGCCGCCGGCGCCGTGGTCGGAGGCCATCATGACGCAGTTCTCGGCGCCCACGGCCTGGCCGATCTTGCCCTCGGGGTTGGTCATGGCGAAGACGCGCACGCCCATCTCCCTCATCTTGCCGACGGCCTCGAGCACCTCGGGGGTGGTGCCGGACTCGGAGGCGGTCAGCACGACGGACCTGTCGGTCATGCGCTTGTGGCCCATGACGTTCCACTCGGCGGCGTGGATCAGGTAGACCTCGAGGTCGCGGTCGCCGAACTTGTTCATGAGGTACTCGAGCTGCATGAACTCGTCCCAGGTGCCGCCGACGCCCATCAGGAAGACGGCGTCGTAGCCCTCCTCGTGCACGCGGTCGGCCAGGGCGGTCATCTTCTTGCCGGCCTCGTAGACGTTCCTGCCGTCCTCGAGGTAGCCCTCCTGGTCGAAGTGCATGATCTCGATCTTCTCGGTCTCCTTCATGTGTGTCCTCCCATCACATGTGCGCAATTCTATACATCGCGCTTCTTGCTGATACCAATTATAGCCATACGATTGCTTGTTATTTAATACCAATCCAAACTCACGGAGATTTGCGGCGAACGGTCGGTTTCCTCGCCCGAGTGGTATTACAACGCCAATAGTTGTCTATTTCGAGCGCTACTGCCAACGGGCTCCCCACAACTCGCCAGCTATAAAAGCGTTGCGCCAGACCCGCCCAAGCGTTTCCAGCGCAACCGCGCAGTTTAGTTATTCGGCTTCCATCTCCGCTGTCACACGGCGATACATCTCGATAACCTGAGTCGTCGCCTTGGACGGATCCTGATAGTAGCGGCCATCACACGTCTCGGCCGAGACATAGCCCGTATAGCCGTGGCGCATGAGTGCCTCGAGGTCGGCACGCATATCACGCTCGCCGTCGCCCCAGGCAAGATGCGTCGTGCCGCCGCCCACATCTACAAAGTGGGTGTGAACGATCTTGTCGCCCAAAACCTCAAAGTAGCCGTCGATCGTGTCGCCGGCAACTTCCATGGCGCCAAAGTCGATACAGGCCTTCAGGTTGGGACGATCGACCGCCTCGAGGATGCGCGCGACATCCTGTGCGGTGTTGACCAACACGGACTCCGACGGCTGCAGGGCCTCGAGCGCGACGCGAATACCGCGCGTATCGGCGTAGTCGCACACCGAGCGCAGCATGGCAACGCTGCGGGCCCAGGCGTCCTCAGCCAGCTCGTCCAGATAGGCCCAACCACTCGTCACCAGAATCTGCGGCACGCCCAACTCAACGGCAACGTCGATCACATTCTTGAAGTACGAGAGGATGCGTTTTTGGCCCGCCTCACCGCGCACCGCGACGTTCCACGGCTTGGGGTTGTTCTGCTCGGGGCACACGCACACGATCTTGATACCGTATTGGGCGGCAAGATCGCGAATCTTATCCACCGAATCGTGCTCATGGCAATCCACATACAGGTGCATCGAGCCGGTCCACAGCTCGATATTGCGATAGCCGGCCTCACCTGCAGCCTTAAAAAACGTCTCGATGCTGTAGTAACGATGGTTGATGTTCATGAGCGAAAGCTCGGGTACGACCATAGCCCTCCCCTTTCGTACGGAGTTTTAAAAAACAGGGGGCCGCCGCAGATGCGACAAGCCCCCCAAAGATCGACGCAACCGTTAGACGCGATGGAAGCGCGATTCGAACATATTAGGCAAGCACGCCAAAGTAAGCGCCGATGATGCCCACGACCATGGTGCAGAGGATCAGGACCATCGGGTTGATCTTCTTGGAGAGCAGCCAGTAGTAGAGCCAGAAGGCGGCCATACCGAGCATACCGGGCATGATGCCGTCCAGGATGTCCTGGAGAGTTTGGGCGGAGTCGCCCTGACCAATGGCGATGGGCAACGAAGCCCAGAACATGTCCTTGCTCATGGCGCCGACGACCATAACGCCGACAATGCCGACGCAGGCCATGATCTTTTGCATCAGGCCGGTCTTCTGAGCCTCGTCGAGGAAGCCAATGCCTAGCTCATAACCCTTGATAGCGCCAAAGATACGAATCAGGAACGCCGGGATGTTGTAGACGAGCAGGAAGGCGATGGGGCCAAAGACGTTGCCGGCCTGGCACAGGCTGATGCCCACGGCAGCGGCGACGACGCGCAGGGTGGACAGGAAGAAGGAGTCACCCAGGCCGGAAAGCGGACCCATGAGGGCGGCCTTGATGTCGTTGACGCTCTCGGGCTCAACCTCGCCACGAGCGACCTTTTCTTCCATGGCCATCGCGATGCCGCCCACGAAGGGAGCGAGCTGCGGGGTGATGTTGAAGAATGCGCTGTGACGGTGCAAGGCCTCGGCGTAATCATCGGGACGGCCGGCATAGATCTTCTTGAGCATGTTGGCGACCATCAGGCAGAAGGCAATGTTCATCTGCTTGTAGTAGGTCCAGGAGAATTCCATGCCCAGGGCGCCGGTGTTCACGGCGCTCTTAATGAGGTCGGAGCGAGTAATCTGGTTCTCGGAATTAGAAGTCATCGTCCTCATCCCCTTCCACAGAAAGCTGGGACTGGGCGCCACCAAGGCCCAGCAGGTCGTACTTGTCGATGCCGATGATGATTGCGATCAGGGCGACGCCGAGGACGGGCACGTTGGCATAGGAGCACAGCAGGAAGCCCAGGAAGTAGAACGGCACGAGCTGCTTGGTAAGCACCAGACGGCCGAGCATGGCGAAGCCCATGGCAGGCAGGATGTTGGCTGCGACGCCAAAGCCATCGAGGACGAACGTCGGGATGAAGTCGAGCAGGCCCTGAACGGCGTCGGCACCCAGATAGAAGGAGACCGAGCACAGGATAAAGGCCAGGACGACAATCACGAGACCGATAATCCAGTGCATAGCGTAGATACCCTTGAGGTTACCCTTGCTGGCAAAGACGTCGGCACGGTCGACCAGAAGGGGCATACCGGCGTTGACGACGTTCTTAATGGCCAGGCACAGAGTGGCGATGGGCATCGCGAGCGCGATAGCGGCCTCGGTGCTCTGACCCAGCTGAATAGCGAAGGCGCAGGCGAGCACACCGCCAATACACTCATCGGGCGGCACGTAAGCGCCGATGGAGATAGAACCCATGAAGAGCAGCTCGAGGCTCGCACCGATGGCGAGGCCGGACTGCAGGTCCCCGAGGACTATGCCGACGAGCGGGCACAGAACGATCGGGCGGAACGCATAGAGCGTACCGAGCTGATAATCGAGCTTACCGAAGGCAGCGATAAGTCCGATGAGGATCGCTTGAACAAGCATTGTTCCTCCCTTTGATCCCTCTTGGATCCGCGCGGCGATTCCCGACTTGTCAGCGCGCCCTTTTCCATGCCGACAATCGCCCAGACAGATCCAGCTTGTACCGGTGTGCTGTTAACACCTAAACCGGTGCAAATGATTTGATACCAATTATATAGTCATGAGAAAACTATTTAATACCAATCGCTCAACGGGCGTGTACTCCCGGTGAACGGTAGATGGGGGTAACGGGTAAAGCGTTTATCCGGTACGCCCACGAATAGGGGCGGCGCCGTGCGCGCCGCCCGTGGTTCCCAATTAGAGGGCGCTTAGGGCATCGACCTTGGGGTCGTCGGCCAGAGCGCGAATCTCGACCTCGACACCGCGGCCGACGAGCTCGCGAATGTCCTCTTCCTCGGCAGCAGTCACAAAGATCTGGCGGGAGATCTTACGGGCATCGGGACGCTGCTCGTCCTTGGACTTGGTGTTGCCCAGGTTGATGGAGGTGATCTGCGGGCAGCCGTCGACAAGCTGCTTGGCCTCGGCGATGCTGGCGACGCAGATGATCATCTTGTACTTATCGGTAACACCGGAGTTGATGGCCTCGATGGCGTGCTCCATGTCCTTGATGACGAGCTTGACGTTGGCCGGCTTTCCCATCTTGAGCGTAGTCTTCCAGACGGGATCGTTGGCAACCTTGTCGCCAACGCAGAAGATGCAGTCAGAGCCCAAGCCCTGGACCCAAGAGACGGCCACCTGGCCATGAAGCAGACGATGGTCGACGCGAAGCAGTTGAATCATGATTGACCCCCAAAGGTCTCATGCCGGAAACCCGGCCCCATTAATAGCAGGCGGTGACTAGAACTCTTCCTCGTCATCCGCATCGGTCAGCAGGTCGTTGACAAACTTGACGCGCGTGTCGTCAGCCGCGAGGATCTCGCGGATAACCTGATCGGCGGGAGCCTCCTGGTCCGAAAAGAGCAGCTGGATCAGCAGCGGCAGATTCATGTTGGCAACCAGGTAGGTGTTGGGGCGCGTCTGGACGATCTTGGTGAACTCGTTGTTGACGCTGCCGCCAAACAGGTCGGTGCACACGATTACGTCGTCGGCGGGGTCGAAGGTCGCCAGGAGCTTGGCGGCCTCCTCGGCGACGTCGGTGCGGCCGTCGACAAACATCGACAGGTCGTGGACGTTATCGCGCGCGCCCGAGAGCAGCTCGGTGCTCTCCTTGATGCCGGTCGCAAAATGCGCGTGGCTGGCAAAGATGTATTGCCTCATTGCGGTTTCCCCCAAATGAA
>CABQSP010000093.1:0-6135 GCA_902466855.1 uncultured Collinsella sp. | reverse complement strand
ACCACAAAGGGGACAGGCACCTTTGTGGTGGTTCTGGCCACGGCAGAGCTGTTAGAGTCCGGCAGGCCAACGACAGACGGCCAGGTCGACGTGCATGTCGTCCTTAAACGCCACACCTTCCCCTAGCAAAAGCTCACGTTGAGCATCGGGACCGCCAAAAGCGAAGCCCTCGCATATGTGCCCGTCGGCAAACACCACGCGGTGACAGGGAATCTCGCCGGGGCGCGGATTACTATGCAGGGCATACCCCACGTACCGCGCACTTCGTGGACGACCGGCAAGCAGCGCCACCTGGCCATACGTGGCGACCATCCCCTCGGGGATCTGCTCGACCACCTCGTACACCCGTTCAAAAAAGCCCTCAGACGCCATTGCTCGCTCCCTTCCACCCGGAAAAGCATAAACCACCACAAAGGTGCCTGTCCCCTTTGTGGTGGTTTTGACCGGAAAGCTAGTTGGCGGGGCGGAAGAAGGCTACGGCTACGGCGCCGGGGCCCACGTGGGTGCCGATGGTGGCGCCAATGGTGTGGATGGACAGCTCGCCCTCGGTGTGACCGGCCCACAGTGCCGCGCTGTCCTCGATATACTTCTTGAGCACCGCATCCGAAAGACCCGTATAGCCGAGCGCCAGCGGCATGGAAAAGTCGACGCCGCCCGCCTTTTCTACCTTCTGGTTGAGCAGGTTACGACCGTTCTTGGAACCGCGCGCCTTGCCCAGCTGCACGATCAGGCCGTCCTCGGCGGCCACAACGGGCTTTACGTTGAGCAACGTGCCCACAGCGCCGGCCGCAGCAGACAGGCGACCGCCGCGCACCAAGTACTCCAGCGTCTCAAGCAGACCGATAACCACCACGCGGTCACGGACTGCCTCGACGGCCGCCGCGATCTGGGCCGCACTACGGCCCTCGTCCACCAAGCGCAACGCATACTCGACCAGGACACGCTCGCCCAGGGTGACGTTATTGCTGTCCACCACGAACACGTCGCCGCCCGGCGCCTCGGCAAGTGCGGTACGGGCACTCTGATTGGTGCCCGAAAGCTTGGCGCCCACGGTAATAATCACTGCCTCGTCGCCGGCCTCACGTGCCTCGGCAATCGCCTGCGAAAACGCGTACGGGTTGACCTGGCCGGTCTTGGGCAGCTCATCGCGCTCCACGAGCATCTCGTAAAAGCGCTGATGATCGATGTCGACGCCATCCATATACACATCGGTGCCAAAGGTGACGGACAGCGGCAAAACACGCAGAGCGGGGTGCTCCGCCGGCGACATATCGCTTGCGGAATCGGTAATAATACGAATGGACATAACAAATCCTTTCTTGCGCGGAGCTCGCGCGGGGAATTTTGACAGCAATGCCCCGGCACGGTATACGCGCTCAAACGGGACTATGCAGTTGTTAATGGGAAGCAAATGCCTTGGCGGCCTTAGATCTCGCGCAGGGTGTCGAGAATCGTACGCAGCGATGCATACATCTGCTCGCGCTGCTCCACACCCATAGCCTTACCGGTGGTATCGAGCACCTCGCGAATGATGCGGTCAGCCTCGCTCATGCTCTCGCCGCCCAGAGCGGTCAGGCGAACCGGAGCACGATACTTAACGGCGGCATCGCCCGAATCATCGACTTCGACGTAGCCGCCCTCCTCCAGATGCGCGAGCGTACGCGAGACGGCGGCGCGGGTCACGCCTGCCATGCGAGCCAGGTCGGCACCAGTCAGGCCGTCCTTGCTGCGCTCAAGATAGTACAGGCACATAACGTCGGAGCCCTTGAGGCCCAGCCTTGCGCCCTCAGACGTCTTAATGCGCTGGATCTCCTTGTAGAGACCGCTGATCAGTCCGACAAAGTCCTCGAAACGTGTCTCGTCGCTCTGCTGCATGGGAGACGACCGCCTTTCGCTTGCATAATGCTAACGGGTAAACATCTTAGTCGCATAAGGCGACACCCGTACCCAAATACCCCATTTGTTAACCCATCAACATAAAAACCACCACAAAGGGGACAGGCACCTTTGTGGTGGTTTGGGGCATCAATAGGTTCTAGGCGCCGCTACAGCTCCACGCAAGGATTGTCGCGGGTCACAAGCGTCTTAATGACAACCGTCGCTCCCAGATAGCGCTCAAGCAGCTCGGCTAAGCGATCGATCGCAGCCTGGCAATCCCCCATCCGCTCGGGCTCCACGCACTCAATCGCTAGGAACGCATCGGCCGAATCATCGGACAGCGCCGTGCGAACGCCGTCGCGCCAGTTCCAGCAGCGGCACACAGCGCCCGCATCATCGATGTAGGCGAGCTCGCCGGGCAGCGTCGGATCGTCCGTCTCCTCGCCAAGCGGCAAGAACGCATCGCCACCGTCGGTCACCTTCAGGCGAAGGTCCCCCTCGATCGCATGCAGATCCTCGCCTCCCACGGGCAGCGCGTAGGTCAGCGACACCGTGTTGTAAATATCCACCGCGGGCGTAATGTGGCCCACCGGCTTGCCTTTGAGCACGCGTTTGAGCAAGTTCTCGATCGAGCAGCGCGCGCCTTTCTTGGTCTTGAACAGACGATAGGCCTCGCGCCATGCCCTGACCGGTGCGTTCTCGCTGATAGTGTCGCTGGTCAGATGACGCTCCGCATCGATATTGGCGCGGTCGAGCAACGCCGCAATCGCATCCACGTCCTCTTGAGGAATCTGAGCCGTGGGCTTCATGCCCTCCACGACCACAACACCGACCGCTGCCTGCGGAAACAGCTCCCAGAATGAATCCTCGGCAATAAAGCTCTTCATACGCTCTCCCTTCATTGTGCGCGCCCGAGTGAGGGCGCCTAAACAAAAAGCGCCCTTACAACGGCCACCTTCAAAGTCCTACGGTGCCGTCACAAGAACGCTTGCGCTGTCCCCATCCGGAGAAGGGGACGATATGTCAGGCGTATTGTAACCCGAGTCATCCACACGAGCAAAACCACCACAAAGGTGCCTGTCCCCTTTGTGGTGGATATGGACTCACGGCGAAGCTAGTGGCGGAGTCCCAGCAGGCCGCGGCCGTGATGACGGGCCTCGGCGGACACCTGGGCGTGCGGGCCGGCGGCTTTGACGGACTCGGGCAGGTGCGAGTACTTCTTCTCGAAGTTCTCCTCGAACATCACGGCCAAGTTGTGCGCGGCCTCGTCGTAGCGAGCGGTGCTCTGCCAATACTGGCGCGGCACCAGGATGCCGTCGGGTACGCCGTGGCACGTGGTGGGAATGTCGACGTTAAAGATGTCGTCGTGCACGAACTCGCTGTCCTCGATGGTACCGTCGAGGGCGCGGGCCACCAGGGCGCGCGTGTAGGCAAGCTCGATGCGATGACCCACGCCGTAGCCGCCGCCGATCCAGCCGGTGTTGACCAGGTACACACGCGTGCGGCCGTCGGCGATGCGCTCACCGAGCATCTTGGCATAGACCATGGGGTCGAGCGGCATAAACGGCTCGCCAAACAGCGAAGAGAACGTGGGCGTGGGCTCGGTGACGCCGACCTCGGTGCCGGGGATCTTGGCCGTAAAGCCCGTCACAAAGTGATACATGGCGGCGTCGGCCGTCAGGCGCGAGATGGGCGGCAGCACGCCAAAGGCATCGCAGGTCAGGAAGAGCACGACGCTTGGAGTGGTGCCCATGCCCTTGGTCCACGCGTTGGGAATGTGCTCCACAGGGTATGCCACGCGCGTGTTGTGCGTGATCGAGATGTCGTCGTAGTTGGGCTTACGGTTCTCGTCGAGCACCACGTTTTCGCAGATCGCGCCAAAGCGGACAGCGTTGAAGATCTCGGGCTCGTGGAACGCGTCCAGGCCCTCGCATTTGGCGTAGCAGCCACCTTCGATGTTGAAGATGCCCATGTCGGACCAACCGTGCTCGTCGTCGCCGATCAGCAGCCGCGTGGGGTTGGCCGAAAGCGTGGTCTTGCCCGTGCCCGAAAGGCCAAAGAACACGGCGGTCTCGTGCGTGACGGGATCCATGCTGGCCGAGCAGTGCATGGGTAGCACGTCGTCCTCGACGGGCAGCAGGTAATTCATGACGCTGAAGATGGACTTTTTGATTTCGCCGGAGTAACCGGTGCCGGCAACCAAAATCACGCGCTCCTGGAAGTTGATGACCACGGCGGCGCTGGAGTTGAGGCCCTTAATGGCGGGATCGCACTGGTAGCCGGGAGCGGCGAGCACGCAGAAGTCCGGCTCGCCGGTGCGTGCGATTTCACGGGCAAGCGGGCGGGCGAGCATCTGCTTAATAAAGAGCGCTTGGCTGGCACGCTCGCAGACGACAAGCAGGCGACGCGTATGGTTGCGATCGGCACCGGCCATACCGCGAGTGACGAACACATCGCGCTCGTTGAGGTAGTTGACGATACCGGCCTTGATGGCCTCGTAGCTCTCGGCAGAAAGCGGGCGGTTGACGGCACCCCAGGCAATCTTGTCGTGAACATCGGGGGTGTCAACGATAAAGCGGTCATTGGGGGAACGACCAGTGCGCTCCCCCGTCTCGATCACCAGCGCGCCGTTGGATGCCATGCGGCCTTCTTCGCGGCGGATGGCGTGCTCGACGAGCTCCGCGGCGGATAGATCGACCAGCAGACGGGGCTGATTCTCGGCGGGATCTTCGACCAGCGCAATACCAAAGTTGGACAGAACTTCTGCAGGGGTAACACCAGGCATGGGGCCTCCTTTAAAAGCGCGACACGTGGACGCGGCGCGCACTTTACTCACGTAAAGCCCGTTGTACCCGATATGCAAAAACGTTTTTGCGGCAACGGCGAAGCGCCCGCCCAACGGTCAAAAATCGCAGGCAAGCGGCCTAGTCGTTAGGGACGCTTTTAAACGACTAGTCATTGGGGACACTCTTGAACAGACAACATTCAAGGAGTGTCCCCGGATGCCGGCACTTAGGGACGTTCCCAAAGTGCCGGCACATAAGGAACGTCCCTAAGTGCCGACTACAGCGGCAGGCCTTGGCCGAGCATGGCTATGGCGCTCATCAGGACCAGCATGCCGGCGGCGTAGGGCAGGACGGCGCCCAGGAGTTCGGCATCCTTACCGCGCACGAGCACGGCGGCAAGACCAATGGCGAGGGTCTGCGGCGAGATCATCTTACCGGCGGCGACGCCCAGGGCGTTCAACGCGACCATCCAGTAGTCGCTCACACCCAGCGCAGTGGCAGCCTGGCTCTGAATGGGGCCAAACAGCATGCCCGAGGACGTGCCCGAGCCGGTCACAAACGCACCGACTGCGCCGATCCACGGAGCCAGAATCGGGTACAGCCCACCGGCGACGGCGATGCAGAACGCGCTGATCGAAGAGATCATGCCCGCATAGCCCATCACCTTGGCACAGCCCAGCACCGAAAGCATCGTGATCACCGTCGGCATCATCTGCTTCACAGTCGCGGCCAGCACCTCGCCCATCATGCGTGGCGAAGCACCCTGAATGGCACCGCCGGCAAACGCCGCCAGGAAAATCCAGACGCCCGGCGTGTTGATCCACGAAAACGTAAGCGTACCGGGATTCTCACCGCAATACACCTGCACGTGGCTCGCAAACGGCGCGAGCGCGGCATGTACAGCGGGCACCAGGTTAGACGTGCCCAGCAGCAACACAAAGATCAGGATGAAGCACGACCAGGCCGAAAGCGCCGACTTAACGGTGAGCTTCTCCCCCGCCTCGATATTCATGTGAAAGCGTGCGTCCAGACGCCCCGACTTCTCGGCACGCATGGCAAGCGCAGCTGTCAGCGCGAGCGAAACGATGGATCCTACGACCACGGCCAGCTCGGGGCCCACAAACATGGCAACGACCAGAGCCGCGCCGACAAACGACACGCCGGAGAGCAACGCCACGCCGGCAACACCGTGCAGACGCTCGCCCACACTCGCGGCATTGCCCTGGTCATCGGCAACACGGCCCGCAACCAGCACAATAAATAGCGGCATCACCACAAAGAACGGCGCGAGCTGCACCAGCTGAACGGTCGCTAGGTGAAGGGAATCCAAACCCACCAGGTCGGCAACGGACACCGTGGGGATGCCGATGGAGCCGTAGGGCGTGGGCACGCCGTTGGCCAGCAGGCAGATGAGCACGGCAGGCACGGCCTCAAAGCCCAGGCCCGCGAGCATGCCGGCGGGAATGGCGAC
>CABQSP010000092.1:0-6138 GCA_902466855.1 uncultured Collinsella sp. | reverse complement strand
CCTCGGCGGCGGTACCGGCGGTCGTCGGCACGGCGATGGTGAACACGGCGTGGTTCTTAGTGGGAGCAACGCCCTCGAGGCTGCGGACATCGGCGAACTCGGGGTTGTTGATGATGATGCCGATGGCCTTGGCGGTGTCCATGGAGGAGCCGCCACCGATGGTCACGATAGCGTCAGCCTCGGCAGCCTTGAAGGCCTCGACGCCGTCCTTGACGTTCTGGATGGTAGGGTTGGGCTTAATCTCGGAGTAGAGGCTCCAAGCGATGCCGGCGGCGTCGAGCTCGTCGGTCACCTTAGCGGTAACGCCAAACTTGACCAGATCGGGGTCGGAGCAGACGAAGATCTTCTTGTAGCCGCGACGCTGGAGCTCGCCGGGGATCTCCTTGATGGCGCCGGAACCATGATAAGAGATGGTATTGAGAACGAAACGATTAGCCATTGATAGCCTCCCATCGTGTGCGGGGCACCCATTACGCCCCACGCTATGAGTCCCATCCTAACGCTTTTGAAACGAAAAACACGTGAGAACGTCAGAATTGTTAAAGCGTTTCAACAGAAGATGAAAAATATTGCGGCAAAGGGACAGTCCCTTTGCCGCATTCGATTACTTTCGGCAGCCCTCTTTCCAAGCCTCGGCCGCAACCTTCCAGCGAAAACGCAAGTCGCGCTCGCGGTCGATGAACATGATGGCAAACGCGACAAACAGCAGCACGCTCGCCACGACGATGGCGTGCAGGCCCATGCGCTCAATGCACCAATTGCCCAGCACGGCGCCAAACACAAAGGTAAAAATCACGCCAAAGTACAGCAGGCCGTTTTCCAAAAAGCCACGCCTATGGGTGATGATGTAGTCGTCCACGTTTTGCAGCGCGTTGCGCAAGTTGCCGATGCACATGGTCGTGGCGATGCCGTGTCCATGAATCTTGCGGAAACTCTCGACTTGCATACCGCAGGCAAACGAGGTGAGGCAGTTGGCGAGCAGGTTGTAACCGCCACCGGGGATAAAGCTCACGCCCAGCAAGATGACGGCTTCAAAGAACACTGTCACTTGGCGCCAGTGAATCACGCTGCCAAACCGCTCGTGAACCAGGTCGGCAAGCATAATGCCCACGGCAAACGACACCACGGGGAAGAAATAACGTCCCGCCAGTGCCCAGTTGCCCTCCGAGATGCTCACGCCCACGAGCAGGATGTTGCCCGTCTGCGCGTTGGCGAAAACATGGTCGCGCCCAATGTACGAATACACATCCATAAAGCCACCGGCGAGCGCCAAGATAATGCCCAGCTCAATAGACTCCGATATCTGTTTGGCACGCTGCATCGTCGTGCATCCTCCTTGTTGACGACTCTCTCGTGCGTTGGCGGAAACATAGCCGCCGTTCATACTGTAACCCATTGACAACATGGCGTGCGCGCGAGACGGCACCTTCGGCACGGGGATACACAGTCTGGAAACAAACGGCGGGCGCGGCGCCGACACCCGAAGCCTCGTGTACTCCACCAGTCTTTTTAGCGCCGTCCCAAAAAGACTGGTTACAATTACGTGCAGCATACTAACAACGGGAGGAATCGTGGCAAAAAAGCCCCAGGACGCTCAGCACAACCAGCACGGCAAGCATGCCCAGCGCGGCCAGCAGCAAAAGCGCGGCGGCAAGGCGCAGGGTGGGCACACCACGCATACCCCAGCAGCGCCCACACGCCCCTGGCGCCCGGGCCGCGATAAGTTCCTCCCCGTCAGCCGCGCCGACATGGATGCACGCGGCTGGGACCAGTGCGACTTTGTCTACATCTGCGGCGACGCCTACGTGGACCACCCCAGCTTTGGCATGGCCATCATCAGCCGCGTGCTCGATGCACACGGCTACAAGGTGGGCATCATCTGCCAGCCCGACTGGACCGACCCCGCCAGCATCACCGTGCTCGGCGAGCCACGCTTGGGCTTTCTCGTCAGTGCCGGCAACATGGACTCCATGGTCAACCACTATTCGGTGACCAAGCATCGCCGCCACACCGACGCCTATACCCCCGGTGGCGAGGAGGGTCACCGCCCCAACCGTGCCGTCACGGTCTACGGCAACCTCATCCGCCAGACGTTCAAGGACGCTCCTATCATCATCGGCGGCATCGAGGCGAGCCTGCGCCGCCTGGCCCACTACGACTACTGGCAGGACAAGCTCAAGCGCTCGGTGCTGCTCGACTCGGGCGCCGACATCCTCATCTACGGCATGGGCGAGCACGCGATCGTCGAGATCGCCGACGCGCTCGACGCCGGACTGCCCGTCGATCAGATTACCTATATCAACGGTACCGTCTACCGCACCAGCTCGCTCGACGAGGTCTACGACTATGACCTGCTGCCCAGCTGGGACGACCTTGCCGCCGACAAGCTCAACTACGCGCGCAGCTTTAACGTGCAGCAGCAGAACATGGACCCCATCACCGGACACCGCCTGGTAGAGCCCTACCCCAACAACGTCTATGTGGTGCAGAACCCGCCATCGGCGACGTTGACGACCGACGAGATGGACGAGGTGGCCGAGCTCCCCTACGCACGCGATTGGCATCCCGACTACGACGCGGCGGGCGGCGTGCCGGCCTTTGCCGAAATCAAGTTCTCGATCAGCTCCAACCGCGGGTGCTTTGGCGAGTGTTCGTTTTGCGCGCTCACCTTCCACCAGGGTCGCGTGTTGCAGATGCGCAGCCACGATTCGATCATGCGCGAAGCCGAGCTGCTCACACACGACCCCGAGTTTAAGGGCTACATCAACGACGTGGGCGGGCCGACGGCCAACTTTAGCCGCCCGGCCTGTGACAAGCAGCTCAAGTACGGCGTGTGCAAGAACAAGCGCTGCCTGTGGCCGAGCGTGTGCAAGAACATGGTGGTCGACGAGAGCGGCTACACGCAGCTGCTGCGCGACCTGCGCCAGCTGCCGGGCGTCAAGAAGGTCTTCGTCCGCAGCGGCATCCGTTTTGACTACACTATGGCCGATGCCTCGGACGAGTTTTTGCGCGAGCTGCTGGAGCACCATGTCTCGGGCCAGCTACGCGTGGCGCCCGAGCATGTGAGCGACGCGGTGCTCTCCGTGATGGGCAAGCCGAGCCGCGCCGTCTACGATGCGTTCTGTCGCAAATTTGAGCGCCTGAACCGCGAGTACGGACTCAAGCAGTACGTGGTGCCGTATCTGATCTCGAGCCACCCCGGCTCGACGATGAAGGAAGCCGTGGACCTTGCCGAGGCCGTGCGCGACATGGGCTACATGCCCGAGCAGGTGCAGGACTTCTACCCTACGCCGTCCACCATGTCGACCTGCATGTACTACACCGGCGTGGACCCGCGCACCATGGAGCCGATCTACGTGGCGCGTGACCCGCACGAGAAGGCCATGCAACGCGCGCTCATCCAGTATCGCAAGCCCGAGAACTACAAGCTGGTACGTGAGGCGCTGGAGAAGGCCGGCCGCCGCGATCTGATCGGCTACACCAAGCATTGCCTGATCCGTCCCGTGCCGCCGCGACCGGGCGAGACGTCTGCTGGCGGCGGACATGGCGCCGGCAATAAGGGCGGCAAGGCCCACGGTGGCGCTGGCGGCGCCGGCAAGGGGCCTAAGGGCAGCAAGGGTCACGGCGACATGTCGCGCGCGCAGAACACTGCCGGCCGCAACCGCGCGGCCCAGGGACGGCAGGGCGCCAACGGAGGCGGCAGGCGCAACTAAGGCAGCGGTGCCGTCGCTATGTCCGTCTCGCATGCGTGGCGCAGTGAGCGCATCGCCTCCACGAGGATGATGCCGGCGATGGCAACCGTGACCGCCACGTCGAGCGGCGTGTTCACAAACCAGAGCATCGTCATGAGATACGACCCGGCATTAAAGGCAAAGTGCAGCAGAATCGTGTAGCGGAGCTTTCCGGTGGTCACGAGTACCCAGCCAAAGATGAGGCCGGCGGCACCCGCATAGCAGCCCTGTACCCAATTCATGTGCATAAAGCCGAAGATTGCCGCCTGCAGCACAATCGCCGCGGCGATACCCCAGGTACTCGGGGCCGCCCAGGGCACCATGGCGCCGTCTTGCGGTCGCACGAGACGTCGGCGCTTCCAAAGTGGGCGACACTGCGGGTTAAACGCTCGGAGCGAAAACTCAAAAATGATGCCGCGCACCAGCAGCTCCTCGCAAAACGGAGCGCCGAGCACCGTAGTCAGGACGGCGAGATAGCTGGTGTCGCCCATGCCTGTTTCCTCGACAAGTTCACTGTAATCGGCCGCGACCTCGGGCAACAATGACAGTACGGCGTCGGTCACGTAGCCAACGACCACCTGCAGTGCCAAGCCGATCACGATAACGCAGGCAATGCGCTTCCACGCGCTACGCACTCCCCCGCCAAGCGGACGCTCACCTTGCCAGCGCGCGATAAACGACCGCGGCCACAAATAACGCCACCATAGCAGCGCCATCAAAAACGATGCTGTCTGCGCGACGGCCTGAAGCAATTGAATGTCGAGGTCATCGATCGAAAAACCCATGAACACCGATGCGACGCCAAGGGCGGAAAACAAAACGACGCTCAGGGCAATATCGGCAGCGACGACGCCAAAACAGGCAAGCGCCCAAATCATCGCATTGAGCATGCCAACCTCCTCAAAACCCGGCACTTGGGGACGTTCCTTAACTGCCGGCAGAAAAGGAACGTCCCCAAGTGCCGGCAGTTTGGAACAGTCATTGTTGATGAGAATCGGGCGCAGTGCCAAAAGCCCCGCTCGGCGAGATGTCGAACGGGAAGGTGCCGCAGCGATTGAACGCGGCGATAAACATGCGGATGGCGTTGGACGGCGTGGTGCCCACGAGCTGGGTTGCCGCCGCGAAGGCCGCCTTTTCCTCGGGCAAGACCTTCGCGACAACCGGGGTCATGTGCTCTGCCATGGCGCTTCCTTTTTGAAACGACGGTGGTGCGGATAGATACGGGCCACGCGGCTGGGCAACGGGCTGTGAAGGCAACCCGATTGGCCCGCATCTGGAGTTTGTTTCTACGGCGTTGGTATTACTTGGTATTACTTTGTATTCCTAAGTATTACCCCGCAGATAGAATACCACACCCGCCCCATGGGAACGGAGAAAAACGGATTATTTTGTTGCTGAGCAAGTATTTAGAGCGTGATGATGTCCGAGATATTGAGGGCCTGAGCGTCGACGGCATCGTGCGTGGCAAGCAACAGCATGCGGCCGTCGAGCAAGTCGAGCACGACCTCGGTGCATGCGTCGCGCGCAGCGATGTCTAGACCGGTAAAGGGCTCGTCCAGAATCACTGCGCCGCCCGGACACAGCAGGGCTCGGGCAATCTCGACGCGACGGCGTTGCCCGCCCGAGAGCTCGGCCACGCGGGCATGCGCATCGATCCCCGGTACCAGCAGGCGCAACAAGGCAGCGGCACTCGAGGCATTCACGCGTGCATCGGCGCACACCAGCACGTTATCCAAAGCGGAAGCGTCCTCAACCAGGCGCGTATCCTGAAACACCATCGAGCACGGCGCGCACTCCCCCGCTGTCAACGAAAGCAGCGTCGACTTGCCCACGCCTGAAGCGCCCATCACGCAGATACGCCCGCCCGCGGGCACGTTGAGCACCAGACCATCCAGCGCCGGAGCCCAGGGTGCCCGGTCGCCCACGGCGAGCGCAAGCTCCGCCGCAGCCCCGCCACCAGCAGAGCCGCCCGCACGCCCGCGCAGTCCATGCCCATGTGCCCGCACGGCCGCGCGCCACGCCACGGGTCCCGAAACCCGCAGCAGCCACACCAGCACGCGCTCACACGCCCACGAGGCGGCAACGACCAGCACGGTCCACGCCAGCAGATCAGCCGTCTCAATCAAAAGCTTTGCCTGATAGATGCGCTCACCCACGGTGCCCACCGCCATGCCGATCAGCTCCGCCGCCACGCCGGCCTTCCAGCTCATGCCAATCACGGCGCGGGAACACGAAAGCACAAACGGCAGGACCTCGCGCCAGGTGTGGGCGCAAAACAGACGCCAACCCCGCACGCCATGCAGACGAAACATCTGCTCCAGCGGCTTATCCGCTTGCGCCAAGCCCTCGACCAGCGAAAAATACACGCCCGGCAGCGCCATCAAAAAGACCGCGGCGATGCTCACGC
>CABQSP010000091.1:0-6242 GCA_902466855.1 uncultured Collinsella sp. | reverse complement strand
GATCTGTCCGAGATGCACCTTTATCCATGCGCCTATAGCGTGACCTATAACGTGACGCAGCGTCCTCAGGACGACAAGCCGACGCTCAACATGATTCTCAACCAGCGCAGCCAGGACATTTTGGCCGCGAACAACTGGAACGTGTGCCAGTACGCCATTTTGCTGATGATGGTCGCGCAGTCGGTCGATATGATTCCCGGCGAGCTGCTGCATGTGATCGCCGACGCCCATATCTACGACCGTCATGTCGATATCGTCCGCGAGCTTATCGAGCGTCCGCAGTTTGCGGCGCCTAAGGTAACGCTTAACCCCGACGTGCACGATTTCTATGCGTTTACGACCGACGACCTGATCGTGGAGGGCTATGAGCACGGCCCGCAGGTCAAGAACATTCCCATTGCGGTGTAGGTGGTGCTCATGACGTGTAAGCTATCTGCTATCGTTGCCGTGTGTGACGATTGGGGCATTGGGTGCGAGGGCGACATGGTGGTGTCCAATCGCGCCGACATGCGCCATTTTGTGGCCTGCACCAAGGGCTGCCCGGTCATCATGGGGCGCAAGACGCTGCTGAGTTTTCCCGGTGGGCGTCCACTCAAGAACCGTCGCAATATCGTGCTTACCCGCGACGAGGATTTTGCTGTCGAGGGCGTCGACGTGGTGCATAGCATCGACGAGGCGCTCGCCGCGGTTGCCGATGAGCCCGTTGCTTGGGTGATCGGTGGCGGCGAGGTGTATCGGCAGTTTTTGCCGTATTGCGCCGAGGCCGAGGTCACGCACAACCATTGCACTCATGCCGTGGACACGTACTTTCCCGATTTGGACGCCGATCCCGCGTGGGAGATTGCGTGGCGTGGCGGTGTTGCCACGATTGCCTCGGGCGAGGGCGACGAGGGTGTCGATTATGAGTTCGTGACGTATCGTCGCGTTGAGGCGTAAATCGCCTGGCGTGAACGGTATTATCGGGTTATTTGAATGCATGGGGCGGCGCTTAGCGTCGCCTCGTTTGGTATAGATGTGCTGTAAAGAAGGGTGCGGGCAGGCTGCTATGACTGATGCCGTTGAGGTTCTGCGAATTGATTCGCTCGAGGACGAGCGGCTCGATGCCTACGTGCGACTGACCGAGCGTGAGCTGCGCTGCGTGCTAGAGCCGCAAAAGGGCATCTTTATCGCCGAGAGTGCCAAGGTTATTGAGCGCGCGGTGCGTGCCGGATACGAGCCGGTGAGCTTTCTTTTGGGCGAACGCTGGCTCGACCAGATGATGCCGCTGTTTGAGCGCCTGGTTGTGCGCGAGGGCGCAGGTCCGGTTCCTGTGTTCGTGGCTTCCATGGAACTCATGGAGCAGCTGACGGGCTTTAACGTGACGCGCGGTGCGCTCGCGGCGTTTCGTCGCCCGCGGCAGATTCCGGTTGATGAGTTCTTGGGTGGCGTCGTCGAGGCGGCGGGGGAGCGCCCGGTGCGCGTGTGCGTGCTCGAGGGTATTGTCGACCACACGAACGTGGGTGCGATTTTCCGCTCGGCCGCCGCGCTCAATGTCGACGGTATTTTGGTCAGTCCGACGTGCTGCGACCCGCTGTACCGTCGCTCGGCCCGCGTGAGCATGGGCACGGTGTTTCAGGTGCCGTGGACGCGTATTGGCAGCGAGGCTCGTGTGTGGCCGCACGATGGCCTGGCGGCACTGCACGAAGCCGGTTTTTCGTGCGCTGCTATGGCGTTGACGGACGATTCCGTATCGCTGGACGATCCCGTGCTGCAGGAGATTGACCGCTTGGCAATCTTTATGGGTACCGAGGGTGCCGGCTTGGGCGCCAAGACCATCGCGGGCTGCGACCGGGCCGTGCGCATTCCGATGGCGCACGGGGTCGATTCACTCAACGTTGCCGCGGCGAGCGCCGTCGCCTTTTGGCAGCTGTGCCCGCACGTGAGCAACGAGTATCACTACCAGCCGGGGCTGTATCACTAGGCAGATAGTTTGCACCGGGCTCTGACTCGGGGTGTTTCGGTCGACGTCGGTCGGTGCTAAGCTGCTATTAGCTTAGGTCTTTAATTACTGTTTTGTCGGTTGACGTACGCTTTTGGGGAGGGCGTGTGGCTAAGAAATCTACTGCTATCGATGTAACGCAGGGTGTTATTTGGCAGCAGCTGCTTTCGCTGTGCGTTCCCATCTTTTTTAGTTCGTTTTTTCAGCAGGCCTACACGCTTATCGGTACCTATATCGTCGGTCAGTTTGGCGGCAAGCTCGCGCTAGGTGGCATTCAAGCTACTATGGTGCTCACCGAGCTCTGCATTGGCTTTTGCGTTGGCGTCGGCGCCGGCTGCGCGGTCATTACCGGTCAGTATTTTGGCCAGCACGATGATGAGCGACTGAGCCGTTCGGTCCATACGGCCATGACGCTCGCGCTGGTGGGCGGTATCGTTTTCTCGATTCTTGGCATAGTGTTCGTTGAGCCCATGCTGGTACTTATGAACACTCCGCATGAACTTTTGGCCGAGGGCGTGGCCTATGCTCGTTGCTATTTTGCCGCCATGGTTGCGGCGCTGCTGCTCAATATGGGAACGGCACTGCTGCGCGCCGTGGGCGACACGCGCGGGCCTGCTGTGATCATCGCTTCCGGCTGCCTTGTTAATGCGGTGCTGGATGTCATCTTTGTTGCCGTGCTTCATATGGAGGCGCTGGGCTGCGGCATCGCGGTGGCGCTGACCATTTGCTCCAACGCCACGATGATCGTGATTCGCATGATGCACGCACCGGGTGCGTGGCGGCTTTCGCTGTCCAAACTCGGCATTGATCCTGGCATTTGTAAGAGCATGATCTCGTGTGGTCTGCCGCTTGGCTTTCAGTCTGCTGCGTATTCGATTTCCAACGTTTTGATTCAGGTGTCGGTCAACTCGTTTGGTGCCGATGTCACCACGGCGTGGGGTCTTTCGGGCCGCTTAGATGGCATTGTCTGGATGGTTACCGAGGCGCTCGGCGTGTCGATCACCACGTTCTCGGCACAGAACTTTGGTGCGCGCAACTACGAGCGCATGCGCAAGGGCTACCATACGTCGCTCGTGCTGTCGTTTATGCTCATTGGTGGCCTGTCTGCCGTGCTGCTGGTGTTCTCGGGTCCGTTGTCGCGTCTGTTTGTCGACGATGCTTCGATTTCGGCGTACACCACGACCATCCTCCATTTCATTGCGCCGTTCTATGCGATTTTCTCGATTATCGAGAACGCCTCGGGTTCCATCCGCGGTGCCGGCGTGAGCTTGCAGCCGATGCTGCTCACGATTTTTGGCACCGTCGTGCTCAGGGTGATCTGGGTGTTTGCGATTATGCCGTTCGATCCGTCGCTTGAGCACCTGCTGCTGGTTTACCCTGTAACTTGGCTCATCACGGCCACGATGTTTACCATCTACCACCACAGCGGCAACTGGCTCGGCCGCGCCACTGCCAAATGATCCCTTGGGGACGGAGGAAAACGGATCATTGCTCTCCGTCGTGATGTCGATGATCCGTTTTCCTCCGTCCCCTTCGGATCAATTAGTATTCGATGCCTTGGCGGGCCAGGAGGCCTTCGTCGAAGTAGTGTTTGACGGGGCGCATTTCGGTGACCAGGTCAGCAAGGTCGGCGAGTGGCAGCAAGCCGCGGCCGGTCAGTATGAGCTCTGTGGTGTCGGGTTTCATCGCGATCAGTTGCCCGTATAGATTTGAACCTTGCCGACTTCCAGTGATGCCATCTCTGTCCTTTCGTGCCCGGCGTCGGTTTATCGCCGTCCCGGTTGGGTATTCTAGATAGCATTATCAACCCCAGTAGATGGAGTTCAAGCAGATGGAGATGGATGACAACAAACGTAGACGGAATATGATCCTCTACGTGCTCATCGCCTTCGTCGTCTACCTCGTGCTCTCGACCGTTCTGTTCCCTAACATCGGTCACACGCAGCAGATTACGAAGACCGATTACTCGACGTTTGTCAAAGCGCTCGATAAGAAGAGTGTCGACAAGGTCGAGTACAACACGGACGATTACTCGATTTATTACACCAAGAAGGGCGAGGACGAGAACATCGCCTATAAGACGACCGGTGTGCCGAACGATGCGGGCTTTACCGATCGCGTGCTTGAGTCTGGCGCTTCGCTGGAGTCGGTCGTTCCCGATAAAAACTCGGGTTTGATGACCTACTACCTGCTTACGCTCATCCTTCCCATGGCGATTTTCTTCCTCATCGGTTGGTGGCTCAACCGCCGCATGAAGAAGGCCATGGGCGATGACGGCCCGTCGATGAACTTTGGCGGCGGCGGTTTTGGCGGCGGCGGACTGGGTAAGTCCGGCGCGCGTGTGATCGCCTCCAAGGACGTGGGCGTGACCTTTAAGGATGTCGCCGGCCAGGAAGAGGCAAAGGAGTCCCTCAAGGAGGTCGTCGACTTTCTGGAGAAGCCGCAGCGCTACGAGGAAATCGGCGCAAAGCTGCCGCGCGGTGCTCTCCTTGTCGGCCCTCCGGGTACCGGTAAAACCCTGCTTGACAAGGCTGTTGCCGGCGAGGCCGGTGTTCCGTTCTTTAGCATTTCGGGCTCTGAGTTCGTTGAGATGTTTGTTGGTCGCGGCGCTGCAAAGGTTCGTGACCTGTTTAAGCAGGCCAAGGAAAAGGCCCCGTGTATCGTCTTTATCGATGAGATCGATACCATCGGTAAGAAGCGCGATGGCGGCGGCTTTAGCGGCAACGACGAGCGCGAGCAGACGCTCAATCAGTTGCTGACCGAGATGGATGGCTTCGATAACCACAAGGGTATCGTTGTCCTTGCCGCAACCAACCGCCCCGACAGTCTCGATCCCGCTCTACTGCGCCCCGGTCGTTTTGACCGCCGCATCCCCGTCGAGTTGCCCGATCTGACCGGCCGTAAGAACATTCTTGAGCTGCATGCTAAGAGCGTGAAGACCGAGCCGCCGATCGATCTGACCGCGATTGCCCGCGCCACGCCCGGTGCCTCGGGCGCCGACCTGGCCAATATCATCAATGAGGGCGCCCTGCGCGCCGTTCGCGAGGGTCGCAAGCGTGCAACCCAGGACGACTTCGAGGAGTCGGTGGAGGTCGTCATTGCCGGCCAACAGCGTAAGTCCACGGTGCTTTCCGACCACGAGAAGCAGGTCGTTTCCTACCACGAGATCGGCCATGCCATCGTCGCTGCCCGCCAAAAGGGTTCCGCGCCGGTTACCAAGATCACCATCGTGCCGCGCACGAGCGGTGCTCTTGGCTATACCATGCAGGTCGAGGAGGACGAGCGCTTCCTGACGACACGCCAGGAGGTCTTGGACAAGCTCGCCGTCTACTGCGGCGGCCGTGCGGCCGAGGAACTCATCTTTGGCGAGATGACGACCGGTGCCGCCAACGATATCGAACAGGCCACCAAGCTCGCCCGCAACATGGTGACGCGCTTTGGTATGTCCGACGAGTTTGGCATGATGGCGCTCGGTACCGTGCAGAACGCGTATCTCAATCAGGACACGTCGCTCACCTGCGCCCCTGGTACGGCCGAGCGTGTGGACGCGATTGTCGCTAAGCTGATCGAGGACGCGCACGATCGCGCCCTGCAGATCCTCAAGGAGAACAAGTTCAAGCTCCATGAGCTGGCTCGTTATCTGTACAAGAAGGAGACCATCACGGGTGATGAGTTCATGAACCTCCTCACGCGCGAGAATCCGCTGATGCCCAAGCAACAGTAAAGCCGCGGTCGAGCCAGTAAACGCCGACGCCCCATTTGAGCAGCTTTCTCAAATGGGGCGTTTTGCTTGAGAGGGATGGAAATGAAGATCGTGGTGAGCGCCTGCTTGATGGGCGAGAGCTGCAAGTATAACGGACTCGACAACTATCATCGCGAGTTGGTCGAGGCCTGCGAACGCACGGGGACTGAGGTCTTGTTGGTGTGCCCCGAGGTCTTCGGCGGCCTGCCCACGCCGCGCAAGCCGTCCGAGATTGTGAATGGCGAGGTCCGTACCTGCGGGGGTACCTCGGTCGATCGCGAGTTTCGTCTGGGCGCTCAACGTGCGCTCGATATGTGCGAGCAAGCGGGCGGCCCTTCCGAGATTGCTGCGTGCGTCTTGCAGGATCGCAGTCCGTCGTGCGGCGTGGGCCATATTTACGACGGATCCTTCAGCGGCACGCTCACAACGGGTAACGGTGTCTTCGTTGACCTGCTCCTTCGCCACGGCCACCGCGTGATCCCGGCAAGCGAATTCGACTCGAGCATGTTACAGCAATAAAAA
>CABQSP010000090.1:0-6243 GCA_902466855.1 uncultured Collinsella sp. | reverse complement strand
GTCCCCGCCGATGAGCACGAGCATGATGTCGTCACCCACGGCGAGCTCGCCGCTTGCCAGCCACACGCGCACATAGCCGATACCCGGCATCGCGCGCGTGGCCTCGATAGCAGCCTGCACCTTCTGAGCATCGAAGCCGAATACCATGCCGCCCACCCTGCGTCCGGGAGCTACGCCATCGGTTTCGATCCCGCGGACCTCGGACTTGGGCGTCGCGCGCACCACGCCGTTATGCGTCAGATACATCCCACAGCCTGCCGCCGAAGCATCGGCCTTGGCCTCGCGCAGCCAAGTATCAACCGAAGGCATCGTTTTGCCATTCTCAAGCATCATTTCTCCCTTACCGTCGTCTAGTAGCCAATTTAGGACGGGCTTTTTAGCTACTCTCGAACAACTTATTCCTCGACCGGCGTGAGCACCATGACGGCGCGCGTGTTACTCAGCGATAACGAACGACAGGTCACAAGCGTTACGACCTTGGTTGCCGAGGCGGCGCGATCGCCCGCATCGCTCGCCACGGCAGAGGCACCGTCGAGCATCTCGGACAGGTAGTTCTTGAGCCCGTCGTCGCCCTCAAAATTGGGTGTGCGCGCCTTGGCATACGTGTCCTCGACAACTTTGGTCGCCAGTGGTCGCAGTTTATACGTAGCATCCCGTGTGATGTAATACACGAACTCGATGCTATCGAACGTCGCTTGGTCGGTGGTGTCCGAAATCACGTTGAACATCGACCCGTCATTCATGTGGTGGCCGTAGATCGTGGTCTGCTGGTCAACCATTCCTGGCGCGGTATCGTCGCTGTCCAAGAAGATCGCACCCGATGCATTGGACGTACCGTCAAACAGCGTGTTGAGGTATTTGGAGTTGTTATTGGTCTGCACCACGGGATAGTTGATGTTGGTTCCCGGCGCGTAAATCCAACCCACAACCTCGGGATTTGTCTGGGCAAGTGCATCGAGGTCGATAATCGGCACGCCACTGGCGTCCTTATCGCTTACATATTGCTTCTCGATTTTCTGGTACGAATCGCTTGCCTGCTTATAGCCAATCTGAGCATTGATAAAGATGGCAGCGGCGGCAACGATTAGGCCGATGCCAATAATGATGAGCAAGATGGGGATAACGGAGCGGCGCTTTTTGCGCGGCGGCTCGGTGTAATCCGACGGCGCGGCATGCGATGAAGACCGGGGCGGCTTCTTAGCGTTGCTATAAGATGAAGGTCGATATGCGGCTGGCGCGTCCTGTCGACGATGCGTCGCCGGCGTCACGGGGCGCGGCGCGCGCGGCTGCTGAGGAGAGGATGTCCGACCCTGCTGTGCCCCATGGGCAGCACCCGGCTTCGACGGATCGGGAATCTGAGAAGCCTTGAATCGTTTTCCCTGATAGTCGGACATGGCTCTCCTTATGCTGCAAATGGACTGGCAGAGCGCTTAGGCGTCAGCCATCTCCTGCTTCATCTTCTCGATAACCTTGCGGTACTCGGGGTCGCAGGCGCCCAGGATCTGCGTGGCGTAAATGGCAGCGTTCTTGGCACCGTTGATGGCCACACAGGCAACGGGCACGCCCGAAGGCATCTGCACCATCGACAGCAGCGAGTCCATACCACCCAGATCGCTCGTCTTCATAGGCACGCCGATGACCGGCAGCGGCGTAAACGCAGCCACGACGCCGCCCAGGTGAGCAGCCTTGCCGGCAGCAGCGATAATCACCTTGATGCCGCGGTCGGCAGCAGTCGAGGCCCACTCATGGACCTTCGCCGGCGTGCGGTGCGCGCTCGCAATCACGAGCTCATAGGGCACGCCCAGTGCCTCGAGCTCGGCGGTGCAACCTTCCATAACGCCCAGATCGGACTTGGAGCCCATGATGATCCCGACAACCGGCTTCTGATCTGCCATAAACAAAGACCTCCTGTTGAGAGCGGTGACGCGGCGAATCCGCGACCCTTAACTACTGAGAGTAGTATAGCTGCTCCCGTCCCTGCGGTCTCTGTGGCGCTTCGCGGGCGGGCCAGGCTTTATCTTCACTCCGGTTGCTTCGCAAAGTCGTTCAGATAGAGCCTGGCCCGCCCGCGAAGCGCCCTGCGACCTACCGGATATTGCCATGACGTACGTTGGCTGAAATAATAAAGCAATGCCCGCCGTCCTTGACGGAGCGGCGGGCACGTTTGCTTAGTTGTCGCTGGGACTACTTAGCCTTGCTGCGACGATGGAAGAAAGCGCCGATCGCGGCGATGATGGCGCCAAGACCACCGACGGCCGCGACGGTCGCCGCCGTCTGGTCGCCGGTATTGGGGATCGCCGAACCGCTCTTCTTGCTGCCCTGGGCCTTGTCGCCTGCGGGCTTGCCCGCCTGGTTGCCGCCGTTTGAGCCATTGCCGGAACCCTGGTTGCCCGAGCCGCCCTGGTTGCCGGAATCGGCATCCTTGAGGCTCTCAATGGCCAGCTTGAGCTGGTCATAGGCCGCCTGGAGCTGGATGTCGGAAGCATTCTCATCACCCAAGACGTCCTCGGCGTAGGTAATGGCATCCGTCAGGGCCTTGACAGACTCGTCCGTCTTGCCCCTGGTGTCAGTCTCCTTCGCCTGCTTGACCAAGGCCTTGAGCTGCTTCTTGGTCGGGTTCTCGACCGGGGTCACCGGAGTCTTCTCAAGCGCGTCGCGAGCACTCTCGAGTGCCTTGAGTGCCTGGTCGACCTCGTCCTGCGTGGCGTTCTCGTCGTTCAGGATGGCGCGGGCGCTCGCCAAGGCGTTCTGGAACGCGGTCCAGGAAGCCTCGGTGTAGTCGCTGGCCTTAAGGTCGCCGGCTGCAACCTCGGCATCAACCTTTTCAATCGCGGCAGTGAGGTCGTCCTTCGCCACCGGATTGGGAACGGCCGTACCGTAGAACTTGAGCTCCGCCATGCTGCAGTAGGCGTCAACGCTGCCACCGCCGGCGTGGAGCACCTTGACGGTCACGTAGCGACCGCGCGCGGCACCAAAGCTCATCTGCTTCCAGTCGCCACGGTCGGTGAGCACGCGGCCGTCGTTGTCGAAGGTAAACGTACCCATCGACGTGGCGGTGCCCATCTCATAACCGTCGGCGGTGTCGGAAACCAGCACCTCGGCCTCAAAGATATCGCCGTTCGTGCCGCCGTCCTGGCGCGGCAGGAACGTGACGTCGGTGAGATCGTAGTCGCGGCCCAGGTCGACGGTCAGGTACTGGGGCATACCGGCCTTATAGGCCCAGTCGCTGTGCCAGAGCGTCTGCTCATCGCCGTCAAGAGCGTTGACGGCGTTGCTGCCCTCATAGTCGGCCTCGCTCGAGAAGCCGGTCACCTTGACGTTCTCGCGGTTCTCGGGCGTGTTGATGAGGCTCTTCTCATCGACGGGGCGCATCTTGAGGCCGTCGATTGCCTTCTCGATCTTGGCCGTGGCGTCTGCGACATCCTTCTTGCTATAGCTGCCCTGGCCGCCATCGAGGAGCTTCTGAGCCGCCTCGACCGCAGCAGTGAGGGCTGCATAGGAATCCTTGGTGTAGACGGACTCGCTGTAGCCCGCGGCCTTGGAAAGCGCTGCCATGAGCGCAGAGGTGTCGACACCAGCCTTGACCTCGACCTCATAGGATGCGGTCTTGGAGGGATCAAGCACCGACGCCACCGTGATCGTTGCCTTGCCGGCCTTGTTGGCGCGCAGGTAGTAGCTCACGCTATCGCCGGCCTGGACAGCGGAGACGCTCACCACAGAAGGATCGGAGCTCTCGACCGTCACATAGGGGTAGCCGGCGCTCTCGGGCGTGGCCTTGGCGTCGACGAGCGTCACATCGCCCTCGAAGAACTCGGTCTGGTTCTTGCCCAGTTCGACACCCTCGATGGCCTCGACACCCTGTGTGTAGTTGAAGTTGATCTCGCGCAGCGTGAGCATCTGGTCACCCGATGCCTCAAGCGGCGTGATCTCGACCTTGGTCGCCTTCTTGCCCTTGTTCTCGGCAGAGAGGCCAAAGGCGTAGCGAGCCTGATAGGAATCAAAGCTTCCGCCCGAGAACTCCTGGGTCGAGCCGTCCTCGAACGTCACGACGGACTTAATCTTCTGCACGGTGCCGTTGCCACCGTTGCGGTTAACGACCTCGACGCTATCGAGTTTCGACGGCGTCTTGAAGGCGAACGTCATCGTGGCGGGCAGCTTGACGTAGGTCGGCATCTTGCCGTCGATCCAGTTGGGCCCATAGTTCCATAGGAACTCGAAGTCGTTGCCGCCCTCATTGTTGTCGAACAGTCCGTCATAGCTCTTCTGCTGGATGAGCTTCTCGACGTTGGTGCCGTCGTCGGTGGGGAGCTCGTCGTTGGTCATCGTGATGTCAAAGGCGTCGCGGCCGTACTCGGACTTGGTGGGCTGCGGGACACCGGGCATCGTCACGGTGCCATCACTCACGAACTCGAGCGCGTCGCACGCCGGGCCGACGAGCCAAGACGTCGAGGGCAGCTCGACCTTGCCGGCCGTCTTAGCCTTGAGTTTGAAGCTCGCGACCACACCAGTACTGTTGAAGAGCTTGGCGTCGCCGCGGTTGGCGAAGGCCAGGTTGATGGTCTGGTGGCCATCCGTGAACTGCACTTTCTCGCGCGAGAGGTTCTCCATGCCCGCCGTCGACGCATCCTGCGCGATGCTCTCGGAGACATACTCGAACTGGTCGCTGTTGAAGTTGACGAGCGCACCGAGCGCGTTGACGTTCTCGGCGTCGGTGGCGTAGACGTCGACCGTGATCTCGTCGCCGGCCTCGACCTCCATCTTGCTCGGGATCACCGCGAGGGTGCCAGCAGCCTTGCCCTTTTGCTTGGTGCCGCCGTCGAGCGCCGCCATGGTGAAGGAGTAGTCGTACACGTCGTAGACGCCGTTGCCGTTGAGGTCGGCGAAGTGGGCGCGGATCTGGGAGTCGAACGTCGAGGTGTCGGGCTCGCGGTTCTCAAGACCCAGGTAATTCTTCATGTTGGAGTAGTCGCCGTCGGAGACCGTGGCCTTGTTGAGGTTGGAGCCCACAGCGAAGCCGTCCGTGCCGTCGGTCTTGTAGATGGCGATCTCGGAGGCGGAGAAGAAGTTGCCAACGGACGCGAGCGGCGTCATACGCACGTAGCGCGCGGCCACGGCGCCGTCGAACGCCACCGTCTTGCAAGCGGCGGAGCGCTCCCAGTCGACCTCCTGCGTCGTCCAATGCACGCCGTCGAGGCTCGTCTCGATGCGCATCTTGGTCACAGTGCCGTTACCGGCATCATCGCGCGGATAGTACTCGAGCTTGTCGAGCTTGTAAGCGCGACCGTAGTCAACGGTAAGCGCCTTGCTCAGATCGTTGCCACCGGAGTGGAAACCGCCGTCGCCCGACTGGAACTCATGGTCGAAGGCGAGTTCGGCCTTATGGCTACCGTAGAGCGAGCCCTCCCAAGTGATTTCCTCGGCCTCAGGCACGTTCCGCCACGGGTCGAGCGCAGAGTTCGCCTCAAGCACGTCGCTCCATGCGGAGTAGCCATCGGCGTTGCGCGAACGAATCTGGTAGGTATGCTTGCTGTTGTAGGCAAGATCGGTATGCGTGAATTCTGCCGCATCGCCCACGGCGAACACAGTGCCGTCTACCTTAAGGTCGTAGGAGGTAGCACCATCGACCTTTCCCCAGGTGAGCTTAATGCTCGTGGGGGTCGTGGCGTCCTCGGGGGCAGCAAGGTTCGCGGGTGCGGAGAGGTTCTCGTTGAAGCGGTCGGCCGCGAGCGTGGCATCGGCGTTCACGAAATCGCCCAGTTCGAGCGTCTGCGCTGCCGTGGCGACATCGGTCTTCGCGAACTTGACGTAGACCTTGGGATTCGTGGTGATCTTGGTGTTGTTGAAGCTCTCGCCCTGCTCGGCCTCGGTGCTGCCTGCGTCGCTACCGTAGTGGTTGAGGTTGGGGGACTCGCTGTAGAAGTAGACCGCCTGGCCGGCCTCGGGGGTCGCGGCGTCAAAGGCCTCCTGCGAGTCGACCTCAACCACGTTGAGCGCGGATCCGCCGTTCTTGGCGGAGACGCTCGTGGGCTTGGCGGAGACGTTGGCCACAAAGGTCGTGGTGCGGTTGGAGTCGTAGCCGCTGTAGCCGCCCTGCGATGCCTCGGCGGTAAAGGTCGCCGTGCCGCCCACCACGCTCGACTTATAGACGGTGCTCACATGCTCACCGTAGGAAATATTGTCGATTGTGCCGTAGGAATCGTCCTCGGTCGTGTTGTTCTCGATGGAGGAGCCGTCATCCTCGTA
>CABQSP010000089.1:0-6587 GCA_902466855.1 uncultured Collinsella sp. | reverse complement strand
CTGCCCCCATCATCGCGGTCTACGGGGTCAACGATATGGCACCGTGGGGACACATGTATGTCAATCCTGGTCTAACAGAGCCTTAAAAAATCATCGAGAGGATCTCCTGTTCGAAAAGTTGCCAAAATAGCCGCGCCCCAAAAAGACTGGTTATTGGGCGTTGACAGTTGGCGAGCCGTAGGTAAAATATCGACTTGTCCTGGGGACGTAGCTCAGTTGGGAGAGCGCTGCCGTCGCATGGCAGAGGCCGAGGGTTCGACTCCCTTCGTCTCCACCCTTGGATTTGATAAGCCGCTGACATTGTGTCGGCGGCTTTTTTTAAAAGAAAGGGCTATACCATGGCCGAGCTTGAGTCCCAACCATTGTCCGACGAGGAGCGCGCTGAGTTGGAAGAGCTCCGCGCTGAGAAGGCCCGCCGCGAGGCTCGGGAAGAGGCCCGTCGCGAGCGTGAGGAGCTGGCTGCCCTGCGCGCCGAGCGTGCGAAGGCCGAGGAGGTCGCCTCGAACGCCGCATCCGAGCGCAAGCCCGCGCCCGCACCCAAGCCCGCTGCTGCGAAGCCTGCACCTGCCGCGCCCAAACCTCAGCCTAAAAAGGCCGCTCGTCCCAAGTCCGTCGAGCCCAAGCCGAGCCGTGACGAGATGACCTTTGCCCAGCGCATGGTTACCTCCAAGGAACCTACGGGCGAGAACGAGATCCCTGGCATGGCGCCGGCTCAAAAAATCATCATTGTCCTTGCCCTCATCGCGTTTGTCATCTTTATGGGCTACACGATCCTGACCAGCATGGGCTTGCTCTAACCGATTTGCATCGGGCGTCATGTCCGCATGCTCTGCTCTCGTCCAACCTTCAAATTCTGCACCACACATCTGAAAGGTCGCCCCATGGCTTTGACCGACATCTCGCATCCCACCGACATCGCAATGCTCACCGATCTGTACGAGCTCACTATGGCCCAGGGCCTGTGGGAGAGCGGCAAGGCCAATGAGCAGGGTTGTTTTACCGCGTTTTACCGCGATCATCCCTTTGGCAGCGCCTATGCCGTCATGTGCGGCACCGCCGAGCTGCCCGAGCTGGTCGAGAACCTGCGCTTTACGCCCGAGGATATCGACTACCTCGCATCGCTTGAGGCCCCGGCCGGCGGCGCGATGTTCAAGTCCGCATTCCTCGACTACCTGCGCGATTTTCGTGCGCATGTAAACATCGACGCCGTCCCCGAGGGCGAGCTCGTCTTTCCGCGCGAGCCCATGGTGCGCGTCACCGGTCCTGCGCTGGAGTGCCAGCTGCTTGAGACGGCGCTGCTCAACATCGTCGGGTTTCAGACGCTTGTCGCCACCAAGACGGCGCGCGTGGTGCTGGCAGCGGACGGCCGTCCCGTGGCCGAGTTTGGCCTGCGCCGAGCCCAGGGTCCCGATGGCGGCCTGGCCGTTGCGCGCGCGAGCTACGTTGCCGGCTGCTCCTCTACGTCCAATGTGCTCGCCGGCCGCCGCTACGGTATTCCCGTCTTTGGCACGCATGCGCACAGCTGGGTGATGAGCTTCGATTCTGAGCTCGAGGCCTTCCGCGCCTTTGCCAAGTCGAGCCCCAAGAACTGTACGCTGCTCATCGACACCTATGACGTGCGCGAGGGCTGCGAGCATGCCATTACGGTTGCCAAGGAGATGGAGGCGGTGGGCGAGCGTCTGTCGGCTATTCGCATTGACTCCGGCGACCTCGCCAAGCTCTCCAAGTATGTGCGCGGTCGTTTCGATGCCGAGGGCCTGCCCTATGTGGGGATCTCGGTTTCCAACGATCTTGACGAGTACACGATTCAGTCGCTGCTGGACCAGGGCGCGCCCATCGATAGCTTTGGCGTGGGCACCAAGCTCGCGACCTGCTACGACCAGCCGGCGCTGGGCGGCGTGTACAAGCTTTCCGCCCGTCGTGCGAGCGAGGCCGACCCGTGGACGCCGGTGGTCAAGCTCTCCGAGCAGCCCTACAAGCGCACGATCCCGGGCGTGCAGCGCGTGCGCCGTTATTACGACGGCTTTGGCGGCCCGGTCTGCGACATGATCTACGACGAGGACCATCTGGTGGGGGAGGGCGCCGCGCGCGGCAATACCCTCGTGTCCGTGAATGATGCCGCCCTGGTGACCGACGTGTCGGAGCTTGAGTATCGCGAGCTGCTGGTGCCGATCGTGCGCGATGGCAGTGCAGTGGCTCCGCGTGAGAGCATCCAGGACGCGCGCGAGCGCTGTGCTTGGGCGCTCGATCATCTGGACGCAGCTTTCAAGCGCTTCCTGTACCCGCAGACCTATGTGGTGGGCATGGAGCAGGGCCTGGCTCATGTGCGCGACGAGCTCGTGCGCAAGAATATGGCCGCGGCCTCGGCTTTCCCCTGGGCAAAATGATTCCTTGGGCGGTAGGGGCGAGTCACGCTCCCTTGGCCGCCAGCTCGGCCGTTCGCTGAACAGTTGATTGGTTTGACGTATGACGACTTCTTATAAAACGATGGTGGTAAAGATCGGTTCGTCCACGGTGGTGGGCGCCGATGGCAAGGTCAACCGC
Source organism: uncultured Collinsella sp. (assembly GCA_902466855.1). GTDB lineage: Bacteria > Actinomycetota > Coriobacteriia > Coriobacteriales > Coriobacteriaceae > Collinsella. The sequence continues at coordinate 4,043 of CABQSP010000089.1, read as the reverse complement.
GCCTTTATCGGCGGACTTGCCGATCAAGCCGCAGCGCTGCGCAAGCTCGGCTGGCGTCTGGTCGTGGTGAGCTCGGGCGCTATTGCCTGTGGCTATCCCGTGTTGGGCTTCGACCGCAAGCCGGTCGGCGACCTTCCGAGCCTGCAGGCCTGCGCCTCGGCTGGTCAGTGCATCATCTCGTCGGCCTACGACGAGGAGTTCCATGCGCGCGACCTGCTCACCTCGCTCGTGCTGCTCACGCGTCACGACACGGCGCGTCGCACGTCCTACCTGCACGCGCGCGACGCCCTGCTGCGTCTGGTGGAGCTGGGCGTGGTGCCGGTCGTCAACGAGAACGACACCGTTACCGTCGACGAGATCAAGTTTGGCGACAACGACACACTGGCGGCGCTCGTGAGCTGCCTGGTATCTGCCGATCTGTGCGTGACGCTCTCGGACATCGATGGTCTCTATACTGCCAATCCGCATGAGGACCCCACGGCCGAGTTTGTTCCTGTCGTGCATAAGATCGATGCCAAGATTATTGCCTCGGCGGGCGATTCTTCGACCTCGGTGGGTACGGGCGGCATGATCACCAAGATTCGCGCGAGCCGCATTCTGATGACGGCCGGCATTCAGAGCGTGATTTGCTCGGGCGAGGAGCCCGATGCACTCGTGCGTCTGGCCCGCGGCGAGAGCGTGGGCACGCTGTTCGACCCGCCGGCGGAGCGCCTGGATATTGCGCCCCGCAAGCTGTGGATCGCGCTGGGCGACAAGGCTCACGGCTCGGTGACGGTTGATGACGGTGCCGCGAAAGCGCTGGTCAGCCGTGGCTCTTCCTTGCTTGCGGTGGGTATTCGCGAGGTCGATGGCCAGTTTGCCGAGGGCGATGTGCTCGACGTGTGCGACCCGAGCGGCATGGTTGTCGCCCGCGGTATCGCCGAGGCCGATTCGGACGTGTTGGAACTTGCTGCCGGCCGCCGCCAGGACCAGATCGCCAGCAACCGCCTGCTCGCTAACCTGGCCGAGAAGCCGGCGATACACCGAGATAACCTAATCGTATTTGCATAAAGAAAGACAGCGCTGCGGATCGTTTCCCGCAGCGCTGTCTTTCTCGTGCCGGCACCTGGGGACGTTCCTTTTGTGCCGGCAGGCGGGGACACTCCTTTGTTAGAAGATCTGACGCAGGTCTCCGCGGTTGAGGGCTTCGTCGAAGAGGTGCTTGAATACCGCGCTGCCGTGCAGGCCATCGTGCTCGAACTCGTTAGTCACCCAGGCATGCGAGTTGCCCACGCGGCTGAGCGTATCGAGCTGCAGGACCGAATCGACGTACATGTCGTCAAAATACACCGCGGCCTGGAGCGGCACCTCGTTGCAGGCCAGGCGCTGCGGGTCGTAGATCTTGTCCCAGCTGGTGTCTTCCATCAGCAGGTCCATGGCGGGCTTGAAGGGCTTGAGCTCGGGCATCTGCTCGAACATCCACGGGAACATGGCCTCGCCGGTAAACATGAGCGGGCGCGCGAGTGTGTCGAACTCGGCACGATGGGCCTTCTCCTCTGCTGCGGCCCAGCGAATGGGCATGGTGTCGCCGTCGGCGTATATGAACTCCTGCAGCGTCCAGTACAGCGGATTCGTGCGCGTGTTGGTGCGCTCGAAGGCGCGCATCAAAAAGCTGTCGGATACCGAGGAGCCGCAGCTAAGCGTACCGTCGCCAGTAACAAACGCGTGATCGATAATCCAATGCATGCGCTCAAAGCTCGGCTTCATGCCAAAGTCGCTGCCCATGAGCTGTAGGCGCTCGACCGTCATCGGCGAGCCGTCGGGCAGCACGGGCTTCTGGGCCTCGAGCGCATCGGCCAGGGCTGCCACGCGGTCGACGTCAGCGGGGTAGCGGTCATAATACTGCTGCGTCTTGGCGGCCATGCGCGGGAAGGTGTGCGCGTAGACCTCGCTTGCGCTCGCCGGCACGTGGGGGATGCCGCCGCAGGTAAAGCTTGCTGCCACGCCCTCGGGGAAGAGCGACAGATAGCTCAGCGTCAAAAAGCCGCCGTAGCTCTGGCCGAGCGTGACCCACGGCTTGCCGCCAAAGCCCACTAGGCGCAGGTACTCAAAATCGCGCACGATGGAGCTGGCGAGGTGGCGCTTGAGGAAGTCCGCCTGCGAGCGGGCTGTATCGGCGCCGGCGGCCGTTGCGCGATCACCCAGTGCCTTGATCGTGCGTCCGTCCACGCAGCTACTGCGTCCGGTGCCGCGCTGGTCGGGCAGGACCACGCGGAAGTGCTTGACGGCCTCCTCGATCCAGCCGTCGCTTGTGGGCGACAGCGGACGCGGGCTCTCGCCGCCGGGGCCGCCCTGCAAAAACAGGAGCAGCGGCAGATCGTCGTTGATGCGGTCGGGTGCGCAAACCACGCGGTAGAAGAGCTTGATGCTCTCGGGCGCGCCGGCGATGGGTGCCGGCGTAGCGCCGCGGCGCATGGTGCTGCCGACGGCCAAAAGCATCGGCTCCAGGCCGCGCCAGTCAAGGGGGACGTCGATGCTGTGGTCCTCGACGTAAAGGCCGGGGACGTGGTACGAAGCAATGAGGGCCATGTGAGTCTTCCGTTCGTTGCGGTGTTTCGGGTTGACCAATTCTACCGCCGCGGGCGAGGCCATGCGCAAATCGGCTACCATGGTTGCAAACTTCTAGGAGAAAGGGCCGCCCATGTCGGTCGATATAGCCACGTATGTCCACGATCTTGCCGTTGCCGCCAAGGCAGCGTCGGCATCGCTTGCCACGGCGAGCGATGAGCAGCGCCAGGAGGCCGTGCGCGCCATGGCCGCAGCACTGCGCAACGGTGTCGACTCCATCGTCGCCGCCAACGAGCTCGATATGTCCGCCGCGCGCGATGCGGGCACTTCGGCCGGTCTGCTCGACCGTCTGCTGCTGACGCCCGAGCGCGTCGAGGGCATGGCCGCCGGCCTGGAAAAGCTCACCGAGCTGCCCGATCCCGTGGGCCGCGTGCTCGACCACCGCGTGCTTGCAAGCGGCGTGGACCTTACGCGTGTGAGTGTTCCTCTGGGCCTGGTTGCCATGGTCTACGAAGCGCGCCCCAACGTGACGGCCGACGCCGCGGGCATCTGCATCCGCACCGGCAACGCCTGCATTCTGCGCGGCGGTTCGCTGGCCTATCACTCGTGTGCCATGATTTCCGAGCTGCTGGCCGATGCGCTCGAGGCCAAGGGTTTCCCGCGCGAGGCCGTGTCGATGATCGAGTCCACCGACCGCGAGGCCACTGGCGAGCTCATGAAGCTCCGCGGTATCGTCGACGTGCTCATTCCGCGCGGTGGTGCGGGCCTGATTCAGCGCTGCGTGCGCGAGTCGCTTGTGCCGGTGATCGAGACGGGCACGGGCAACTGCCACATCTACGTGCACGAATCCGCCGACTTTGATAAGGCGCTCAACATTATCGTCAATGCCAAGACCCAGCGCGTGGGCGTGTGCAATGCCGCCGAGTCGCTGCTGGTCGACCGTGCTGTTGCTGATCGCTTCCTGCCCGCAGTCGTTGCCGTGCTGCACGACCACGGCGTACTGATTCACGGCGACGAGGCCACGTGCGCCGCATGCGCCGACGCTGGGCTTGCCGAGGGCGACAACTACGTCGCCGCGACTGAGGAGGACTGGGGTCGCGAGTACCTGGCGCTCGAGATGAGCGTGAAGGTCGTGGCAAACGAGGACGAGGCCATCGCACACATCAATCGCTACGGCACGATGCACTCCGAGGCCATCGTTGCCGAGGACACGGATGCTTGCGAGTGCTTCCTCGATGCGGTCGATGCCTCGGCCGTGTACTCCAACGCCAGCACTCGCTTTACTGACGGCGGCGAGTTTGGCCTGGGCGCCGAGATCGGCATCTCGACCCAAAAGCTCCACGCCCGTGGCCCCTTTGCCGCCGAGGCCCTCACCACCTACAAATACAAGCTTCGCGGCACCGGCCAGGTCCGCCCCTAAACCCCTCGTAAACGAAAACCGCCACAAAGGTGCCTGTGAACTGCGCCCCGAAACTTGGACTGAATAAATAGCGACT
>CABQSP010000088.1:0-6681 GCA_902466855.1 uncultured Collinsella sp. | reverse complement strand
TTGACTCACGCAGTGCCCTTGCGAATCGAAGGTGAATACTTTTCCGCGAAGTGAACGAGTAAAAACGGACCCCCGAAGCATTGACACTTTTAGGCTGCAATTTCCTGCGGTTTTGCCAGTCAAATCCTGCGGTTTTGACGTCTAAAAATGTCGATGCTTCGGGGGCCCAAATACAACCATTCACTTCTGGGAAAAGTATTAGACCTCGAGATATAGACGGCGTTTGCGAGCAGAAATCAGAACGTACGCTTCTAGCTCTTCTTTGCGGAGCGCATGAGCCTAATTTCCGGATGGGTGTATTCGTCGAACTCTTCCTTGGGCTCGGTGTCAAAGGTGTAGTACGACTTGATAGATTCGTCCTCCGTCTTGATGCTGATCTCCTCGTAGGGGGATCCAGTTAAAAATGCCTGCTTAAACTCATCCGACAGGCTACATGGCGCGAGGAGGTCGGGCGTGGCAACGGAAATGTCCAGCCCGTTGAGCGGGGCGCAGAGCGTCGCGATATCCTGCTCGGCGCGGGCGAGGTTGTCTGCAAGGCTTGCCTCGGGGTCGATCTGACTGACGTAATCGACGTCCGTGAGCATGCCATCTGTATCGAAAGAAAGGTAGACATAGGCTGCCTGAGCGCCAAGGTCATTATCGCGCAGATAGCCGATAATGCGGTAGCCGTAGTCGTGATACGACTCGTATGGGTCGTCTGCCGCGACGCGTTCGCACACGGGCTCCAAGGCATCTTGCGCGATGGCAAGCTGCTCGGCGGCCGCAGCCTTTCTTGCCTGAAGCTCGTTATTTCCCTGGACAAACTGCGGGATGTAGACGCCAAGCAGCACAATGACGGGCAACACCGCGAGAGCCATGATCTGCTTCTTGACGCTTGGAATCGTCACGCCGTATGCGTTTGCCATGGCCTCGGCATTGCTCGAGGTCTCGGCCAGCACGTCTGCTGCCGTGGCGACTGCCCCCACGGCGCTGGCGACCTCGGCGGCACCGCCCAGGTCGCGCGCGAGATCGTTATCGCTGTTCTTGAGTAGGCGGCCGGCAGCTTGCGTGGCAAGCACACCGGCGACCTCCGCGGAGCGGTCTTTGTTGGTTTGGGCTACCGCAAGCCTGCTCTGCAACTCCTTCCACTGTTTGCCCTGCATTCCAAAGCGTGGCGCAAGGGCGCAATAGCAAAAGATGGCAAGTTCGATTACGGTGAGTGCGATGGCGGTATATATGCCCGCGGGTTGGAATTCCTTTTGGTGGAACGCGATATCGTTGACCATTTGGAGCGGCAACATCAACAGGCATGCTACGAACGACATGACGAGTGCGGTCGCTGCGATTTTGGGGTATGTGCAGTACCGCTGGATGCGTTTCTTTTCTTGCTCGGTGAGTTGCTGCATGGGGGCCTCGACTCTCATCGTTTTTCGGGGGCGATGCGCACACGCTCTTGAGTATAGATGAGTGGAGGATGTCTGTTGTTCATACATAGCGGTCAACAGCGTGCTGTTGGTGATCGTTTGATCGCGAACGTCGTCTTTTGGAGCATGAAGCCGCTGCCGATGCCCACAAACAGCAAATCGAAGGTGAATGGTTTCCCGCGAAGTGAACGACCTAATTTGGGCCCTTGAAGCACCCACGTTTTTCGACGCTAAAACCGCAGGATTTGAGTGATAAAACCGCAGGAATTGGCCTTCCAAAAGTGTCGATGCATCGAGGGTCCGATTTCACTCGTTCACTTCGCGGAAAACCATTCACCTTCGTTGCATGAGGCGCCGGATGGAAGGGTGATTATCGTCAAGCTGCTGCCTCTGCCTTGTGAATCATCTGGAGCACAAGGCATAATGCATGTAACAAGGGGGCGGTTCCTTTGTCACATCCGTTGATATGAGAGAAGAGTAGATGATTCTTTCGCTTGCCCCTATGGAGGGGATTACCGGGCATGTGTTCCGTCGCGTGCATGCGGAGTGCTTCGGCGCACTCGATTGTTATTACACGCCGTTTTTGCCGCCGCCGCGGGTTGGCAACCGTTTTGGTGGCAAGGCGTTTAAGGAGATCGATCCTGCCAATAACCAGGGGCTCAACGTTGTGCCTCAGCTGATGTCCAAGAACGCGGACGAGTTTGTGTGGGCGGCACAGGTGCTCGCCGACATGGGCTATCGCGAGGTCAATCTCAACCTGGGTTGCCCCTCGGGAACAGTTGTCGCCAAGGGCAAGGGCTCGGGCTTTTTGCGCCACTTGGACGAGCTCGAAGTGTTCTTGAACGATGTGTGCGAACGTTCGCCGTTGCCGGTGTCGGTAAAAACCAGGCTGGGGCTGGAGAGCGACGACGAATACGAGCGCGTGCTCGATCTGTATTGCCACATGCCGCTGGCAGAGCTGATTGTGCACCCGCGCGTGCAAAAGGACCGCTATACGGGCTCGCCGCGCAAAGAGTTTTATGGCGAGACGTTGGAGCGGGCACCGTTTCCGGTGGCATACAACGGCGACATTTTTGATCTTGAGGATATGGAAGCGCTGGTGGAGGCCTATCCTGCTACGCGCCACGTGATGCTGGGACGCGGGTTGCTCGCGAACCCCGCCCTGGCTCGCATGGTCAAGGGCGGCTTTGCTGCCACGGATGCTGAGCTGCAGCGCTTCCACGACACGCTGTTTGCGGCATATGCAGAAGAGATTGGCGGCAACGCGGTCTTTCGCATGAAGGAGTGGTGGTTCTACGCCAAATGCGCCTTCGCCGATCCCGCTACCGTTCACAAGCTCGTACGTAAGACTAAAAAGGTCGACGAATACCGCGCCGCCGTCGATCGCGTCTTTCGCGAGCAGCCACTTGCACCCATAGCCCGCTTCCACGGCTAACTAGTCATCAGGGACGTTCTTTAACGACTAGGCATTTAAGAACGATCCCAATGACTCCCCTGCAAAAAGCAGTACGTCAGCATCCAAAGATGTCGAAAAATGTCGACTTTGGATGCTGACGTACATGTTTGGTCGGCGGGTGACTAGGCAATCATCGCATCGAGCGTGATGAGCTCCCTGAGTCGCTCCGTACGTGTTTGCCCGTGGCGCTTTGCTTTTGCGTCAAACGCTTCAAGAACCGATTCACCCACACGTGCTGATAAAACGACGCTCGGCTCATCAGAGATCGGCGGCCTTCCCAGCTTAACGGTACGGCCTTTCGGCCATTCATCTTTTTCGTAAGCTTCCGTGGCTTTCTCTAACTCTCCAGGGGCAAATCCCATCATTTTTTCAAGCTGCTCAGCATCCATGGCGCCTCCTATCGATCGACATAATGTCGAGCGCTGGTTCTCGGATTCCCTTTTTTGTATACAGTTTTGTAGACAAAAATACAAGCAGTTTATCGGGCTAATTAGCTTGTTTTGACCCGCGTGTTCGATAGGAAATGAGCATTGACGGCTTCGATACTCCTTTGCTTTTCAGCCTGGAATTTGGATGCTCATTGAACTTCCGGAGGGGAGTGCTTTATTAAGCTATCGAGATTCTGGGCAGGAGCTCTCACTGGTCTTCGATAATGGGACCAGCTTAATTCGCGACACAGTGTGTCGCGAATGGGAGTAGTCGTTAGGTGTCCTTCAATGGCTAGTCATATAAGAACGTCCAAGTGCCGGATTATGTCATTTAGTGTCGTCCTCAGCGGCTATTCTGGAGGGTCGTGGTCAAAAAAGGGCAAATATGAGTACTGTTGCCATTATAGTTACATTTATTTTGCTATAAATAGTAGCTCCTGATGAGATTTGTTCCCATTAGGAGCTACTTTTATTAAACATATGAGGAGAAATAGCGTCGTCTACGGACGTATGGAACGTTGAATAGTTCCTGAAGTGATCAAAATCGCTGCTACTAAACAGGTAGCAGTACTCATATTTGCCCTTTTTTGACCACAGCCCTCTCGGAAATCCTTTCCAGAGGCGTCAAACAGCCATAATCCAAAGGTCGCCTCAAACAATTAGCCGGTTAAGAGCGTCCATGACTATCCGCAAAAACTGTACACCAGCATCCAAAGGTGTCGAAAAATGTCGACTTTGGATGCTGGCGTACATGTTCAGGCCGTATGGGGTGGGGCCTTGGACGGACGGGATGCGCGTACTAGAGCAGGTTCTCCTGTACCCACGCGATGATGTCGCTCGATTCGTAGAGCGGTTTGCCGTTAATGAACAGGCAGGGAACCTGGCGCTTTCCGCCGACGGCGATGAGTGTCTGTTCGGCATCGGAATCGGTCGAGATATTACGCTCGGGAATGGTCACGCCGTTATCGGCCAAAAAGTGCTTGACCTTTATGCAATACGGGCAGCCGGTCATAACGTACAGCGTGAGCTCATGATCAGTAGCCATAGGTCTCCAATCGGTTGAGGTTTTGATTGAAATACCCAAAGCCGCCGCGGTCTATGCGCGCGTCAACGACGACTCGATGGCTTGGACCAGAAACGCCGTGGCTCCGGTGCCGCAGGGCTTGTCGTAGTAGTCAACAAAGCGCTGATCGGCAAGATAGCCATGGGCGAGCCCCAAGTACGCCTCGTCTTGGGGCTCGCATCCCCAGTTGAGAGCAATCCAACGACGATGCATCGCGACAAGCTTGCGAGCCTCGCTTCCATTCGCATCGCCATCGCCCATGGCAATCGAGAGTTGGCCCAGAATAGCGCGTTCAAGTTCCTTCATGTCGTTCCATGTCTCGGGGTCCATGTCCAGTAACGTTTCGTTTGCTGCATCGATAGCCTCATCGCCATAGCGCGCCCGCGCTTCGGCGCCGTAGCGCTCCTCGTTTTCCTGCACGGTGCGCCAGCGTTCCAGTTGCGGCAGCACGGCGCCCATGAGCGAGACGGCTTCATCGAGCGACATGCCAGTGTTTTGTGCCAGCCGCGGGGCGCAATCCTCTATCATTGCCTCCATGGTGGTGTCGTAGGTGTACTTGCCGTGGTCGTAGCACCATTTGCAGTAATGGTCGGTCGTGGCGCCTGTGGCATCGGTGCCGCAGTCGTCGGGCGTGAGTATCATGCCGCAGCTCTGGCAATAATGCTCGGGCATTTCGAGCAGATGAGACAGTGGCTCGCCGGTCACGGCGGCAATGAGCTTCATCATGTCGATGCCTGGTGTGACCTCGCCGCGTTCCCAACGGCTGATGGCCTGGCGTGTGACGAAGAGCTTGGCAGCGAGCTGCTCTTGGGTAAGGTGATGGGCGCGACGGACAGCGATGAGCTTTTCTGCAAAGGCCATAGCGGTTCCTTTCTGCTGGTTGATGGCTTAAGCATACGCGGTAGCAGGCACCCTTCCAAGCAACCGTTGGTTGCAGGACGGAGGACCGCGGCGAAGAATTGCGCACAACGCCTCACACCTTCATGCCGTACAATGACCGGCATGGAACCTATCGCACACATACATACCGACCTGCCGCAAAAGTTCGGCATTCCGCGCAACAGCTTTTTGGCGCCCCATCTGCAGGGACGCATCGTCTTTGAGCCGGAATTTGCCTCCAATGCGGCGGTTGAGGGTTTGGACTCCTTCTCTCACCTATGGCTGCTGTGGCGCTTCGAAAACGGAACGCCCGGCGGCACGGCTAAGGACATAGCTGCCGATGCCAAGTCGCAGGACAGGTCCGGCACCAACGTCAAGTGGTCGAAGACCGTGCGTCCGCCGCGTCTGGGTGGAGCCGAGCGTGTGGGCGTGTTTGCCACGCGCAGTCCGTTTCGCCCTAACCCCATCGGGCTCACCTGCGTTAAGCTCGACCGCGTGGAGCTTACCGACGACGGCCCCATCATCCATGTGCTGGGGGCCGACCTGCGCGACGGCACGCCCATCTACGACATTAAGCCCTACATTCCGTTTGCGGACTGCCACCCGGATGCAACGGGCGGCTGGATTGAAGATGCTCCGTGGCAAGAGCTCGATATCGAGTTCCCGCAAGCGCTGCAGGATATGATCCCGCCCGCAAAGCTCCCTGGCTTGGTTGAGGTTCTTCGCCAAGATCCGCGCCGCGCGGGTAGCAAGCACGAGCCAACCCGCATTTACCACTTGGCTTACGCTGGGCTCGACATATCGTTTACGGTCGACGAAACCCAGCTAACCGTAACCGCCGTCAACGACGCGCAAGACTAACCTGCCATTCGTCCGCACCCGTCAAATTAAGCGCCAAACCCCGCGCCAAAACTGTCCGCGCTGGTGGACAATAACGCCTACCAAAACAATCACTTTGCACGGGAGCTCAGCATGAAATACGACTTCAGCTCGCTTATCGACCGCCACGGCATGGACTCCATCGCCGTTGACTCTTGGGGTGAGATCCCAGGTATGGCTCCGAACGCACCCGACGAGGGCTTCGACCGCATTCCCATGTGGGTGGCCGACATGAATTTTGCCACGGTGCCCACGGTCCAGGAACACATCATTCAGCGCGCTCAGCATCCCATGTTTGGCTACTTTAACCCGCGCTCCGAGTATTTCGACCGCATCATCGAATGGCAGAACCGCCGCAATGGCGTCGAAGGTTTGAGCCCTGAACATATCGGCTACGAAAACGGCGTGCTGGGCGGCGTCGTGTCGACGCTGCGCGCGTATGTCCAGCCGGGCGATGCGGTGCTGGTCCACAGCCCTACCTACATCGGCTTTACCAAGTCCATTGAGGCCGCGGGCTATCACATTGTCCACAGCCCGCTTAAGCTCGACGACCAGGGCGTGTGGCGCATGGAC
>CABQSP010000087.1:0-6855 GCA_902466855.1 uncultured Collinsella sp. | reverse complement strand
CCGCCCGACCCTAGGGTTAACTTGGATGATTCTAGCAAATACAACAAGCGAGATGCCTGCGACTTGCATGCATCTCGCTTTATCTAAATAACGTGGTTGGAACTCAACCTTTATATGCAGCTCTTACCTTATCGATAGGAAACGCTCTGCTGGGAGTCCTTCACGACAACGTCGTGGGCGCCGCCTTCGACGATGGAGGTGGAGCTGACCAGGGTCAGGCGTGCCTTTTCCTGGAGCTCGGGGATCGAGAGGGCACCGCAGTTGCACATCGTGGACTTAACCTTGTAGAGCGTGCCGCCCACGCCGTCCTTGAGGGAGCCGGCGTACGGGACGTAGGAGTCGACGCCCTCGACGAAGCTGAGCTTCGCGGCGCCGCCCAGGTCGTAGCGCTGCCAGTTGCGGGCACGCGCGGAACCCTCGCCCCAGTACTCCTTCATGTACTGGCCGTTGACGTTGACGCGCTCGGTCGGGCTCTCGTCGAAGCGGGCGAAGTAACGGCCCAGCATCATAAAGTCTGCACCCATGGCAAGGGCGAGTGTCATGTGGTAGTCGTAGACGATACCACCGTCGGAGCACACGGGCACGTAGACGCCAGTCTCCTCGTAGTACTCGTCGCGAGCGCGGCAGACGTCGATCAGCGCGGTGGCCTGGCCACGGCCGATGCCCTTGGTCTCGCGGGTAATGCAGATGGAACCGCCGCCGATACCGACCTTGATAAAGTCGGCACCGCAGTCGGCGAGGAAGCGGAAGCCCTCGGCGTCGACGACGTTACCAGCGCCGACCTTGACGTCCTCGCCGTAGTTGGCGCGGATCCACTCGATGGTGCGCTTCTGCCACTCGCTGAAGCCCTCGGAAGAGTCGATGCACAGGACATCGGCACCGGCCTCGATGAGCAGCGGCACGCGCTCGGCATAGTCGCGGGTGTTGATACCGGCACCAACCATGTAGCGCTTGTCGTTATCGAGCAGCTCGTTGGGGTTGGTCTTGTGGCTGTCGTAGTCCTTGCGGAAGACAATGCCCATGAGGTGATCGTTGTCGTCAACGATGGGCAGGGCGTTGAGCTTGTTGTCCCAGATGACGTCGTTGGCAACCTTAAGGCTGATGTTCTTGTCGCCCACGATGAGCTGCTCACGCGGGGTCATGAACTCGGAGACCTTCGTCTGGTGGTCATCGCGGCTGGGGCGATAGTCACGGCTGGTGACGATGCCCAGGAGCTTACCCTTGGGAGTGCCGTCGTCGGTGACCGGCATGGTGGAGTGGCCGGTCTTCTCCTTGAGCTCGATGACCTGCTCCATGGTCATGTCAGGGGTCAGCGTGGAATCGGACTGAACGAAACCAGCCTTGTGATCCTTGACGGCCTTGACCATGGCGGCCTCGGACTCGGCGCTCTGGGAACCGTAAATGAAGGACAGGCCACCCTCGGTAGCGAGCGCGACACCCATGTCGACGCCCGAGACGGACTGCATGATGGCGGAAACCATGGGGATGTTCAGGGTGATTGCCGGCTTCTCACCGCGCTTAAAGCGGGTGAGCGGCGTCTTGAGAGAGACGTTGTTGGGGATGCACTGCGAGGACGAGTAACCAGGGACCAGCAGATACTCCGAAAACGTGTGGGACTCACCGGGAAAGAACGTAGCCATGTTTCTCCTTTTTCCATGCGACCGGTCGGCTGCAGGCCTCGTAGGACCCAGCCCAACCTTGGGCGCCCAATACTGGGGAAGTATCTTAACGCACTTTGGCTGCTACAATGCATGATTTAAGAAGAGCACACGAGGGTTTGACGCAGGCTTTGCGTTTGCCCAGCAAACACTTTAGCGGGAAGACGTGGAGCGTATGAAGTACAAGACGACGGCAAAGTTGGTCATTCAAGCGTGCGACAAGGATTTGCCGGGCGTGTTCGGCCACGGCTGCGTCTTGCTGCTGCAGGGTATTGCCCGCGAGCACTCGCTCAACCGCGCCGCCAAGAGCATGGGTATGGCGTATTCCAAGGCCTGGCGCATCGTGAACGAGGCCGAAGGTCAGCTGGGCTGCAAGCTCATCGAGCGCGACGGCGCGCGCGGATCAACGCTCACGCCGGCCGGCGAGCGTGCCATCGAGGCCTACGAGACGCTGCAGGCCGACATCAACAACGTCATCGCCACAAAAGCCGACGCCCTCATCGCCAGCATCAAAAAGTAGCTAATTTGGGACGGGGCTTTTTTAGCTGCACAACCCCTTCTCATAAGTTGCGGTGAAATAGGGACTGTTTATGCGGTTAAAGCCGTAAATCAATCCCTATTTCACCGCAACTTATGGAGTCGAGGATGATTTAGCTAGTTGCGGAGGGCGTTGTCTAGGGTGGCGGCCACGATCAGGGGGTTGTCGGTGCCGGCGAAGAGGCGGATGGTGCTCCCCTGCTTGCCACGTGGAGCCGAAAGGCGCGTTGTTGGGCCGCCTGCGGGTGATGTGCGGAATTCATCCGGCAGCATGCTGAAGAATTCGCCCGCGGTGCAGTCCATCAGGTCAAATTCAACTGCCGGGCCAAAGCCGTGCTCGAGGATTCCCGTTGCAACCGCGTGGTCGGGATGCGAGGTCAGCCCAGGATAGCGCACGCCGTGCACTATCTCGTTCGCGGCCAAATACTCGGCCAGTGCACGCGCGCGGTCGAAGTGTGCCTGCATGCGGGTGTCGAGCGTATCGAGCCCGTGCTCTAGAACCTCAGCCTCATCGGAGGACAAGTCGAGTGCGGCCAATCCGCACCCCTCGAGCAGCGCATGCGCGCACTCGGCAGCAGCATCCACACGATGGCGCTTGAGCTGCGAGCGTGCGACCGATACGGCAACGAGCTTGCGAGGAGCCTTACCGGCGCACACACGGTCGAGTGCTTCAAGCGACAGGACGGCACCCAAACGCAGCGGATCGCACCCAAAGAGGCCAGCCACGGTGTTATCCACTACGAGCAGCGCATGAGCCTCACGCGCTGCGCGGCCTAACGCACGAAGATCGGGAACGAGCAAACCAAACCCGCCGATAGAGTTGACGAACCACCACAGGTGCGGCCCCTCGGCATCAAACGAAGCATCAAAGCCCTCGGACGCAGCAGCAAACGCGGCAGCCGACGGCTCCCCCACCATAGCCACGTCGCAGGCATCAAAGCCGTGCGCAAACGCATCGGCAAAGTCGTCCGCAAAGGCAACCAGACGATCACCGGGACGCACAATCCCCAACAGAGACAGCGCCGCCGGCACATGCGGGGTCGCAACAAGACGCGCCTCACGCGAGCCGGCCCTCAAAGCCCAAGCCTCTTCTAGCTGCTGTACATCCACAAGGCACCGTCCCTTCATAAACAAAAACCCACGATGCGGGTGTTCCCCGCATCGTGGGCAACGGCTGCAGTATAGCGCCGATATGCGACAAATCGCCTAGATGTTGAGCGTGTGATAGTTCACGCTCGCACCCGGAGCGTCAATGGTCACGCCATAGGCCTCGGGATAGATGCGCGTCGAGAATACGAGCGAGCCATCGTTCACAAACACCTCGACCGACGAGGCATCGCCGACAATGCGAACGTTACGAACCTCGTCGACGGGCTCCCAGCGCACGGTACGCCCGCAGCCGGCAGAAGCGCGACTCTCATCGGTAAATCGCATCTCAAAGCGCGCGGGCAGTTCGCCCTCGGCGGGCATAAACGCCAGCTTCAGCTCGCCATCAACGATCGCGGTAAACGCGCCGTCGACACCGTCGACAACAACGTCAAAGCAGGTATCGTCGGCAACCTCCAACGAGCCCTCCCCCACACGCACCGAGGCATAATGGTGCTCAATCTCGCGCGCCGGCTGCTGCAGCACCACGCCGCCGGCACCGGCTGTAAGCTCGCGCGGCACCGTCATGCAGTGCTGCCAGCCGCACACCACGGTGGGCGCGTTGCCATAGGTCGGCTCATCGGGCATGCCCATCCAGCCGATCAAAATGTGGCGACCGTCCTCGGACGTAAACTCCTGCGGAGCATAGAAGTCAAAACCGGCGTCCCACAGGCGGAACTCGCCCAGCTCATAGGCACCGTCACCACCGGTAATGTCGCCCGTTACAGGCATGTAGCCAGCAGCGTATACGTTGCCGCGGTCCCAACGGCCGCCCTCAAGACCCTGAGGCGAGAAGGACAGCCATTTCGCCGGTACACCGCCATCCGTCTCAATCTCCAGATACCCCGGGCATTCCCACATAAACCCAAAACGCTCGGGCGTAGACACACGGCTCTCGAGCTCCCAGCTCAGCATATCGGCCGAGCCGTACACCAAGATCTCGCCCACATCACGACCGGCGCCCTCGCCATGCATGGCGCAAAAACGGCTCTCGACATGCGGCCCGTCCACGCGACGACGCGCGCCCAGCACCATGTGGTAACGCCCATCATCATCGCGCCACACCTTGGGGTCACGCACGTGGCAGGTCAAATCCTCGGGATAATCCTCGGAAGCCAGCACCACGCGCTTTTGGCTAAACGTCTGTCCATCGGCGCTCTCGACATACACGGTATCGGCGCGACGGCCGGAGTTGACATAGTCAAAGACGCCGTCCGCATCGGGGAGCTTAACGTTGCCGGTATAGAGCACGCGAATGCGACCGTCCTCGACCAAAGCCGAGCCCGAGTACACGCCATGGCAGTCGAACGGCTCGTCGGGAAGCAGCGGCGCTCCAACATATTCCCAGTTCATAAGGTCGCGGCTTATGGCATGGCCCCACATCTTGACGCCGCCCTCAACATCAAACGGAGCATATTGAAAATAAGCGTGGAACACGCCGCCCGCCTGGCAAAGACCGTTGGGGTCGTTGAGCCAACCCGCCGGCGGCATAATGTGGAAGTGCTGGCCATACGCGCCATGACCGCACTCAGAGGCGGCAGCGTCAACAGCGGCAACCAGCTTTGCAAGGTCGCGACCAAGTGCATTAGACATATCAAAGTCCTAACGGATCGAAAGTAACAAGGCACCAGAGATCGGTACCAGATACGGGAAACGCCCGCGAGCATACAGCCCGCGGGCATCCCCTCAATCAAAAGCTCTTAGGCCTGCTCGGAAGCCTTGGGCTCGTCCTTGTACAGGACAAACGAGATGGCAAAGGACACGACCGCGGCAACCGCAAACATGATCGCGTACTGCACGGGTTGGGCCAGGCACAGCAGGATACCGAAGATGCCGGTAACGCCGGTGCCGGAAGCGGCAAGCGAGGTGAGCGCGCAGACCAGGGCACCGCAACCGCCGCCGATGCAGCCGGCGATGAAGGGCTTAAAGAAGCGCAGGTTCACACCAAAGATGGCCGGCTCGGTAATACCCATGAAGGCGGACAGAGCCGAAGGAAGCGCCAGGCCCTTGATCTTGGCATCGCGGGTCTTAAAGGCAACGGCGAGCGCTGCGCCACCCTGGGCGATGTTGGCAGCGCTGGCGATGGGCAGCCAATAGGTCACGCCGTACTGGGCGAGCTGGCCCAGGTCGATGGCGGTGTACATCTGGTGGATACCGGTAACGACCGTGGGGGCATAGAACAGGCCGACGATAAAGGAACCGATGCCGAAGGGCAGGGTCAGCAGGGCCTGGATCAGACCGAGGATGGCGTTCTCGGCCCACACGAAGATGGGGCCGACGGCAACGAGCGTCACGAGCACGGTCACGAACACCGAGACAAGCGGGGTCACAAAGAGGTCGAACATCTCGGGAACGATCTTGTGCAGGCGCTTCTCGAGGAAGGCCAGAATGGCGCAGGCGATGACGATGGGGATAACGAGGCCTTGATAACCGACCCACTCAAAGCTGTACAAACCGGGGATGACGTTGACCATGGTCTGCACGCCCTCGGAGGCAACCGTGTAAGCGCTCTGCAGCGAGGAGTTGATGAACGCACCGCCGACGACAGCGCCCAGATACGGGTTGGCGCCAAAGGCCTTAGCGGCGGAGTAGCCGATCAGGATCTGCAGAATGCCAAAGGACGTGCCCGAGACCAGGTCGGCAATCTTGTAGATAAAGTTATTGGTGTCGAGCGCGATAAAGCCGTTGGAGGCCATAAAGTTGAGGGCACTCATAATGCCCAGCAGCAGGCCCGAAGCCACGATGGCGGGGATGATGGGGACAAAGACGTCGCCGAGCACCTTAATGGCACGCATAAAGATGTTCTGCTGCTGCGACGCTGCCTCCTTGACCTCGGCCTTGGTGGCAGCCTCGACGCCACTGAGCGCGATGAACTCTTCGTAGACCTTGTTGACGGTGCCGGTGCCAAAAATAATCTGGAGCTGGCCCTGAGCCTCAAAGACGCCCTTGGCGCCATCGACATTCTCGATGGCCTCCTTGTTAACCTTGGTGTTATCGGCAATCACCAGGCGCAGGCGCGTGGCGCAGTGCGCGGCCGAAACAACGTTGTCGGCGCCGCCAACATTGTCGAGCACCTCTTGGGCTGATTTGCGGTAGTCCATGACTTCCCTTTCCTCCAACGGGCGCATCAGCACCCGGCCATCTTAGACACTTACACTGTAATCGTTTTCAGTTTCATATGTCTGTAATCGTTTTCATAGTAGGGTGAACGGTAGGAAAAAGCCGGCGAAAGGTAGTTTTGAAGTAAAAACAGGGGTCTCAGAGGCAGGCAGACGTGCCCAAGGCCTAGACATTCATAAGCTGATGGCCGAGCTTGAGCGTCTTGAGACCGCTCTCCCCCTCCTCGCCATCGAGCGCGTTGAGCAACATATTGGTCGCCTCGACGCCACTGGTCAGGTAGCCATAATGCACGGTGGGAATGCCGCCCGTCAGCGCGCGCAAAAATGCGTTGTCGCCGAAGCCGCTCACGCGACGCACGCCCTCGCCCATGCCACGCACCTCGTCAAGAGCGCGC
>CABQSP010000086.1:0-6876 GCA_902466855.1 uncultured Collinsella sp. | reverse complement strand
AGAGCAGGAAACTTCATATGCGCCCCTCCCGGGCGCAAGCAAAAGGGCGACCCCATTGCGGAGTCGCCCTTGTTGAACTGCTTATGTGGAGCTGTTACTCGGCGTCGTGGTGACGGCGGGGCTTGCGGCCTCCGTTGTCGCCGGGACGGCGCGGACGGTCGCTGCGCTCGGAGCGCTCGCGACGCGGACGCTCACGGCGCTGGAAGTGCTCGCCGTCGCCCTCGGAGGCACCCTCGGCGCGAGCCGGGGCCTCGGGCTTGTCAAGACGATCGAGCGAGATCTTACCGCGATCGTCGACCTCGATGACGACGACCTTGACCTCGTCGCCGACGTTGAGGACGTCCTCGACCTTCTCCACGCGGCCCTTGGCGACGCGGGAGATGTGCAGCAGGCCATCCTTGCCGGGCAGCAGGTTCACGAAGGCGCCGAAGGGCTGGATGGAGACCACGCGACCGGTGTACTCCTCGCCCGGCTCGGGAACCTTGATGATGAGCTTGATACGCTCGACGGCCTGGTCGACGGACTCGCCGGTACCGCCGACAAAGACGGTGCCGTCCTCCTGGATGTCGACCGAGGCGCCGGTCTCGTCCTGGATGCCGCGGATGACCTTACCGCCGGAACCGATGACGTCGCGGATCTTATCGGTCGGGACCTGGATGGAGACGATACGCGGAGCGGTGCTGCGCGTGGTGTGACGCGGCTCGGGGATCACATCGAGCATCTTCTGCAGAATGAAGGCGCGACCCTCCTTGGCCTGCTGCAGGGCGCGGGCCAGGATGTCGAAGGTGAGGCCGGTGGCCTTGTTGTCCATCTGCAGGGCGGTGATGCCCTCGGTGGTGCCGGTGACCTTAAAGTCCATGTCGCCCAGGAAGTCCTCGAGACCCTGGATGTCGGACAGGACCACGGTCTTGCCCTCCTCCTGGATCAGGCCCATGGCGATACCGGAGACCGGGCGCTTAATGGGCACGCCGCCGTCCATAAGGGCGAGCGTGGAGCCGCAGGTCGAAGCCATCGAAGAGGAGCCGTTGGACTCCATAACCTCGGAGACGACGCGGATGGCGTAGGGGAACTCGTTCTCGTCGGGAAGCACCGGAAGCAGGGCGCGCTCGGCCAGATTACCATGGCCGATCTCGCGGCGCTTGGGGCTACCCATGCGGCCGGTCTCGCCGGTGCAGAACGGCGGGAAGTTGTAGTGGTGCATGTAGCGCTTGCCCTCGGTGGGCTCGATGGTGTCCAAGCGCTGGCCCTCGTTGAGCATGCCGAGCGACAGGACGGAAAGCACCTGGGTCTGGCCACGCTGGAACAGGCCGGAGCCGTGAACGAGCGGCAGGTAGTTGTCCTTCACCATGATGGGACGGATCTCGTCGGCGGCACGGCCGTCGACGCGCTCGCCGGTCTCGACGACCATGGTGCGCATGGCCTTCTTCTCGAGCTTCTTGAGCGCCACGGGGATCTCGCGCTCCCAAGCGGCCTGCTCCTCCTCGGTGAACTCGGCGCGGATGGACTCCTTCAGAGCCTCGACCTTACCGATACGGGAGAGCTTGTCGGCGTCGCGAAGGGCGGCAGCCATCTCGTCGTAGTGGGCGAAGATGCGCTCCTGGACCTCCTCGACGGGCTGGTCGAGCGGGTACTCCTTCTTGACGATGGGGCCGTTGACCTGCTCCCACTCGGCGACGAACTCGTCCTGAGCCTGGCAGAAAGCAGCAAGGGCCTCCTGGCCAAACTTCATGGCGGCGAGCATGTCGTCCTCGGAGATCTCCTCGGCGCCGGCCTCGACCATCGAGATGAAGTCGGCAGAGCCGCCCAGCTCCAGGTCCAGATCGGAGTTCTCGCGCTCCTCGTAGGTGGGGTTGACGATAAACTCGCCGGTCTCCACGTTACGGCCGATGCGCACGCAGGCAAGCGGGCCCTCGAAGGGCACGCCGCCAAGCGTCATGGCCAGAGAGGCACCCATGACGTTGATGACGTCGAAGGGGTTGACCTGGTCGGCGACGAGCGAGGTGGCGACGATGTGCACCTCGTTGCGGAAGCCGTCCGGGAAGCTCGGGCGAATCGGACGGTCGATCATGCGCGCGGTGAGCGTGGCCTTCTCGCTGGGACGGCCCTCACGCTTGAGGTAGCCACCCGGGATGCGGCCGGCGGCGTACATCTTCTCGTTGAAGTCGACGGTCAGCGGGAAGAAGTCGTAGTTCTTGCGCTCCTTGGAAACGACCACGGTATCGAGCATCGTGGTGTCGCCTTGCTTGACCAGACAGGCGCCGGTGGCCTGCTTGGCAAGCTCGCCGGACTCAAAGGTGTAGGTCTTGCCGTACAGCTCAAAGGTCTTGGATACGAGTGTCATTGTTCTCCTTTACCCCACAGGCCCCTTGCCTGCGGGCTTCTCATGTGACGTGGGCCCCCTGCCCCCGCCACGCTTCAGAGCGTGATTGTTCACGCCCTTACACAAAAAGAGCGCCCCGCTGCGCAGGACGCTCTTAGCATGTACAAATCCTTACTGGATGTTGTCGCGGATGCCCAGAGCCTTGATGAGCTCACGGTACTCGACGATGTCGTTCTTCTTGATGTAGGAGAGAAGACGACGACGACGGCCGACGAGCATGAGCAGGCCACGACGGGTGTGGAAGTCCTTCTGGTGGGACTTCATGTGCTCGGTCAGCTCCTTGATGCGCTCGGACAGGATGGCGACCTGAACCTTGGGGTTGCCGGTGTCGACCGGGGTGTTACCGAACTGGGCAGTCAGCTCAGCTTTGCGCTCTTTGGAAACAGTCATTGTTTCACCTTTCGTTTAACGTCGCCCACGGGCAACTCGATTCGCCTCGGACTGGGAAGCCGCCGGTGGAGCGAGCAACCAAGGTCGAGGTACCAACAGGCCGATATGTTACCACAAGCAGCCCGCCCCTGCGCATCATCACCGACCCAACATGAATTCCATCGCACGGAGGCGCTGATCGGTGTGCGTGGCGGCCCAAACATGCGAAAGCCCGAGCAAGAATGCCGCCGTATGCGGGTCGATTCGCTCGGCCATGAGCGCATCGAAGGTCATGGACATGAGGGCGCGCAGCCATGCGACCTCACCGGTCGACACCAACTCGGCACCCGGAACGCTCGACGCGCACGAGCCGCACATGAGCCCGCCGGCCTGGGGCGAAAAATACGACAGCATGGGGTCTCCGCACAGCACGCAGGCCGAAAAATCGGGTCGGTAGCCAACGTGCGACAGCAGCTTAAAGACATATGCAGCCACAAGCAGATCCATATGCGCTGTGTCGAGCCCGCTGCCCACCAGGGCAAGCGCTCGCTGCGTTATGGCAAAGGTAAACGGGTCCTCGGCGTCCTCGAACGAGCACACGCGCGCGACCTCGGCGATCGCGCTTGCGGCGCAGGTCGTCTCGTAATCGGGCGCAGCGCCGAGCGGCGCCTCCATAAGCTCGGCCTGGGAAACCACGTCGAGTGACCGTCCATGCGCGAGCAGCATATCGACCGTACAGAACAGCTCACAGCGCGCAGCCAGGCGCCCACCGGGTTTACGGGCACCCTTTGCCACGGCACGAACCTGACGACCCCGCTCGTCAAGCATCGTCAGGATCAGGTCCGTCTCTTTGAGCTTCGTCTTGTCGAGGACGAGCACCTTGGTGCGATATGTCCGGGAGCCTGCCATGCGCGCCGCGCGTCCTTAGTCCTCGGCGTTGTAGCCAAAGCGGCGAATCTGGGCCTCGTCGTCACGCCAGCCGGCCTTGACTTTCACGTCCAGCTCCAAAAAGACCTGCGTGCCAAAGATGCGCTCAAGATCGCGACGGGCGTCGATACCGATATGCTTGATCATCTCGCCGCCCTTACCGATGATGATGCCCTTTTGGCCCTCGCGCTCGACGTAAATGGTGGCTTGCACGCGCAGCACCTTCTTGGTCTGCTCGAGCGCATCGCAGATCACGCCAACGGAGTGCGGAATCTCATCACGGGTGCGGCGCAAGACCTTCTCGCGCACAAACTCGGCAACGAGCGTCTCATCGGAAGCGTCGGTACCCATGTCCTCGGGGAACCAACGCGGACCCTCAGGCAAAAAGTGCGCAACGGTCTCGATAAACGCATCGACGTTGAAGTTCTTGACCGACGACGTCACGATCTCGTCGTCATATTCCATGAGTTCGTGGGCTGCCTTAAGCTGCTCCATGACCTGTGCGGGGTCGGCCTCATCGGCCTTGGTGAGCACCAGGACCTTCTTGCAACGAGCGCATCTGACACGCTCGGCAACCCAGGCGTCTCCCCTGCCGATCGGTTTGGTGGCATCAATCAAAAACGCGACAACATCAACATCGTTCAGCTCGAACAACGCGCTCTTGTTGAGCTCGGATCCCAAGCCGTCCTTGGGCTTATGAATACCGGGGGTATCGACAAAGACCAGCTGGTAGCCGGGGCGGTTGACGACGGCGCGCATGCGGCGGCGGGTCGTCTGGGCCACCGGCGAGGTGATGGCGACCTTTTTGCCATAGCAGGCATTAAGCAGCGTGGACTTGCCGGCGTTGGGACGACCGACCAGGGCCACAAAGCCGCTGCGGAAACCGGGCTCAACGTCACCAAAGCCCGCGAGGTTGTCGTCCTCGTCGCACAGGGCGTCGAGTTCCTCGTCGCTCATACCCTCAAACGGGTCGAACTCCTCGACATCCTCGAGCTCCTCGGTATCCACCGCGTCCAGGGACTCGTCGTCCAAAATCTCATCGGTAGGCTGCATATTGTCGGACATGGGAATCCCTTTCTAAATAAAGTCGAGCGCGTGGGCAAATACCAGTACGCCCACAATCGCGGCGGTGATGGAAAGAACGTATACAGAGGCGGCGGCGATGTCCTTCGCACGCTTGGCCAGCGGATGGAGCTCCTGGGTCGCTAAGTCGACGATAGCCTCCATAGCGGTGTTGCACAGCTCGCCGTGAATCACCAGGCCACAACAGATGATAATCGTGGCCCACTCGGCAATGTCGAGCCCCACGATACAGCCGGCAATGACAGTGCACACGCCCGCCACGAGCATGACCTTAATGTTGCGCTCGGTCTTGACGGCGGTGACGAAGCCCTCCATGGCGTAGGAAAACGACTTTAAGAAGGACGGATGGTCCTTGTTCGATCCGGGAATCATAGACGGCTCCTAGTCGTGGGCGTGGTTGGTGATGGGGCCGACGTGGACTAGCTTAGGGTCCTCGCCGCGCTCGAGCGCCAGATCGCGCAGGATGGCGTCCTCGCGGGCCTCCATGACCTCGGCCTCGTCGTCCTCGATGTGGTCATAGCCCAGCAGGTGCAGCATGCCGTGAACGAGCATCAGACGGCACTCGTCAGCGGGGCTATTGCCAAAACCGGGGGCCTGACGGGCAATAACCTGCGGGGCCAAGATAATATCGCCGAGCTCGAGCGTCTCATCGGCGGGAATGTCATCGTCAAAGGCCGAATCGCACTCAAACGAGAGTACATCGGTGGTGCGATCGATACCGCGCCACTCGTGGTTGAGCTCGTGCATCTCGTCCTCGTCGACATACGAAAGGGAAATCTCGACTTCACGCTCAACGCCCTCGGCGGCAAGCACGACCTCGCAGATGTGCTCCACCTCCTGCGCATCGAGCAGCGTATCGAGCTCGGCATCGTTGCTGATCAATACACTCAACGGGACTCCTTTCGGTCGCGCGGGCGCTGCTCGCGCACGTCATCATAAGTGTCGTATGCCTCGACGATACGTCCCACCAAGGCATGGCGCACCACGTCGGCGCGCTCGAGGTGCGAAAATGCGACATCGTCGACACGGCCCAAAATCTGCTCAACGTCGGCAAGACCGCCACGACGACCCACCAGGTCGCGCTGGCTCAGGTCGCCGGTAATCACGAACTTGGAGTTAAAACCCAAGCGCGTCAGAAACATCTTCATCTGCTCAGGCGTGGTATTTTGCGCCTCGTCGAGCACCACGAAGGCATCGCTCAGCGTGCGGCCGCGCATATAGGCAAGCGGGGCGATCTCGATCACGCCGCGCTCCATAAGCTCATCGGTGCGCTCGCGATCCATCATGTCAAAAAGGGCGTCGTAGAGCGGACGCATGTAGGGATCGATCTTTTCCTCGAGGGTACCGGGCAAAAAGCCCAGGTTCTCCCCCGCCTCGACAACCGGACGCGTCAAGATCAGACGGCCCACCTCGTGGCGCTTGAGCGCGGCAACGGCGAGCGCCATGGCCAGATAAGTCTTACCGGTGCCGGCAGGACCCAGGCCAAACGTGATGGTATGCGAGCGAATGGCATCCACATAGCGCTTTTGGCCGAGCGTTTTGGGGCGAATGGCACGACCGCGATACGAAAGCAGCACGTCATCGCGAAGCGACGTAGCCTCGTGCTCACCGTCGCGCAGAACGGCCAGACAGCGCGAGATATCGTCGGCAGAAAGCGTGCGCCCGGCAGCAGCCTCACGAAAGGCATGTTCGAAAAAACGCGCCACGAGTTCGACCTCGTCCGGGTCGCCGCTCACGGAGATGCTATCGCCACGGGCGACCACATGAGCGCGAACCAAGCTCTCGAGCGCACGAAGGACGCCGTCGCCGGCGCCCAAAACGCGCGAGGGATCAATTCCCTCGGGAACGGTAAGTCTAATCTTCGAGGCTTCCATGAACCTCCCTGCGTGCATGGACCAAGCCGGAATCATCGACTCCGATGATAGCAACATCGAGCAGGCACGGAGCTGTAAGTCCACAGGTATCGTCAAGACGGGCATGATGGAACGAGCCGAGCGTCAGGTTGTCACCATACTCGAGCACGGCACGCTCGACCGTGCCCACGCGACGACGAGCGTCGGCAATGGCGAGCTCCTGTGCGGCGGCCCGCATACGGCGGCTGCGCTCGGCCATAACCT
>CABQSP010000085.1:0-6927 GCA_902466855.1 uncultured Collinsella sp. | reverse complement strand
CCGGCTCGGGCGCCGAGGGCCTGCTGGTGGAGTACGCGCTCGCCATGCGCGAGGACGGCCGCAGCCTAGACGAGACCGAGGCGCGGATCCGCGCGACGCTGCCCGACGCCCATCTGCTACTGATTCCGCGCACGCTCGAGAACCTGGTCAAGAACGGCCGCGCGCCCAAGCTCGCCGGCCAGCTCACGCAGATGCTCAACATTCGCCTGGCCGTTTCGCCGGAGTGGAAATCGGGCGAGATCAAGGCAATCAAAAAGGGCCGCGGCGCCCAGCGCATCGTTGCCAACACCATGGCAGATTGCCTCGCGTTTTTGGACGAGCACCCGGGCTCAAGCGTGCGTGTGCTCACGACCGGCGCCGCCGAGGAGCAGGAACTTGCCAACGAGGCGCTCGCGGGCCAGGACTACGTAGACGCCGGCACCGGCCCCATCGGCTGCACCATCGCCACCCACGTAGGCGTCGATGCCATCGCCATCAGCTACTGCCCCCGCTACCAGCCAACTCACTAGGGACGCCCACATCAGTTGTGGTGGAATAGGGACTGTTTTTGGCTTATTAGCCGCCAATCAATCCCTATTCCACCACAACTTGGAAATCGGCGATCAGCCCAGCGGACCCTGAAACAGCTCCTGATGAGTGCCCATTCTCACCAGCCTAATCATTGGGTTAGTCTTATGGGGAAGATAAAGAACGACCACATCGACCAAGCCATCGGATATGTGGAAATAGATGTGGCCGTTGTAGTTTCCGCCCGGGTTTGAGAGTTCGTGGGCGCCATACTCCGCCGGAAGTGACCCATGAGCCACAAGCTCTGCAACCGCCGCTTTAAACTCACTTTTTAGCTGCGGATGCATGCGCATCGTTCGTTTGTAGTCCACCTTAAATTGAGCCTCGACTTTAATCTCGAACATCGCTATTCCTCATCGAGGAATGACATAAGCTCATCAGCGTTATTGAATGACGGGCTATCGTCCGGCAAAATCCCCAACTCATGAGCCTCGGCGATCACCATGGCACGCCTCGTCGCCTCGTTGGGCACCTCCGCCCTTCCTACAATCTCAAAAGGAATCTTTCGTTGATTTACCAGCTGCCGAACGGCAAGATTGAGATAGGAATTGAGGCTGAGGCCGACCGAATCCAAGAACTCAGTCGCCTGTTCCTTGAGCCCCTCTTCGATGCGAACCGTCGTAGGCTTAACCGTTGCAGTAGACATACGCGACCTCCTCGCCCTCGTCTTTTACACCAGTATACCCAATATAAATGGCAATCTGATGTTAGATAACATCAGATTGCCATGCGTATTCATGTCGCGTGAGCACGATTGATCTACATCAGCCCGCTCAGGGCAATGTCGACGGCCTCGTTGAGGTCGTCGGTGATGTGCACGAGCTCGGGATCGAGCGGGCTGATCATACCGGCGTCCAGCACCGGACCGTTAAGCCAGTCGAATAGGCCCTGCCAGTACTCGCTGCCTACCAGCACAAGCGGCATGCGCTTGACCTTGTGCGTTTGCACCAGCGTGAGTACCTCGAACATCTCGTCGAGCGTACCAAAACCACCGGGAAACACAATGGCACCCGAGCTGTATTTGACGAACATGGTCTTGCGCACAAAGAAGTAGCGGAAGTCCATACCGAGGTTCACATATTTGTTGAGCCCCTGCTCGTGCGGCAATTCAATGCCCAGGCCAACTGACTTGCCGTTGACACTCGCCGCTCCCCTGTTGGCCGCTTCCATGATGCCGGGGCCGCCACCGGTGATAACCGCCACGCCGCGCTGAGCAATCTTACGGCCGACGGTGCGCGCCGCCTTGTAGGCCGGGTCCGTCTTGGGCGTGCGGGCGCTGCCGAAGATGGTCACTGCGGGTCCGAGCTCGGCCAGCGCGCCAAAACCATCGACAAACTCGGCCTGGATGCGCAGCACGCGCCACGGATCGGCATGCAGCCAGTCGGTCGACTCCTCGGGCGCCAGCAGGTTGGCGTAGGTGTTGTCCTTAGGAATCATGGGGCCGCGCATGACCACGGGGCCGCGGCGGTACGTCTCGTCGTAGGCAGGCTCGCCCTCGACGTTCTCATTCTTAATCATGGGTACTCCTATCGAGAAAAAGAAAAGCGGGCGGGGTCGACGCCATGCGCCAAACACCCGCCCGAACATCAACTATTCGGTATGGTACCCACGATGCATCAAGTGCTTGCAAGCTATCGGTCAGCGGTCGCGCAGCCGGTGTCAGCAAATGTGACGAGCGGTTGCCGCTCAGCCTTTGCCATTGCCCACGCTCTGCAAGCGTGTCTGTCGCCCTTAGTAATCCACCGCCGCAGGGCTGTTCATCCAGTCGCTCACAAACGCGCCGTAGCGGCCCTCGATAATGGCCTGGCGGGCACGCTGCATAAGGTTGAGCAGGTAGTAGATGTTGTGCATCGAAAGCAGAATGCCGCCGAGCATCTCCTTCTGCGTGACCATGTGACGGATGAGCGCGCGGCTGTAGCCGCCCGTGCACACCGGGCAGGTGCAGGTGGGGTCGATGGGGCCGTCGTCGTGCGCAAAGCGCGCGTTGCGGAAGTTAAGGCGACCCTCGCTGGAGAACGCCGTACCCATGCGGCCCGTACGCGTCGGCAGCACGCAGTCGAACATGTCGATACCCACGCCCACACCGCGCACGAGGGTGGTGGGGTTGCCGACGCCCATCAGGTAGCGCGGCTTGTGCTTGGGCATGTACTCGCTTACGAGCGGTGCCAGGGTCTCGAACATGGTCTCGTGGTCCTCGCCCACCGAGTAGCCGCCAATGCCGTAACCGGGGAAGTCGCCGCACTCCTCCAGATGGCGCAGCGAGCGCAGGCGCAGATCTAGGTGCATGCCGCCCTGAACAATGCCAAAGAGCGCCTGGTCGTCGCGGTTATGCGCCTTATAGCAGCGCTCGGCCCACATACTCGACAGCTCAACGGCGCGCTCAACGTAGGCGCGCGTGGCGGGATAGCCCGGGCACTGATCGAGCTGCATGCAGATGTCGGAGCCGAGCTTCATGGCGATTTCCATGTTGTCCTCGGGCGTCCAGAACACGTGGCGACCGTCGTAATCGTTGACGATAAAGCGCACGCCCTCGTCGGTGAGCTTGACGGCGTCGTTGTGGCTGAACACCTGGAAACCGCCCGAGTCGGTGAGGATAGGACCGTGCCAGTTCATAAACTTGTGCAGGCCGCCCAGCTCGGCGATAGTGTCCTCGCCGGGACGCATGGACAGATGATAGGTATTGGCAAGCACGATCTGGGCGCCGAGCTGTTTGACGGTCTCGGTAGGAATGCCCTTGACGTTTGCCTTGGTGCCCACGGGCATAAAGATCGGCGTCTCGATGTCGCCGTGCGGGGTGTGCAGCACGCCGGCGCGCGCGTGCGTGGTCGGGTCCTCGGCGATCAGGTCGAATTTAAAGAGGCTCTGGTCCATAAACTGGAACTCCTTGGTTGCGGTTCATACGCAGACCATTATACGAGCAACCAGCAAACCGCACCGACTCGACAGAAACTGGTGCAAAGAGGTCATAGTCATTGGGGGACGTTCTTAAACGACTAGTCGTCGGAAACAGTTTTCAGCGCCATCTTGCAAAGGAGCGTCCCAATCTGCCGGCACTTAGGGACTGTCCCCAAGTGCCGGCAAGAGTGTCCCTTATGACTAGTCATTTAAGAACGTCCCCAACGACTACGAGATCATCTCCAACAGCCAAGGCAACGCCGATGCTCTGGCGACGTCAGTGAGCGGTCGCCAGGGCGAACAAATTGGCATGAAAAGAGGGCGGCATAGACCTTCTGGTCATGCCGCCCTCTTTGAATGACAAGTTGTCGCCCTGGTGACCGCGCAGCGTCGAGCCGTTACGCGGTTTGGAAAAACCGCGTAACCCTACGGCCGCTGGCCCATGCCACCCTCGAGGGTGACGGTCTCACCGTTCATGTACTTAAAGTCGGGACCGCAGAGCTGAACGACAACGCGGCCGATTTCCTTCTCGACGTCGCCGTAGTGACCCGCCGGCGGCATGTGGACGTTGGCCTTGAACGCCTCGGGATAGGCATCTTGGAAGTTCTCGAGCGCAGCGGTCCAAGCAAGCGGGCAAACGATATTGACGTTGATGCCGTCCTTGCCCCACTCGTTGGCGGCAACGCGGGTCAGGCCGCGGATGCCCTCCTTGGCGGCAGCATAGCTGCACTGGCCATAGTTGCCAAACAGGCCGGCGCCCGAGGCAAAGTTGACCACGGAGCCCTTGGTCTCCTTCAGGTGCGGATAGGCCTTCTGCATGTACAGATAGGTAGCATACAGACCGGAGTAAATGGCCAGGTTAAACTGGTCCATGGTGTGATCGGCGATGGTCACGCCCGAGGCGCTGGCCTGAGCATTGTTGACGACGGCGTCGATGCGGCCGAACTCCTCAATGGCCTTGTCGATGACGTTCTGGACGACGGCCTCGTTGTCCTGGCCAGCCGAGACATCGGCCTGAACAGGCAGAACCTTGACGCCGTACTCGGCCTCGAGGGATTCCTTGGCAGCCTCGAGCTTGGCGACGTTGCGGCCGGTGATGACGAGGTTCGCGCCCTCCTTGGCAAATGCGATATCGATGCCGTAGCCGATGGAACCAGCGGAGCCGTCCTTAAGCGTGGCCTTGCCGCCGCCGGTGACGATCACGGTCTTACCAGTGAAAAGTCCCATACAAAGTCCTTTCAAATCGCGACGGGCACGCCCGCCGACTGCGCGTATCCAACTTCACGCGCCAAAAGCTGAGATGCAACTTTAGCGTGTTCAAGCGAAAATAAAAGACCGCGGTAGGCGAACGGCACCACGTCGTTCGGCGAAGGGATTGTCAAGTACAAACTGGATAAAACGGCCGAGTTATTGTTATCAAATCGAGCCATCGAACACGTTTTGAAACTTTGCTGCGGCGCGTGGGATGTCGGCGCGAAACTTTATCATAGGGTGACAAACAACGATGAGGAGCACATGCCTATGACAGACGAGCTGGACCCCCAGACTCAACAGCATATTGATGATTCCGCAGACGTCATCGCAGATACTGACGTTGTAACCTGCGATGGTATCGACATCGACGACCCCATCTTGGACGAAAGCACTACGGCGGAAACCCCTGCCGCAGAAAACGCCGATGAGCAAAACGACGATGCGCCCGCTCAGGACGACGCCCCTGTACAGGACGACGTCCCGCAAGCAGCGGGCCCCATCGAGGTCTCTTCGGAAGAAGAGCTCGATGCCGTCATGGACTCCATGATGGATGCTGTCAAAGCGATGAAAGACGCCGTGGCCGATGCCGATATTGATGCCGAAGAAGAGGAGGCCGCCGAGGCGGCCTCGACCTTTGTGCCCGGCGAGACTCCGGTTGCCGACCAAGGCAGTACCATGCCCTCGTTTCTGCAGCTCGAACATCCCACGATTGGCGCCGATGCGGTCGATCCGCACGCAGCAGGCTTTTCTGTGATCGAGGGCGGTACCGGCAATATCGCCGTGCCGCAGGCTGCCGATGCGGACGCTGCCGGCACCGCTCGCCCGACCGTCCCCCACTCCCCCGCCGCGAGTCGCGATCTGGGGACCGCTGTCTCGAACACCGCGAACGCCGTGGGCACCTTTATCGCCCAGGGCGCCTCGGCCATGCGCGAGATGAACGCCGCGAAAAAGGCACTTGCCGATGCCCGCGCCCATCTGACCGAACTTGAGCAGCGCATTGCCGATCAGGCCGAGGAACTCGAGACGCGCCAGGATATCGGAGGCCGCTACGACCAGATCGTCGCCGACCAGCGTCAGGCGATCGCCACAGCGCAAAAGACCGCTGCGGCAGCCGAGATTGACCGTGATGCCCACGCCGCCAAAGCGACAGAGCTCAAGGGTCAGTTCGAACAAATGAAGACAGAGGATGACGCGACTGAGCTCTGCCTGAAGGCTGCGCTCGATGCCGTGGAGGCCCGCGAGGCGAGCTCTCGCGATACCGGCAACCGCCTCGTTCGACGTCTTGAGGATTCCAAGCGTATCCGCGACAAGGTGAAGGCCGAGCGAGACGCCGGCATTGCGGCCGCACAACAAACCGTCGACGCCACGCGCGCCCAGCTCGAGACGCTGCGTCATGAGTATGCCGAACTGCAACGCAATCCCTCGGCAAATCCCGCCAACTATACGGTGCGCACCAGCGAGCTCTCGATGCAGATCTCCGACACGGCAGATGCCCTGCGTAAAGCCGAAGAAGATGTCCCGCGCATCACCGCCGACCTTGAGCACTCGCTTGCCGCAGCCGAGCAGGCCGTCGAGCAGGCGCAAGCCCCCATCGCCGACGCCAAGCGAGCCCATCAGGCCGTGACGGCAGAGGCCGATGCCGCGCGCGACGAGCTGCAGACCGCAAAAACCGCCGCTGCAACGCGCCAGCGCGAACTGCGCGAGAAGATCGCCGCCGAGGACAAGGCACGCCGCGACCAAGAGCAGAGCATAGCCAACGCCCAAGCAGATGCCGCGCATGCGCAGTCGATTATCGAACAGGCGACCGAGGTGCACGACCACCCAGAGATCACCGAGTCGCTTGCAGGATCCTTGGCCCGAGACAAAGCCGAACACGCCGAGACCGAGCGAGAAGTCGCCCAGCTCGAGGCCACCGAGGACGCGGTGCGCGAGCGTACCCGCGACTCACGCATCAAATTCACCGGCGCCATCGTCTGCATCGTCGCCGCAATCCTGGTGATCATCCTAGTCTGGCTGTTCGCAAGCAAGTAAACCGGCTGCCAAAAAAACGCTCAACGCAGTTGCGGTGAGATAGTTCTTGAATTGGCCTTTTTTGAGGCTAAACAGGAACTATCTCACCGCAACTTATTTAGATCGACGCAAGGCAACCTATCCCTCTTGCACCGATCTCTTGACATAAGGACTGTCCCCAGGTGCCGACACAAAAGGAAC
>CABQSP010000084.1:0-7060 GCA_902466855.1 uncultured Collinsella sp. | reverse complement strand
GCTTGAACTGAGAAGGGGGAGGCCTCGCGGCCTCCCCCTTTTTTGCGTTTACGGGCTTTTGTCTCACATAGTAGCTGTGTTTTATAACCCTCGTTTGTCGCATCTTCTGTGAACGGGCTACAATAACTTAGTCTGTGCGATATGGAGGTGAACATGGCTGAAGCTGGTATCGGCGTTGATATCGTCGAGATTTCCCGCATGAAATCTATTCTTGAAAAGACGCCGTCGTTTGCTCGGCGTGTGTTTACCGAAGAAGAGCGTGCGTATTGCGATGCGTCATCGCGCCCCGCCGCTCACTATGCGAGCCGCTTTGCTTCGCGCGAGGCGGTGCTTAAAGCTCTCGGCACGGGTTTTAGTCAAGGCGTGGGTCGCAAGGATGTTTCGGTAACGCGTGATAAACTCGGCAAACCGAAGGCGCTGCTTTCGGGCCGTGCTCTCGAGATCGCTCAAGAACTGGGTGTTGTTGAGGTCGCTCTTTCCATTACGCTTACAGGAGACTTGGCCGTTGCGAATGCCATCGCGATTACCGAAGATGCTCGGCCTAAGCCAAAAGAGGAAAAGGTGAGCACCAAGAAACGCGTAGCGCAGACATTTAAAGAGGCTCGCTCTGTTTTAGATGAGCTTGAGCAGCTGCAGAATTCAGCATTGACGGAGCACCTGGGCGATGCTTCGCAAGATACGCTAGGAGCATAGATGAAACCGGTTTTGAGTACCGAAGAAGTCGTTCGTCTCGAAGATATCATCGAGCGCGAAGGGACTTCGAAGGCCGAGCTTATGGAGCTAGCGGGTGAGTTTGCCGCCAACGAGGTCTTGAAGCTCAATCCCGATCGGGTTCTCGTTCTGGTCGGTTTTGGTAATAATGGCGGCGACGGTTGGGTTGCCGCCGATATCCTGAGCCATAAGGGCGTGGACGTCGATATCGTTTCTCCGGTTGAGCCGGATGAGATTCCTGCTGCTCTGGCACGTCATGTTGCTCGTCGTACTGCCGGCCGCGATGTGCACGTTTGCGTCGGCCCCTCGCGTGACGAACTCGAGGTTTTGATCGATAAGGCCGATGTTGTTGTCGATGCCATTTTTGGTACCGGTTTTCACGGGAATCTGCGTGCGCCGTTCTCCATCTGGATTCCTACGGTCAATGAATGCGCCGATTGTGTCGTATCCATTGATGTCCCCTCGGGCCTGAATGCCGAGACGGGCGTTGTTGATGACGACTGCATTCGTGCCGAGCATACGGTGACGATGATTGCGCCCAAGATTGGTCTGTATAGCGCTGATGGCCCTGAGTATGCTGGCGATTTGATCTGCGGCAATCTTTACGACCGTCTTGACGAGGTCATCGATGATGTCGACCACGCCGCCGAGATTGTCGAGCCCGGTGACTTAGTTGATTACTTTGCTCCACTACCTACGAATATCGATAAGTATTCCCGTGGCTCTGTGCTTATTGTCGCCGGATCTGCACAATATCCTGGTGCTGCCATTATGGCGGCCAAGTCTGCAGCTCGCGCGGGTGCTGGTTACGTGGCAGTCGCGGCTCCTGACGCCTGCGCTAATCTTATTCGCATGGCACTTCCTTCGATTCCCGTCTTTGCTATTCCGTCTGATTCCCGCGGCTCCTTTGGCGCCGCTGCGCGCATGACGGTGTGCGAGATTGCAAAGAAGTACAGCTGCGTACTGTGCGGTCCCGGTATGACGACGTCTGCCGGCGCTATGCAGGTGGTTTCGGGCTTGCTCGAGCTTGATGTACCGCTTATTTTGGATGCTGATGCACTCAACTGCCTTGCTAAGATTGCCATTGACGGTATTGATAGTAACCCCGAGATGTATCGTCGCGAGCAGCCGTTGGTTATGACGCCGCACTATCGTGAGCTTTCGCGTCTGGTTGCCGGTGACGAGGTGAACGACCTTGGTACCGCGATTGCAGCCGCGCAGAAGGTTGTCTGGGCTGCAGGCTCCGACAATCTGGTGGTCATTGCCAAGGGGCCGACGACGGCTATCTGTGGCGTTGAGCGTGTGCTGCTGCCGCTCTCGGGTCCGGCTTCTCTGGCAACTGCCGGTTCGGGTGATGTTCTCGCGGGTATTTTGGCCGGCACGCTTGCCACCATGCGCGACGAGATGGATCGTTGGGAGTTGCTGTATTCGTACGCCGTCGCACTTCACAGCTACGCCGGTTTTGCCGCGGCGACGGAGTATGGTGAGAAGAGCGTTATCGCGACCGATCTTATCGACTTGATTGGTCCTGCCATGGAGCTGGCAGCAAAGGATGCGCTCGAAGATCTGGGAATCATGGACGAAGGGTCGGATGACTAATCATGAATAAAGCCGATTTGACGCGCTGGTCCTGGGTCGAGATCGACCGCGGGGCGCTCCGTCGCAACACGAGGGCCTATAAGAACTTGTTGAATCCACGTCAGCGCTTGTGTTGCGTGGTCAAGGCCGATGCTTATGGTCATGGAGCTGTTGAGTGCGCCAAGATCATGTATTCGGCTGGTGCCGACATGTTTGCCGTGGCGACGGTTAACGAGGGCGTTGAGCTCCGACAGGGCGGGATTACGAAGCCCATCCTCATCCTAAGCGAGCCGCCTATCGAGGCCATTCCGACGTTGCTCGAGTTTGATATCATGCCTTCGGTCTATACGTCTGACTTTGCTCTTGCGTATGGCGAATGCGCCGTCGCGGCGGGCAAAGTGGGCAAGTATCATCTCGCCATCGAGACGGGCATGAATCGTATCGGCGTTCACTACACGCAGGTGCTCGACTTTGTCCGCGGTATAAATTTCCATCGCGGTATTCAGTGCGACGGCGTATTTACGCACTTCGCCACGGCCGATGAACCTTCGGGCTGGGACTACAAGCTGCAGTGTCAGCGCTTTACCGAGGCCGTTCAGGCCATTAAGGATGCGGGTTTTGAGTGCGGTATCGTGCACTGCGCCAACACGCCGTCCTCGATGCTCGACCCCTCGATGCATTTTGATATGATCCGCGCCGGCGTTGGCTTGTATGGCATGCAGCCGTGCGAGCTGAGTGGCCGCGTGATGCAGCTTGATCCCGTTATGAGCGTCCATGCGCGTGTGACGCGCGTGGCACACCCTGCGATGGGTGAGGGCGTGGGCTACGGTTTTACCTACCGCGTACCGCGTACGCGCGTTCAGATCTGCACGCTGCCGATCGGTTATGCCGATGGCCTATCGCGTACGCTTTCCAATCATATGGATGTGCTGTATCGCGGCGAGCGCGTGCATCAGGTTGGCAATATCTGCATGGACCAGTTTATGGTCGCCATTCAGTCCAACCCGGCACACGAGATTCCCGAGGCCGAGTATGGTGACGAGATGATCATTGTCGGCCGCGATGGCGATGCCGAGATCACTATGGACGAGATGGCCCGACTGCGCGGAACGATTAACTACGAGGTCGCCTGCGGCTTTGGCATGCGTCTCGACAAGGTCTACGTGTAGGAGCCGCTATGGGCGTCATGCACATCCCGGGCCATACCCATCAGGCGCCGCGTGAGGTCGCACTCGAGGAAATTGAGGCCGTTCTGGGCGATTGTCACCTCTGCCAGCTCTACCAGTCGCGTCACAATATCGTGTTTGGCGTGGGAAATCCCCGCGCTCGCGTGATGTTTATTGGCGAGGCACCGGGCCGCAATGAGGATTTGCAGGGCGAACCCTTTGTGGGGGCGGCAGGCGAGGACCTCAACGGCATTTTGTCGCTGGCGGGGCTCAAGCGCGAAGACGTCTACATTGCCAACGTGCTTAAGTGCCGCCCGCCGGGAAACCGCAATCCGCGTCCCGAGGAAGTGCTGGCTTGCTCGCCGTTTTTGCGTGAGCAGATTCGAAGCATCTGGCCCGATATTATCGTGACGCTCGGCAACCCCGCGACGCACTTTGTGCTTAAGACCGAGATTGGCATTACTAAGCTGCGCGGCAGGTTCCACCAGATGGGGCATTTTGTAGTAATGCCCACGTTCCATCCGGCAGCAGCGCTACGCAATCCGGCGTGGCAGGAACTGCTGGAGGAAGACTTTAAGATGCTGGGCGACTATCTGGAGCGACATCCCGCACCAGAGGACGCCTCGGAATAATAAGGAGCATATATGTCCCTGGAGCGCCTGGGGGTAGGTACTTACAAAACGACTTGCGCTGCCGATACGGAGTACTTTGGCGAGCTAATTGCACCGTGCCTTGAGGACGGCGATGTGCTCATCCTGACCGGTGGCCTGGGGGTGGGCAAAACTCACTTTACCAAGGGCGTCTCGCGCGGGCTGGGCGATGGGCATATGGTTACGAGCCCTACGTTTGCGCTCATGGCCGTTCACGATCAAGGCCGTATTCCGCTGTTTCACTTTGATCTATACCGCCTGGAGCATGCCTACGAGCTCGAGGATACGGGCATTTTCGATGTGCTGGGCTATGAGGGTGCTTGCCTGCTGGAATGGGGCGAACAATTCCAAGACGAGCTGACGGATGAGTATCTTTCGGTGACGCTCAAGCGTGATGAGGGCGACAGCGATGTGCGAACGATAACGCTCGAGGCGCACGGTGACCGCGCAATGGAGCTTTCCCATTTGATTGATAAGGCTGTACAAGATGAGCTTGCATAACGACAACGCGCTGGTGGTGGCGCTCGATACCTCGACCGACATGCTTGCCTGCGCGGCAAGCTGGATTGATGGGCAGACGGGCGAGACGAAGCTCGTGAGTGGCGACCACATGTGTCGCCGTCACGCCAACGTTGAGCTCGTGAATACCGTTGATGGCGTGCTGGCTCAAGCCGGTCTGGATCGCAGCGATGTTGGTTACTACGTGGTCGGCCGCGGCCCGGGGTCGTTTACGGGTGTGCGCATCGGCATCTCCACTGCCAAGGGCCTCGCGCGCGGTGCCAATGTTCCGCTGCTGGGCGTGTCGACGCTCGACGCTTGCGCTTGGACGGCGTGGAAGGCTGGCGTGCGCGGCAAGCTTGGTATCTTGGCCGATGCTATGCGCGGTGAGGTATATCCGGCGCTGTATATGCTGGTCGATGAGGGTCCCGAGCGTCAATTTGAGCGCGAACACGTGGTCAAGGCCGCCGTGGCGCTCGATGAGTGGCGCCAAGCAGCGGACTGGGACCAGGTTCAGCTGACCGGTGACGGTCTCGTGCGCTATGGCAAGCTGCTGGGTGAGGACGAGACCGCCCGCTGCGTGGAGCGCGACCTGTGGTGGCCTTCGGGCGAGGGCTTGCTGCTCGCGCACGCTGCGGGTGACGGCGATCCGGCTCGCGTCCTGCCGATTTACACGCGCCTTTCTGATGCCGAGGAAAACGAGCGCAAACGTCTTGGTCTTGCCGAGAGTGCGCAGAGCGAAATTACGGGCGTTGCCGATGAGCTCGCCGGTCGTCATCTGCAGTTCCGTCCCATGGGCGCGGCGGATGCCGAGGGCGCGAGCGCGCTAGAGGCTGCCTGCTTTGAAGGTGCCGGACACGAGGCGTGGACGCCGGGCATGTTCCTGTCCGAACTGGGCGAGGACGTCGCTGCGCCGCGTAGTTGGTGGGTGGCACACGACGACGGCAAGCTGCTGGGCCTTGCCGGCGGTATGGTCGTGGACGGTGATGTGCAGATTCTGGATGTCGCCGTCGACCCGGCACATCGCCGCGAGGGCATTGCCCGCAAGCTGCTGTCGCATGTGAGCTATGATGCCCAGATGCTCGGCTGCACCACGGCTTCGCTCGAGGTCGAGGACGGTAACGAGGGAGCGATCGCGCTTTATAACGCTCTGGGCTTTACCGAGGCTGGCCGTCGCCGCGGTTACTACGGTGTTGGCAAAGATGCCATCGTCATGACGGCGCCGCTGCCCTTGGTGCTCCCGGTCGACAACGCTTCGCCCGAGCCGACGGCGGCTGAGCAGCGTGTATGGCCGCTGCCTGCGCCCGAGCGAACCGTTGAGGAGCGCGCTGAAATTGAGCGCCGTCGCCTAGTGCTCGCTATCGAGAGTTCCTGCGACGAGACGGCCGTGGCGATTATCGATGCGGATGGCAATATGCTGGCCAACCAGGTGTCGACACAGATTGATTTTCATGCCCGCTTTGGCGGCGTGGTGCCCGAGATCGCCTCGCGCAAACACGTTGAGGTGATTGTGAGTGTCGTGGATGCGGCGCTCGAGGATGCCGCAGCATCGCTTGGTCTTGAGGGTGGAGCCATTGCCCCCAGCGAGCTTGCCGCCGTGGGCGTGACACAGGGTCCGGGCCTGGTGGGCGCCCTCGTGGTGGGCGTCGCCTTCGCCAAGGGCTTTGCCTACGCTGCTGGCAAGCCGCTCGTATGCGTCAACCATCTGGAGGGGCACCTGTTTGCCAACTTGCTGGCGCAGCCCGACCTCAAGCCGCCGTTCATCTTCACGCTTGTCTCGGGCGGGCACACCATGCTCGTGCACGTGAAGGCGTGGGGCGACTACGAGGTGCTCGGTGAGACGCTCGACGACGCCGTGGGCGAGGCCTTCGACAAGGTGGCCAAGGCGCTGGGCCTGGGCTATCCCGGTGGCCCCATCATTTCCAAGCTGGCCGAGACGGGCAATCCCCGCGCGATCGATTTCCCCCGTGCGCTTAACAGCAGGGGAGACTATCGTTTCTCGCTTTCGGGTCTTAAAACGGCCGTGACGCTCTACATCGAGCAGGAGACCAAGGCCGGGCGCACGATTCACCTGCCCGATCTGGCGGCTTCGTTTGAGGCAGCTGTCTTTGACGTGCAGTACAAGAAGGCCAAAAACGCACTGCACGCTACCGGATGCAAGGAATACTGCATCGGTGGCGGCGTCTCGGCCAACCCGCATCTGCGCGAGATGATGATCAAGAAGCTTGGGCGTCAGGGGATTCGCGTAACGGTGCCGCCCTTGTCTGCCTGTACCGATAACGCAGCCATGATCGCGGAGGTCGCTCGCCGTAAATTCGACCGAGGCGAAATCTCGCCGTTCGACGTCGACGCCGATCCAAACATGACGCTGTAGCTGGTACGGCGCGGTCCCCGGACGGAGGGGCCGGATATAAGGTTTCCTGCTCTACAGTCCTGCGCAAGACGAAGGCCACATTA
>CABQSP010000083.1:0-7123 GCA_902466855.1 uncultured Collinsella sp. | reverse complement strand
GTAGACCACTGCTTCACGCCTTCGCTTCTCCCTTCTGCTGGCGTTCCCACTCGCGATATGCTTGGCGGATCGTCGAGCACATGCCGTCAAAGGCAACTTCGCGGGCCGTCTTCTGACGCTGCTCCTGTTGCTTCTCGTCGCTCATTAGGCCACCGCTAGCTCATGCAGCTCGTCCAACGAAACGCCGAGGATGCGAGATAGCGCGTAGGCTTCAGACAGGCTGAACTCGTACGAGCCTCGAACTTTGTTAAAGAACGAAGATCGGCTCATACCGAGACTGTCTGCCAGCGCGTCACGTGTAACACCATTCGTTTCGGCGTACTCGTTGACCTTCTCCGACAGGTTCATGCTTCTCCTTTCTCCCGTACAAAACTTTGTACTCCTACAGTATTGTACAAAGTTTTACACCGTGCAATACTTTGTACGTGTAAATAATTGGACTGTAAGGGGAGGCCATGGAGTACCGGTTTGTTCTCGCACATTACTTAGAGGAACAGGGAATGACTCCAGCTGAGCTTGCTCGCGCTATTGGTTCCCCTAGATCGACCGTTTCTGCCCTTTTGAGCGGAAGGGCAAAAGAGCCAACACTTGGTAAAGCTAAGGCGATAGCGGACGCTCTTGGCGTGTCCCTTGAAGAGATGGCTCGGATGACATACGAGGAGGAATAGGCATGGGGCTTCTTGGTGATATGGCTAAAGCCGCTGCGAAGGTCGCTATAAATCAAGTTTCAAACACTGCGCACGAGAAGGTTTCCGAGATGTTCCCAACAAAGGAGATCGTTCTATCCGGCTCACACGAGCGCGATGTCTACACCTACTACGGCGGGCCATTGAAGGGAATAAGGGTCGGGCAGACATTCGATGCTGAGGTCGCTAGGAAGCCTGTCACCCTTGTAAGCGAGTTGACGGGAACAGAATGGAATACTGCCGAACACGGAAACAACGCGCTTATGTATAGGGGCAAGCCATTTGGCTCTTTTAGCCCAATGAGCAAAAGCATTCGAAAAATGATCCGTATGGGATACCGGGTCAAGATTAGGTGCAAAAACGTTGGATGGTACGCGCAGGGGATACCTGAGATTGTTGCCATGATTCCAGATCCAGAAGCT
Organism: uncultured Collinsella sp.; assembly: GCA_902466855.1. GTDB lineage: Bacteria > Actinomycetota > Coriobacteriia > Coriobacteriales > Coriobacteriaceae > Collinsella. Next base: position 6,015 of record CABQSP010000083.1, on the reverse strand, counting down.
GTGTTCTCTTGGCTTGACGAGTGCGAGAGAAGTGGTGAGGAGGTTCCGTTCAATGCCAACAGCTAGAACTGCGGTGATATACGCCCGCTTTTCGTGCAACAAGCAGCGCGAGGCCTCCATCGACGACCAGCTGCGCATCTGCCGCCAGTGGTGCCAGCGCGAGAAGTACGCCATCGTGGCGGAATACTGCGACTATGCCATAAGCGGGCGCACCGACGACCGCCCCGAGTTCCAGCGCATGGTAGCCAACGCGGGTGAGAGCGACATAGTGCTTGTGTACATGATGGATCGCTTCAGCCGTGGGGAGTACGACGCGCCCATATATAAGCGCGAGCTTGCCCAGCACGGCGTGAAGCTCGTCTCGGCGCTTGAACAGATACCAGATTCGCCCGAGGGCATCATATACGAGAAGCTGCTTGAGGGCCTTGCGGCGTGCGAGTCGAAGAAGACCGCGATCCGCACGAGGCGCGGCATGGAGGGCAACGCGCTCAAGTGCAAGACCAACGGCGTGCGCGTGTTCGGCTACGCCAGCAACGAGGCCGACGAGTACGTGATCGACGAGGACGAGGCCGCTTTCGTGCGCGAGGCGTTCAAGCGGCGCATAGCAAAGGAGACCACCAACTCGATAGCTCGCGACTTCGCGGCACGCGGGGTCAAGACCTCGCAGGGAAACCCGTGCGGCTACTCGATGGTCGAGCGGATGGTGAAGAACCGGAAGTACACGGGGCGCTACGAGTGGGGCGGCGTTGTCAAAGAGGGCGGCATGCCCGCGATCATCGACGAGGTGACGTTCATGGAGGCACAGGGCATACGCGCGGCCAAGGAGCGCAGCGCGGAGAGCTGGGGCGACTTCGCCCTTTCTGGCAAGGCGATCTGCGCGGGCTGCGGGCGCAACCTGCAAGGCGTAAGCGGGCGCGGGCGCGGCAACCGCAAGTACGAGTACTACCGCTGCCACGACGGATGCGTTAAGCCCGTCAGGCGCGAGGAGCTTGAGGGCGAGATCGTCAAGGCGCTGCGGGCTCTTCTGCAAGACCGCGAGGAGGCCTTGAGGATAGCCCGCATGGTGGCGGAAAGCTCGGACGGGGCAGAGGTGGCGGCGAGGCGCAAGCAGGCCGCCCAATCGCTCTCAGCAGCCGAGCGCGGCCTGAAGAACATCCTCAACGCCATCGAGCAGGGCATAATCGCTCCTGGCGCGAAGGAACGCATAGCGGAGCTTGAGCATCAGCGCGACCGCGCCAAGCTCGACCTTGAGGCGATCAGGGACGATCAGATAGACCCCGAGCGGCTGGCCGACTTCCTGCAATGCGGCTCCGCCCTGGACGACGCGACTCTGTTGAAGGCGTTCGTCTACCAGGCGAGCGTGAGCGACGAAGAGTGCATAGTGACGCTGAACTACGACGTGGAAAACAACGAACCCGCCAGACTTGACATCCAGCGGGTTCGTACAAAATGCAAATGGTGCCCCCAGCGGGATTCGAACCCGCGATATCCACCTTGAAAGGGTGGCGTCCTTGGCCGCTAGACGATGGGGACAGCGGGAAAGAGTATAGCAGACTTTTTTGCCGGCGCGTATATCGTTGGCAAACTGGAAAACCACCACACAGGAGTAGGCTTTTATTCCGATTTTCAAATATCTCAATCTGTAACATCTGGGCGGGCAAATCGGCTCTATCTGTTACAGATCGAGACAGACGGCGGGCATCGGGACGAACATCTCATTCTGTAACAGTAAGACGACTTTTAACGGCCTAGATGTTACAGATCGAGACAAACAAACGTGGCAGATCAAAACCACCACAAAGGTGCCTGTCCCCTTTGTGGTGGCGGGGCGTTAGGGGAGGAGCTTCATCGCGGCGTCGTGGGCAGCGTGCTCGTAGGTGTCGTCGAGGGGCTTGAGCGGCAGCAGAGCGTTGGCCTGTGCGTCGCCACGGCGCTCGAGGGCGTGGGCGATGAGCCGGTCGGCGAGCTCGGGGTTCTTGGGCAGTGCCGGTCCGTGTAGGTACGTGCCGATGACGCCCTTGTAGATGAGGCCCTCAAAGCCATCGTCGCCGTTGTTGCCGGTACCCGTGACGACGGACGTTCCGAGCGGCGTGGCCTCAGCATCGAGCAGGGTGCGGCCGCCGTGGTTCTCGAATCCCACAAAGGGCTCGGGTGCCAGGTCGGTTTTGACGGCGACGTTGCCGATCAGACGGTTGGAGCCGCGCACGGTTTCGGCGGCAATGACGCCCAGACCCTCAATGCGATCGTCGCCCATGTAGTACGAACGGCCGAGCAGCTGATAGCTGCCGCAGATAGCAAGCAGCGATCCGCCATCCTCAACATAGGCCGCGACCTTGTCTTTTTGAGCGAGCAATTCATGTGCCACAGCCAACTGGTCGCGGTCGGAGCCACCGCCCATCATGACGATATCGGCGTCGGTGAGATCGAGCGACTCGCCCATACGGACCTCGTCCACGCGCACGGGGATGCCGCGCCAGGCGCAGCGGCGCTCGAGGGCAATGACGTTGCCGCCGTCGCCATAGAGGTTGAGGGCATCGGGATACAGGTAGACGATGCGCAGGGGGCGCGAGAGCTCGACCGGCGCAATATCGGTGGGGACAGCGCTGCCATCGGCGCGCGTTGCGGCGTGGGAGGCAACCGAGCTCGCATCGGTGCCCTTAAGCTCGTCGAGTTCCTTGACCAGCGGCGGGAAGGCCGTGTAGTTGGCGACGGCGTAGAAGGTGTCATTGGCGGCCTCGTCTGCCACGGCGCCGATCGCCTGCTCGATATCCGAGATGATGGCGGCGTCGATGCCGGCGTACTTCAGGCGTACCTGCATATCGTGCGCGCGCGTACCTCCGACAAAGGCGACAAGCCCTGGGGTATCGGCGATGCGCTCGAAGTCGACGTCGTAGATCCACGAGACATCGTGGCCGTCGGCGTCGTTGTCGTTCAGGAAGAAGGCACAGAGTCTGCCGCCCGCCGTCTTAATGGACTGGATCTGTCGATCGAAGCCCACGGGATTCTTGGCCAGGTTTGCCTCGACGGTACGGCCGGCGATCTCCCAGCGACCCATGCGTCCGCCGGCGGGGACGTAGGCATCGAGCGTGGGCTGCAGATGCGCCGCGTCCACGCCCAACTCGCGCGCCGCAAAGAAGGCGGCGGCAACGTTATAGACCATGTACAGGCCGTTGTAGCGCGTGGCGATGTGCGTTGCGGGTGCGTCGGCGTCGGGTCCAAAGTTCAGTTCAAAGCCGTAGCCGTCGCAGCCGAGCTCCACGCCCGTCACGCGACGGACAAGCTCAGGGCGGGCCCAACCGCACGAAGGACAATGATAGGCACCGAGCTGGCCGTACTGCACATAGTCGTACTCCAGCGGCGCGTTGCACTGCGAGCAAAAACGCGAGTCGCTAATGCGATCGGACTCGGTGCCCGTGGCGCCGTCGATGCCAAAGGCGATGCTCGTATTGGGGACGCGCGTGGCGATCGAGGTGCACAGCGGATCGTCGGCGTCATAGATGAGCGTCGTTGCCGGCGAAAGCTCCAACGCGTGGGCGATGACGTCCTGGGTGTGGTCGATCTCGCCGTAGCGGTCCAGCTGGTCGCGGAACAGGTTGAGCAGCACAAAGTACGTCGGCTTGAGCTTGGGCAGGACGCGCACCGTGTAGAGCTCGTCGCACTCAAAGACGCCTACGCGCTTGCCGTTGCCGGCACGCTTAAGATTGCTGCGGGCTTCGAGCAGGGCACCTACTACGCCCGGCTCCATGTTGTTGCCAGCGCGGTTGCATACCACGGTAGCGCCGCTGGCGGCAACGGCGTCGGCGATGAGGTTGGAGGTGGTGGTCTTGCCGTTGGTGCCGGTGATCACCACGCTGCGGTCGACAAGGCCCGCGAGGTCGCTTAGCAGCTCGGGGTCGATCTTCATGGCGATGCGGCCGGGGAGTACGCCACCCTGGCGCTTAAGGACGGAGCGCAGCCCCCAGCGGGCGATATCGCTCGAGGTGCAGGCGAGAGATGAGCGGAAGTTCATGAAGCCGTTCCTAACGTGAATGACATGGTCGTGGCGTTTGCGCCGTTAAAAGCCGTAACGGCGCGCAAATTCCTGGGCAAGCTGCGATACGTCTTCGCAAGCGTTGGCCCAGGGTGCAAAGTCGGGAGTATCCGAGATGATACCGTCGGCCTCCCAAACTGCCTGATGCGAAAGGTCCCAGGGGTCGTGCGGTTCGGGCCGGCAGGGAAGGTACGGCGTCTGATACATGGGGTTCAGCAAAAAGAACGCGCCGCCCTCGCAGCGGTTGGCAAACTCGCGCAGCGCGCGTGTCGCCGGGCGCATCTTGTTCGTTTTGAACAGCAAGATCGTGCGGGCGAGCAAGTACCAGGGGGAGTTCTCGAGGGTATCGGCCCCCATCTGCTCCTCGAGCTGGTGGGCCAGGGCAAAAAAGCCGTCCTCGTCTTCCAGGCGAGCGAGGGCGAGTAACACGGTGCCTGCCGCTCGGGTGGGATAGCCTTCCGCCTTAAGAACACGGCGAGAATAGTTGACGGCAGCACGGTAGCGAGCGCTCGCCATGCACAGCTGCGAGATGGCCTCGAGCGTGTGGAGCCACCCGATAAGCGCCGGCTCGCTTGCGGTGAGATCGGCCGCCGTCACGCCGTCTGCCAGCACCTTGTTGGCCCAGTAGTGTGGGGCTTCCATATCGAACCCGGGCACGCTTTGCTGCAGGTAATCGGCCGTGGTCGCCTCGAGTTTCATCAGGTCGCCCAGGCAGGCGTCGACGGGCGTGTCCGCCAAAATGATGGCGAGCAGCTGGGCATCGAGGACATACGCATCGATGCGGACGATCTTGAGCAGCTCATCGCGCATATCGTCAAACAGGCGGTTGCGCGTCTGCTCAAACTCCTCGTCGCTGCCCATGTCTTCGATGCGATGGAGTTCGTCAAGCAGGTGGCGGCGAACGCCGGCATAGGACAGCAGCGCCTGGGCATGCTCGGTCTGCGCATACTTATGAGGGTTGACGCTCACATCGTTATGGACAAGCTCGCGTGCTGCATCGGTGAGTTTGGGGTGCGACGCAACGTAGGCGCGCTCCAAGTAGGCGGGGATGTAGACGCTCGGATCCATTAGAGGTCTCCTCCCTTAAACGGTAAGCCCTGCTCGGCCGCCCGCAGTATGCGCTCGTCGATCTGGGAGCGCACGATGTCGTTGGTGGCGACCCAGGCGGCAAAGCTGGCGTTGTCGGGCGCGCCCAGGCCCTCCTGCAGTACCGGCGTCGCCTCGGAGAGTGCAAGGACGAGCTCGTCGGTGGAGCCTGCACCCACGTTGACGCGGGCATAGACGCCATCGGGAAACTCGGTTTGGAAGTAGAGCGCCTCGGCTGCGTGCGGGCACGAGCGTGCAAGGATGCGCAAGTAGCGCTCGGCACCCTCGTAGTCCAGCTCGCGCCAGGCAGCGCTCATCAGCGCGATGAGCGTCCACGGGTCCAAGTCGCGCTCCGCGTCCTTGGGACGACGGCGCAGCGGCGTGTTGGCGAGATAGGGGACGGAGTGGGCAGAGCGAAAGCGCTTGAGCTCCTCAGCGGGGTATTCGAGCTTTGCCATGGCAAGCATCGCAGTATGGCGGACGCCGGCCGGATCGTTGGGGGCAAAGTCCAGGCTGCGGTTTGCGGCTTCGAGCGACATGCGATAGCGGCCGCTAATGAGGGCGCGTGACGCAAGGGCGGCAAGCCAGCGCAGGTAGGGACGGCGTATAAGGTCGCCTGCGGCCTCGCGCTCGTAGGGGTCCTGCGCCGAGGCGATCTTGAGTGCCAGGTCGTGCTCGACTTCATCGCGCTTGGATACCAAGTACTGTACGTACTCCTCGTTGGAGTTGGCGGTGAGGGCGGTCAGCATGCGCTGAGCGTCCCAGTTGGTCGGGTCGAGCGCGGCTGCCTCGCGAAGCATGTTCTCGGCAGTGGCCTCTTCTTGCTCTGCCTGGGTATCGTCAGGGATAAAGGGAATGCGGTAGTCGACAGCCTCGACCACCTTGGCAATGAGGTGCCC
>CABQSP010000082.1:0-7199 GCA_902466855.1 uncultured Collinsella sp. | reverse complement strand
AGGCACCTTTGTGGTGGTTTTTGTTTAAGCGCCGGCGATGACGAGGGCTGGACGTGAGCTGTCAGTGGCCTCGGCGATCGAGGTGGCGACGGCATGGTCGGGGTCACGGTCCATCACGATGGAGTCGACATCGGCAAGCTCGGCAAAGCGGTACATGCCGCGTCCGTTAACCTTGCTGGCGTCCATGAGGGCGACGCTTTGATGGGCTGCGGCGATCATAGCCGTTTTAGTCTCGGCCATCTGGGGAAAGTCGGTCGTAAAGCCGCAGCTGGGGACAAAGGCGCCGGGGCACATGACGGCCAGATCGGCATGGACCATTTGGAGCGCCTGCATAGTGAGTGGGCCGTACAGATAGCGATGACCTTTGCGCAGTGCCCCGCCCAGCATGACGACATCGACCGAGGGCATGCTCTCGTCGATGTAATCGGCAATGGTAATGTCGGCCGTGATGACGGTGATGCCGTTGCGCTGGTCGAGGAGCCGGACAAACTCGAGAGCGGTGGTGCCCGAATCGACGAGTAGGGTGTCGCCAGTGCCGACGAGTTCAATGGCGCTTTGTGCGATGGCCTGCTTGGCGGCGACGTTGACATTGATGCGGCGATCCTGCGTGGAGACGGTCAGGCGTTTGTGGAGCGAGACGGCACCGCCGTGCGTGCGGCGCAGCTTGCCTGCTTCGGCGAGCGCGTCCAGGTCGGCGCGGGCGGTGACGGAGGACACGCCAAAGGTCTGGGCGATTTCTGCTACCTGCACCGAGGCGTTGTGCTCGAGCATTTCCATGATGGCGGCGCGGCGTTCGTCGGCAAAAGCACGGTTGGTAGCTTGGGTCATGTCTGCTCCATTCTCGGCTAAATTTGCAGGAATTGTGTTGACTCTATTTTCGTTCATTTTCTTTTTGAGTAAGAAAACACCTTTCGATTACTTATCCTTTCTATAAAAGAAAGATGATTCGCTTGAAAACTGCAATGTCGTATAGAGGGATCCGGCGCGAATCCCTTCCGTTTGCTTTTCAAAAACGAGTGTCTTGACCTGTGTGCCGGTGATATCTCATACGTGCGACGCCGTCGATTTTCATACAATGGGCGCAGCAAAACGCAAGGTGAAACGCCTTGTGAACGACTACGCCCGATGTCCAGATGCGGGCGAGGGAGAGGAGCAAACGCTCATGGCACTTGTTACCACCGAAAAGATGCTCAAGGACGCTCAGGCCGGCCACTACGCCGTCGGCGCGTTCAACGTCGAGAACCTCGAGTTTGTTATGGCCGTTCTGGCCGCTGCCGAGGAGACCAAGTCCCCCGTCATCATGCAGACCACCCCGGGCACCATCAAGACCGCTGGCCTGGATTACTTCTACGGCATGGTCAAGGCTGCCGCCGAGCGCGCTTCCGTGCCCGTCGCTCTGCACCTCGATCACGGCGATGGCTATGACCGCTGCATGCAGGCTTTCCGCACTGGCTACACCTCTGTCATGATCGACGGCTCGCACGAGTCCTTCGAGGACAACATCGCCCTGACCAAGTCCGTCGCCGATGCTGGCCGCGCCATGGGCGTGCCCGTCGAGGCTGAGCTCGGCAAGGTTGGCGGCAAGGAGGACGACGGTCCCGCGGTTGAGGGCGAGAGCCCCTACACCGATCCGGCCGAGGCCAAGGAGTTCGTCGAGCGCACCGGCTGCACCTCCCTCGCAATTGGCGTTGGCACCAGCCACGGTGTGTACACGAGCGATCCGCACATCGAGCAGTCCGTGGTCAAGGCCATCCGCGACGCCGTCGACGTGCCGCTGGTTCTGCACGGCACTTCCGGTGTGCCCGATGAGCAGGTTGCCGAGGCTGTGAAGAACGGCATCTGCAAGGTTAACTACGCCACCGAGCTGCGTCAGGCCTACACCAAGGGCTTCATGGCCTACATGGCTGAGAACCCCGCCTGCTTCGATCCCAAGAAGCCGGCCAAGGAGGGCATGCGTGAGATCACCGAGCTGGTTAAGATCCGCATGACCAACCTCAACTCTGTGGGCAAAGCAGAGTAACAGCAAGGGTACTCTGATCCCACCGGACGGCTTGGGCGGGTCCCCGTACTTAGTTTCCAAAACGTCCTCGCGCATGAAGGCCCCCGTTGCCTCGCTTCTACGAAGCGTTGGCAACGGGGGCCTTCGCGCTGCGGAATGATTTTGGAAACTAAGTACGGGGACCCGCCCAAGCCTTCCTGCTCGATCGCCCTTGTGGCGTTGGGGCGGAAATGGGTGGGGCGTCAGGGCTTCTTTGTTAATGAGGGGTTAGTATGCCCGGGCTTGGTTGGGGAAGGTTTTGTCTAGGGATGCTTGGAGCTTATCGAAGGATGCTCGCAGGTTGAGGCTTTGGTTGGTTGAGCGTTTGGCTTTTGGGGTTGGGGAGTCGAGGAGGCCGTTTCTCTGTGTCGGGGGGAAGGAGAAAAGGTTTGCATGTTTTAGGGATGGCTGCTGTGCTGCGTCATTGGAAGAATGCATGCTTATGCGGCCTCCTCGATGTCCACCAAAAGGTTGCGCACGGGGTGTGCTGCTAGGTCCCGTGCGTTGGCAGTATTATGCCGCGGCTGTTGCAAAGAAGCGCTAAAGAAAGGCTTAATCAGGTTTGATGTAACAATGAAACCGCAGGTAAAAGCTATCGAGTAACACTCTTGAAAGGTTTTGAGCTTAAGGGCTTTCTAAGGTTTGTGACGTGGATGTGGCTTGCCTGTGTGGGGCGTGTGGACGGCTCGTTCCTAGCGCTGCGGTGCGGCGGCGCGTACTTGTTCGATGACCTTTTCCATCGTGGCGTCGATGCGGTCCTTTTTGAGTTCGCATTCCCAGATGGTTATAGGCGTCCAGCCCATTTGAGTGAGTGCTGCCACGGCAGCGCGGTCGCGCTCGACGTTGCGACGGAACTTTGCCTCCCAAAACTCAACGTTGCGCTTGGGCTGGCTCGGGTTGCACTTGGGGCAGCGATGCCAAAAGCAGCCGTTGACGAAAATGGCGATCTTGCGCCCGGGAAAGGCGATATCGGGTTTGCCGGGTACCTTCCATTCCAAACGATAGCCCGTAAGGCCCGCTGCGCGCAGGCGCTGTCGTACGATCAGCTCGGGCTTGGTGTTAGCGCGCTTGTTGCCCTTCATGGACTTTTTGATGGCGGCGCGACGGCGGACCAGTTCGCGCTCGTCAGCGGAAAGGTCCGAGGTATCGATGCCGTCGAGCAGACCGGGCTTGGGACGCTTCTTGCTGCGGCGCTTAGGTGCGCGCTTGGGTTTGGTGGCGGGCTCGTCGGTCGTGGTGGCCTCGGCGTCGTTGGCAGTGCCGTTGGCCTCAAGCCGATCTTCCTTCAACTCAATCAGAGCATCAATGAGCCCCTTGTCGGCGGGCATCCACTCAACGGTGGCAAGCGAGGTGCGCGGAATCCAGCGGATATCGAGCTGGCGGTCGTGCTTCTGAGGCTCGTCGGATTCTTTAGCCAGCGAGCAGTAGTAACACTCCATGGAGAGATGGAAATCGGGGTAGTCGTACTCAACGGTATAGAAATCGCGCAGGTTGGTGACTTTTACCCGCAGCTCTTCCATGAGCTCGCGGCGTACGGCGTCCTCGGGCGTCTCGCCGCGCATGAGCTTGCCACCGGGGAACTCCCAAAGTCCCTGCATGTCGCCGTAGCCGCGCTGCACGGCAAGTAGCTCGTCAGATCCTTCCTTGCGAATGATCCCAGCGGCAACATGAACAGTCTTCAACAGGAGTCCTCTCTCAACATCAATACGTAACAGGGTGGCTACCCGTACCTTACACAACGGTAAGGCAAGCGTAAGCCATATCGATGGTAGCCGACTCGTCTTCTTGCGACTATAGATGCCGTAGACTAATCGCAAGAAAGGACTCGGTATGCAAACCACGCACATGGCGACCCCGGTACTGGAGGTCGCGCATCTCGAAAAGGTATACGGAGCGCTGGGCAACGTGACCCGCGCGCTCAACGACGTCAACTTTACCGTCAACCGCGGCGAATTCGTGGGCATCATGGGCGCCTCGGGCTCGGGCAAGTCGACGTTGCTCAACTGCGTGTCGACCATCGATAGCGCCACGAGCGGCACCATTCGCATCAACGGGCAGGACGTTACGCGTATGAAGCAGGCCAAGCTCTCGCAGTTCCGCCGCGAGGAGCTGGGCTTTATCTTCCAGGACTCCAACCTGCTCGATACGCTCACGGCACGCGAGAACATCGCCCTGCCGCTCACCATTGCCCGCACAAACTCGGCAGAGATCTCGACCCGCGTGCAGGATGTGGCAGCGCGCCTGTCCATCAGCCAGGTGCTCGACAAGTATCCCTACCAGATGTCCGGCGGTCAGCAACAGCGCGTTGCCGCGGCTCGCGCGCTCGTCACCGACCCCACCATGATCATGGCCGACGAGCCCACCGGCGCCCTCGATTCTAAAAGCGCTCGTCTGCTGCTCGAGAGCCTGGAGGCCCTTAACCGCCGCCTACGCGCCACCGTGCTCATGGTCACGCACGACAGCTTTGCCGCCAGCTACACGAGCCGTGTGCTGTTCATTCGCGACGGCAAGATCTTCACCGAGCTGCGCCGCGGCGACACCGACCGCCGAGAGTTCTTCGACCGCATTATGGAGGTCGTTGCCATGATGGGCGGTGAGGGCTCCGATGCTCTGTAAACTCGCTTGGGGCAACGTCCGCCGCGCCGGCCGCGATTACCTCGTCTACCTTTTGACGCTCACCCTGGGCGTCACGGTCTTCTATGCCTTTAACACCATCTCGATGCAGGTCGATATCGCCGGAATCGATGAAGAGGGCTTGGCGCAGGTTATGGGCAGCATGCTCGGCGACCTGACGTACTTTTTGGCCGGTGTCATGGCCTTTTTGATGGTGTACGCCAATAACTTCATCATGAAACGCCGCAAGAAGGAGTTTGGCCTGTACCAGGTGCTCGGCATGGGGCGCGGGCGCGTCGCCACGATCATGGCGCTCGAGACCGTGATCGTATCGGTCGTGGCCTTTGTCGCCGGCATTGTGCTGGGTGTGGGGCTCTCCCAGCTCATGACGTTCTTTACGGCCTCGCTCTTTAAGACACAGATCGCCAATTTCCACTTCTTTTTCTCGATGCATGCGTTCAATCTGACCCTTGCCTGCATGCTCGTAATGTTTGTGCTCACGCTACTGCTGAACCTCCGCGCCGTGCGTCGTACCAAACTCATCGAGCTTATGGGTGCCGAGCGTCGCAACGAGAGCATCAAGACACGCAACCCCTGGATCGCGATTGCCATCTTTGCCGTGGGCGCGGTGCTGGTGGGCGTGGCCTATTACCGTCTGCTACGTGATGGGTTCCCGCTAACCGCGACGGACAGCAAGCTGCAAGAGGCCATGAACCAGTTTGGTATTACGACCGCTATGGTTACCGTGGGCACCTTTGCCCTGTTCTGGGGACTCTCGGGCATGCTCATCAAGCTGCTGCAGAGCCTGCGCGGCGTGTATTGGCGCGGCCTCAACATGTTTACCGTGCGCCAGCTTGCGGCCAAGGTCAACACGGTGTGCTTTTCGATGGGCGTCATCGCGATGCTCCTGTTTTTGGCCATTACCTCGGTGACGTGCGGTATGTCAATTGCCAACGTGATGAATGAAAACCTGGAGCGCTATAACCCTGTTGACGTGTCTCAGACGTATGTCTATTACACGCCCGATACGTTCGACTACTACAAAGAGTACGTCAATCCGTCTGATGAGGCCGATCGTATGGTGCTGGCCGATACAACGGTCGATTTGTACCCTGCATGGCACGGCAAGGGCAAGTCGGCGGACAACAACGACGAGACCGGCAAGAAGGTCGATATCGCCGATGTTGCCGGTGAGCATGTGCAGATCGATTCGTATCTGAGTTACCCATTTGGCGGCTCGAATCCTTCGGTGACCCCAAGTGAGATGTGCAAGATCATGGGCGAAAAGCTTCCCAAGGCGTTCGGGGGTAGCAATGCCGATACGATGGGTCTGTTTGTGACGCCGGCGAGCCAGTACAACAAACTGCGTCAGATGATGGGCGAGGAGCCGGTGCACATCGGTCACGACCAGTATCTGCTCACGTGTGATATGGGCGGCGAGCTGGTCGACCTGTACACCAAGTATATGGCTGGCGGCCATACCCTTACCTTGGGCGGGCATACGCTCAAGCCCGCAACCGATAAGTCGGACGAAGATACGGCGGCCATCGCCAACTCGGCGATGGGCAGTAATGGGGGCACCGTCGTCGTTGCCGACGAGCTGTTGTCCCAACTTAATCTGCAGCCGTATTCCAGTAGCCTGCTCGTTAACTACAAACAGGGGATGGATACGACCGAGGCAGACGAGAGTATTAAATACACTGTGCTCGACAATCTGCTCGTTGACGGCAAGGAGCCGGGGTCGTGGGGAACCTTCATCACACGCTCCGAGATGTACACGCAAGCAGCGCAAATGAACGGCCTTATTAGCTACCTAGCCATCTACATCGGCTTTGTATTGGTTGTTGCATGCGCGGCGATTCTGTCGATCCAGCAACTCTCCAACGTGGCCGACGGCAGCCGCAGCTATCGTGTGCTGGCACAGATCGGCTGTGAGGACCGCCAGATTCGTCATTCGGTGATGGCGCAGCAAGCGGTATTCTTCCTGTTCCCGCTGGCAGTGGGCCTGGCGCACTCCTTTGTGGCACTTAAGGTGATCATCGAGCTGGTGAGCATTTTCGGAAATATGAGCATCGGCGGTACCGTGGGCCTCACCTGTGCAATCTTCCTGGCGGCCTACGGCGGCTACTTCCTGGTGACCTACCTCATGAGCACCGGCATGGTACGAGTCGCCATCGCCACCCGCTACAGCGAGTAACAAGCGGGCAAAACCGTCGCAAAATTAGAGGCGTATGACCGCCGCGAAGGACCAGGGGCCCTTTCGCGGCGGTTTTTGCCAATCTGGTGCGTCTCAGATACAAGTGAGTAGACTTTTTTGAACCTGCCGAGCACATCGCGACAAATGATCGATGAAACCGCAGGTTAGAGCTGTGGCGTTTTAGGGCGTGCTCGGCCTTCTGCAAAAAGCCTACTCACTTGGTTTTTCTGCTAGAAGACCGCCACGAGGGAAGGCAACTCCCTTACGTCGGTTTGGACGTTTGCCCAGATAAAACCTGCCAAAATAAACCTGTTCCTTTTCGGCAGGTGGTTTCAACTGAACGGCGGGCGG
>CABQSP010000081.1:0-7245 GCA_902466855.1 uncultured Collinsella sp. | reverse complement strand
CTTGCCGCCGGCACCGTGCCGGCCGACGCCAAGCTTTCCTGCTCGGTGGGCGCCTACGGCCAAGCCGTGAGCGAGCACATGTTTGCCATGGTCCTTTCCATGATGAAGCGCCTGCCCGACTATCACGACTTGCAGCGCGAGCATCGCTGGGAGGATTTGGGGCCGGTCACCTCGCTCAAAAACGCCAATGTGCTGGTGCTGGGCGCGGGCGATATCGGTGGCCACTTCGCCACGCTCTGCCGCAGCATGGGCGCACACGTCCGCGGCATCAAGCGCCATCCGCTCGTCTACCCCATTGTGTTTGAGGACATGGACGGCATGGACGCCCTGCCCGAGCGCCTAGCCGAGGCTGACATCGTCGCATCCTTTATGCCCAGCACACCCGAGACCCGCGGCCTGGCGAACGCCGAGTTCTTTGCCGCGATGAAGCCGAGCTCCTTCTTTGCCAACGGCGGCCGCGGCGATCTTGTGGTCGCCGACGACTTGGTTGCCGCCTTGGAGTCGGGACATCTCGCCGGCGCCGCGGTCGACGTCACCGACCCCGAGCCGCTGCCTGAGACAAGCTCGCTGTGGGATGCGCCCAACATGCTCATCACGCCACACGTCTCCGGCTGGTTCCACCTGGCAGCCACGCTCAACAATGTGGTCGACATTGCCGCGGAGAATCTGCGTCACCTGCAGGCAGGCGAGACCCTGCGCTGCTGGATCGAGCACTAGGGTTCCGCCGTTCTAACGAACGGCGGACCGGTCGACGCTGTGCGCCGCCCAGAGCGACAATTTGCCATTCAAAAGGCAAGGCATGACCAGAAGGTCTATGCCTTGCCTTTTTCATGCCAACTTGTTCGCTCTGGACATCGCTCGCTGACGTTTGCCCAACCTGCGGTGTCTTAACAATTCTGTCCAGCTGTTGGCATTGCGGCATTTGCCCAGATAAAACCTGCCAAAGTAAACCTATCCCTTTTTGGTAGGTTTTAGAGCTCCACGCTTTCGGCGCCGTTGATGGTTAGGTTGCGCTCGTAGAAGGCGGTGAGGGCGCGGATGGCGTACATCACGTCGCGCACGCCGCCGGTCTCGTAGCTCGAGTGCATGGCAAGCTGCGGCAGGCCCACGTCCACGGCATGCATGCTCGCCTGCATGTTAGACAGGTTGCCCAGGGTGGAGCCGCCGGCCATATCACTCTTGTTGGCGAAGGCCTGCGTGGGCACGTCGGCGTCATCGCAAATAGCCTGGAACACCGCGCGGCTAAAGGCATCGGTGCAGTAGTGCTGGTTGGCGGCTTCCTTGATAACGATGCCGCCGTTGAGCACCACCTGGTTGCGGACATCGCACTTCTCGGCGTGGTTGGGATGCACGGCATGTGCGTTGTCGCAGCTCACGAGCATCGAGGCGGCAAGCGCGCGGTGGTACGACTCGTCGTCAAAGCCCAGCGAGCCGTTAATGCGGCGCAGCGCGTCGGCCAAGAACGTCGACACGGCGCCCTGCTTGGTCTCGGAGCCAACCTCCTCGTTATCAAAGCAGCAGAAGACCGAGACGTCATGCGCGTTCTCGGCACCCAAAAATGCCTGCAGCGAGGTGTAGGCGCAGGCCAGGTCGTCGAGCTTGGGCGTCGAGATGAACTCGTCGGCCCAGCCCCAAATGCGCGCATCCTGGCGATTGACCAGAAACAGATCGCGGCCCAAAATTTGCTCGGGCTCAACGTCCAGCTCATCGGCAATCAGAGCGTCAAAATCTCCCTGCTTGAGTTCACCGGCGCTGATGAGCGGGCACAGGTCAACGGCTCGGTTGGGAGCAAAGCTCTCGTTAACGCCACGGTTCATATGGATGGCAAGGCTCGGAATAATGGCAACCTCGCGCTCGGTGGTAAGCAGGCGGCTCTCAATACGGTCGCCCTCGCGCACCAGTACGCGGCCCGCGAGCGCCAGCGGACGATCGAACCAGGTGTAGTCGATCATGCCGCCGTAGGCCTCGGTGTTCAGACACAGCGTCTCGCCTGCGCCGTCGAGCTCGGGGACGGCCTTAACCTTAAACGTAGGCGAGTCGCTGTGCGACGCCGTCAGCTGAAAATGGTAGTCGCCGGCAACGCCGTCCTCGCCCCACGTCGCGGCCAGGTCCTCGCCCACCTTAAAGGCAACAACGCTCGAGGTGTTGCGCTGCGTGTAATAACGCCCGCCCGGCTCGATGTCCCACGCCGCATTCTCGGGCAGGTAGGTAAAGCCCGCCTCGTCGAGCTCGGCCATAATGGTCGCTGCCGTATGGAACATGCTGGGGCATGCCTCGATAAAGTCGATAAGGTCGTTGGCAGCCTCGATATCGTCGGCCGTCACGTGCGCGCGCTCGGGCGTTTCCTGATCCGTCATGCTCTCCCCTTTCGCTGGGTTGATGGTCCCCTCCAGCATACCCCGCCACGCCAGCGCCGCACTCTTCATTCCATGTTTAATCCCGCGCCGCCCACCAAGTTGAGCCATCATGCCCGCGCTCCTTTTGCGACAATTACGCTAACAGGACGAGAGGAGCCGTCATGAAGCCACGTAACATTGCCATCGCCTGCGGTGTCGCGGGAGTCGCCGTCGGCCTTGCCGCTGCCACCGGTATCGTTTACCGCAAGCAAATCAAGTCCGCCGCGTCGCTCAAACGCTTGACCGGCTACGCGGATAGCTATGACCTGTACGCAATCGACATCGCCTACGACTACGATCTTGATCGCATCATCGCCGCTGGCGTGCGCGACGACCAGGCCTACATCGATGCCGTGGTGGCGCAGGTGCTGCCCGGTGTGCCGGTACATGTCCAGGCGCCCCAGTTTGCCTGCAGCGCTTTTGTCGCCGTAGATGCCGAAGGCCGCGTGCGCACCGGTCGCAATTACGACTTTAAGGACGACACCTCGGCACTGCTGGTGCGCAATCACCCACGCGACGGCTATGCCTCCATCGGGTTTGCCGCCCTTAACAACCTGGGCGATAACACTCCGCTTGACTCCGTCGGCGGACGCGCCGCCGCACTCATGGGCCCGTTTGCCCAGCTCGACGGTGTTAACGAATGCGGCGTGTCCATTGCCGTACTCACTCTGGACTCCAAGCCCTGTGACCAGGACACGCAGCGCCCCGTCATCAATACCTCGCTCGCCATCCGCCTGGTGCTCGACCGTGCCGCCACCACGCAAGAAGCTGTCGACCTGCTTTCCGCCTACGACATGCACGCCATGGCAGGACGCGATTACCACTTCTTTATCAACGACGCCGCCGGTGACGCGCGCGTAGTAGAGTGGGATCCGCGCGATCCGGACCGTGCTTTCAAAGCGACTCCTGTACGCCAGGTTACGAACTTCTACGCCTGCTATGGCGACGAAGTGCTGCCCAACCAAAAGAATGGCGAGCTGGGCCATGGTAAAGAGCGCGCCGTCGCAATCGCCGATGTCCTTGACGCCCATGTCGGTGCCCAGGACGAAACGATTGTCTGGAAAGCCCTGCGTGCCGCAGCGCAAGAACCCAATCCGGAAGATATCACCAGCAATACGCAATGGTCGGTCGTCTTTGACAATACCGAACCCGCCGCCGCCATTACGCTGCGCCGCCACTGGGGCGACGTCGACGCCTTCGCACTGTAAGGAGCCAGGCCCGTCGACCTTACGTTCCCTGACGTTGCTTACATTTCCATACGCTTGAGCTAACACGTTTTACCCCCGTATCAACAGTGTGCGGGGGTAAACTTATGCGCATGTTATAACTTGCCCGGAAGGATTCATCATGCTCAGGATCGGTCTTCTTACCAGTGGCGGCGACTGTCAGGCGCTCAACGCCACCATGCGCGGCATCGTCAAAACGCTTATGACCAATAGCGGAGAACCTATCGAGATCTATGGTTTTGAGGACGGCTACCAGGGCCTTATCTACAGCAGGTTCCGCGTCATGACGCCCGCCGATTTTAGCGGCATCCTCACCCGCGGCGGCACCATCCTTGGCACGAGCCGCACGCCGTTCAAGCGCCTGGATATTCCCGAGGCCGACGGCGTCGAGAAAGTGCCGGCAATGGTCCACACCTATCACAAGCTACAGCTCGACTGTCTGTTTATGCTGGGCGGCAACGGCTCCACCAAGACCGCCAACCGTCTGCGCGAAGAGGGCCTAAACGTTATCGCCCTGCCCAAGACCATCGATAACGACACATGGGGCACCGAGCTGACGTTTGGCTTTACGAGCGCCATCGACGTCGCCACCAAGTGCATCGACGACATCCACACCACCGCTTCGAGCCACGGCCGCGTGTTCGTTATCGAGATCATGGGCCACAAGGTTGGCTGGATCCCGCTGTATGCCGGCGTCGCGGGCGGCGCGGACGTCATCCTGATTCCCGAGATCCCCTACGACATGGACAACGTCATCAAGACCATCGAGCATCGCATGGAAACCGGCAGCCGCTTTACCATCGTGGCCGTCGCCGAGGGCGCCATCTCCAAGGAGGACGCGGCGCTGTCCAAGAAGGAGTACAAGAAGAAGCTCGCCGAGCGCACGAGCCCGTCGATCGTCTACGACATCGCCAAGGAGATCGAGGCCAAGACTGGTCGCGAGACCCGCGTCGCCATCCCCGGCCACACGCAGCGCGGCGGTCAGCCCGACGCCCAGGACCGCATCTTTGCGACCCAGTGCGGCGTCGAGGCGGCTCTCGGCTGCCTACGCGGCGAGTTTGGCTACATGATTGCCCTGCGCGACGGCAAGATGTGCCACATGCCGCTCGAGGATGTCGCCGGCAAGCTCAAGTATGTCGATCCCCAGAGCGATCTGGTACGCGAGGCCAAGGCGTTGGGCATCAGCTTCGGCGACGAATAGTCTCGGCTGGAACCGCCCCATCGGAGGCCCCAGGGCTTACCTCCCAAATCGTCCTCGGACATGTCAGGACCCCGCCGTGCGCTTCGCGCGGCGGGATCCTTCCGTCCTGCGGAAAGATTTGGGAGGTAAGCCCTGGGGCCTCCTGCGGTAACTAAGGAGGCCGTGGCTATTCGTCTTCTTGCTGCGGGTGCCTGGTCTGAAATTAAGTTGCGGTGAAATAGTTCCTGCTTAGCCCGCAAATGGCTGAATCTAAGAACTATTCCACCGCAACTTACGAATGATCGGAGCGGCTACAGCACAAGCGTCGGCGTTCGTTTGATGGTCCGCCACGAAAAGGAGCCATCTACTACGTTTAACTCGATGGGGCCAACCATGACCGCATTTTTCGAAAAGCGACAGGCCTTCTACCTGCGGTTTTATTTTTCGTTTTCCCGGCATGGTTGAGGGTATCCAATTAAACGTAGTAGATAGGCCCGTTTTGTGGCATACGACCCATTCAAGCCCAATCTCGAAGGCTAAAGAGAGCCTCTCATCCACGCCTGCGAGCAGAAGATAGCAAAGCAACAAACGCCGGGCCACCTAATGGTTGTCCGGCGTTTGCCCAGATAAAACCTGCCAAAATAAACCTGTCCCTTTTTGGCAGGTTACTCGGCACTCTTGAGGGCGCCGACCATGTCGATCTTGTTGAGGGTACGATTAGTGGCGAGGTTGACGATAAACGTAAAGCCAAAGGAAAGCACCACGGCGAGCACGTAGCTTAGCGGCTCGACCTCGACATCAAAGTACAGCGACGGCATCTGCAAAATGTACGTAAAACTCTCGGCCAGCAAGCCGCCCAGCGGCACGCCCAGCGCAGCGCCAATCGCCGTGAGGATCAACGTCTCCTTGTTGACGTAATGGTGCACCT
The DNA here is from genome assembly GCA_902466855.1 of uncultured Collinsella sp. GTDB lineage: Bacteria > Actinomycetota > Coriobacteriia > Coriobacteriales > Coriobacteriaceae > Collinsella. Next base: position 1,515 of record CABQSP010000081.1, on the reverse strand, counting down.
CGCCGCGGCGGAAGCCCAGCACCTTGATGGTTGCCAGTTCGCGCTTGCGCTCCGAAATATTGGTGTTGGACAGCGTAAACACCACCACAAACGACAGGCACGCCGCCATAAAGGTCACGAGCACCACGACGGAATTGATAATTGTAAAGTTCGCTTCATAGTTCTCCCAATGCTCGGCCGTACTCGAAATCGTAAGCCAACCGTCACTCTTAAGATTCTTGCTAAACGCAATCTGGTCGGCCGACGAACCCTTAAGCAGCACAAAGACGCCGTTAAGGCGTGCGCTTCGACCGAACGAGCGCTCATAGGTGCCCTGCGTCATGTAAAGCGTGTTGCCCAGATAGTTGAGCGAGATGTCGCTGACTTTGACCTTGGCAACATTGAGCGACGAATCCTGGACGTGTGCTGTATCGCCCGGCTGAATCCCAAGCACCAGCTGTGAACTTTTGCTCAGATACACGTCTCCGTCACGCAAAGACAGCGGCTCTTTGGACTCATCCTCCAGGCGCACGTAATCGCCCAAGTCACCCGTGCGGTCATCGGGCACCACGATCAGCTGCACGGTCTCGCTCTTGCCGCCAAACGTAAAGGTGACGTTGTCGGTCATAATCGGCAGCGTCGAAGTCACGGTCACGTTGGAATCATTGGCCGCGCTGCGCTCGTCCAACGCCACGCACGTCTGCGAAAAATCGTCGGGATTGGCGACCGCCAGCAGGTCGTAGCGCGTGATATGCCCGTACTGTTTGGGCGAAAGCGCCACCGACGTGTCACGGATGCCCATTCCGCAGATCACGAGCGCTGTGCAGCCGGCGATACCGAAGATGGTCATAAAGGCGCGCTTTTTGTAGCGGAACAGGTTACGCGCCGCCACCTTGTTTAAGAAGCCCATGCGGCGCCAAATAAAGCCGATGCGCTCAAGCAAGATGCGCGAGCCGGCGCGCGGGGCCTTGGGACGCATGAGCGAGGCTGGGGTCTCGGCCATCTCGTGGCGGCAGGCGATAATCGTAGCGCCCACCACGCCCACGGCAAACAGCGCCACCGACACGAGTGAAGACACGATATCGTACGAAAGCAGCATCTGGGGCAGCGAGTACATGTCGTCGAACACCGTAAACAAGAACAGTGGCAGGCCCACAAAGCCGATGATGTTGCCGAGCACGCCGCCGATCAGACATGCCCACAGCGCATAGTCCACGTATTTGGACAGGATGCGCTCGCGTGAATAGCCAAGCGCCTTGTACAGGCCAATAAGCGTGCGCTCCTCCTCGACCATGCGCGTGGCGGTGGTGAGGCTGATGAGCACGGCGACGATAAAGAAGATAAACGGGAACACCGTGGCGATGGCCTCGATCGAAGAACTGTCGCTCTCGACGCTCGAGTAGCTTGCGATGTTACCGCGGTCCTGAATGTACCAAGTGCATTCACCCAGATTGGAAAGCTCGGCGCGGGCATCGGCGAGGAAGACACCGACCTCGACAAGCTGCGCTACCACAAGATCATCATCATGACCGATGC
>CABQSP010000080.1:0-7261 GCA_902466855.1 uncultured Collinsella sp. | reverse complement strand
GATGAGATGGCAGCGGTTGTAGAGGCTCTGGCCCGGAATAAAGTCGTAGCGCTGCTGGCGCCATCCAGCGGGATGGATACGCGAGATATCGCCGCGCTCGCCTTGACCGAGTGATTCGGGGCCCACGCAGGCGAGCGCTTTGCGGGTGCGGCCCAGGCTGTCAAGCTTGGAGAACTTCTTAAAGCAACCCTCTTCTGTAGCGCGCTCGTATTCATCGAGCGTGAATGATGGTGTGCCGAGCGGGTGCGTGCTGTCGGCGCGCAGGGCAACGTAGGGGTTGCCGGCGTAGTCGGGAATGCTGCTGAGATAAACACCGCGGGCGCGGTTGAGGTCGGGGTTTTCGACCTCGTCGATGGGGGTGGCGGCGCTGTCCGCGGAAGCGCCGTCGCCGGTGTCGGTTGCGGCGGAATCGGAGCCATCGCCAGGGTCCTGGCCGTTTTGAGGGTCCGAGGAGCTCGCCGTTCCCGATTCGAGCCGAGCGACCAGGTCCGCCTCGTCGTCGGTGCGGCTGGGACTTTCGTTTTGTTTCTCGGCCAGAGCTACCGCCTGCTCATCGCTTTGCGGCGACAGCAACTTGGGCGCTCCGTCGAGCGATCCCGTAAACAGCGCAAACCCGAGCACCACGGCGGTGCCGATGGAAAGTACTTGCTTGTAGGCGGGCTTGCGCGACATTGAGGCTCCTGGATGGACGGTTGGGAATCTACCAGTCTAGCAGGAGCCGGCAGGGGCCGTTCTGTCGAACAAATACTCAAGATTTGGGATAGACGCTACTGATTCATTTGTCCCGCGTTCTAGATCGAGGTGGAGTCGAGCCAGTTGAGCTTGCACTCGAGAATGCGCTGCTCGCCGGGTTCGCTGCTTCCGTCAAGTAGGGCGAGCAGCATCTCGGCTGCTTCGCGACCTTCTTGGTCGACGGGCTCGATGATGGTGGAGACGGTCGGTGTGGTGAGATTAGTCCAGTCTTCGCAGTTGAGTCCCAAAAGGCCGATTTGCTGCGGAAGCAGATGGGCCATTGGCTGGAGGGCCTTGTAGACACGGGGAAGTGCCCACTGATTTTGCACGAAGATAAGGGTTCGCTTGGCGGGATTGAACTTGAATTTAAAGTATTCGGTGAGCTCGTTGATTGACGGCTTGTTGTGATCGATGGGAATCGCTTTGTAGAGCTGCCCGTTCGCTGCCAGCGCCTCGGCATACCCCTGAAAACGCTCCATGCGGGTGCGCATTTCGGTCATGTTGGCGGCAATGGAAAAGAAATCTTCGTAGCCGGCGTCGAGGAGTGCCTGTGTGGCGTTGTACACGCCGTCGTAAAGGTTGGTTTTGATCCAGCTGGTACCTGGGCTATAGATGGCCGCATCGAAAAAGACGACCGGCTTGCCGGCGCGTCTAATGCGGTCATGCACGGCTTTGAAGTTTGCCGTGGGCTGGATGATAAAGCCATCGACGCCCAGCGAGAGCATCTTGTCGACGTACATGAGCTCGGTCTCGGGGTTAAAGTTGCTCGTGCAAACGACCGTCTGGTAGCCCGCGGGGAGCATGACCTGCCCCATGCCATTGAGAACGAGCCCCGCCCATTTGTTGGTGTTATCCAAAATGATGATGGCAATGACGTGGGTTTGCTTGCCGGTGAGCGTCTGCGCTTGGGCGTTGGGAACGTATCCGAGTTCCTTAATGACGCGCGCGATTTTGTTCTGCGTCTTCTCGCTAAGCTTTTCTCGTTTGTCGTTGAGGTAATACGAGACGCTTGCCTTCGAGGTTCCCGCCTCTCGAGCGACGTCTGCGATCGTAACGCGCTGTTTTGCCACAGCGACTCCTTCCGACAGATGAGCATTTTCCAACATGATGACTTTGAGTCTTGGTGAAGGATACGCTTCGGTGAGCGGCTTTTTCCTTTCATATGAGTATGCAACAAATGCGGCATACGGGTGGGGTCGAAATTTGTGACCGGCATGCGCATCTGCCGTCTACCGAGAAAATCAAATACTTCTTGACTTTTGAAATCGAGGGCAAAATCGCAGGATTCATTTTTGGTTAAACGCATAACTAAATCGCATAACCAACGCTCTGACCTGCGCGTTTACCGAAATAAGCTGGCATTAAGAAAAACGAGCACCTATATTGTTCTTGTCGAAAAGACAGCAAGTCCAAACGGCAGGGGATGCTCCGGAGGCCTCCGCAAACGGTGTCTTGCGCACGCAACTCTATGAAAAGAGGGAAGCAATGAAGATCGTAGGCGTTGCCGCCTGTGCTGTGGGTATCGCCCACACGTATATGGCCCAGAAGGCGATTCAGGATGAATGCGCCGCCCGTGGCATCGAGTGCAAGGTCGAGGCTCAGGGTGGCCTGGGTATCGAGAATGAGCTCACGCAGGAAGACGTGGACTCCGCCGACCTGGTCCTGGAGTCCGTCGACGTGGGTGTCGAGAACGAGGACCGTTTTGAGCAGAAGATGGCCGAGGGCAAGTTCCTCAAGGTCGGTACTTCCGATGTGATCGCCGATTCGGTCAAGATCATCGACCAGGCTGTTGAGATTATCAAGGCGACGGGCGGTACCGTTGACGCGCCCAAGGCCGAGGCCAAGGCAGAGAAGAAGGCCGTCTCCGCTGCCCCGCAGGCCCCGACACCGGCGTCCAAGCAGTCTATCTTTGCCGATCCGGGTAAGACGCTGCTCAATGCATTCAATACCGGCGTTTCCTATTTTATCCCCATCGTCGTTATCGGCGGCGTGTTCCTCGCCTTCTCGCTGGCATCCGGTACCGCCGGCGCCAACGGCATGGAGGTTACGAACCCGCTGATGGTGAGTCTTAACACCATCGGCATGGCCGGCATCTCCATGATGATCCCGGTGCTTGCGGCATACATCTCCTACTCGATGGCCGGCAAGCCCGCGCTCGCCCCCGGTTTTGTCCTGGGCTACCTGGTCAACAACGCAGTCGTTACCCCTAACGGCAACAGCGTTTCGACCGGCTTCTTGGGCGCCATGATCATGGCGGTCATCTGCGGCTACTTTGTCCGCTGGATGAAGACCTGGAAGGTCAACAACACCATCCAGACCATCATGCCCATCCTGATCATCCCGATTCTGACCTCGCTTGTCCTGGGCATGGCCTATATCTACATCCTGGCCACGCCGCTTGGCTTTGTGATGGACTGGCTCACCGGCGTGCTCGGCAGCCTGCAGGGCGGTTCCGCAGTTGTCCTGGGTCTGGTCATTGGCGTTATGACCGCCTTCGATATGGGTGGCCCCATCAACAAGACCGCCTCGACCTTCACCATGGCCATCATGGCCTCCGGTATCTACGGTCCTAACGGTATGTTCCGCGTCGCCGTCGCCGTTCCCCCGATCGCCTGTGGCCTCGCTGCGCTCATCGCCAAGAACAAGTTCGATGACGCTGACCGCCAGATGGGCATCTCCGCGCTGTTCATGGGCTGCATCGGTATTACCGAGGGCGCTATTCCCTTCGCGGTCAAGGACCTCGGTCACACCCTGCCCGGCATTTGCATCGGCTCTGCCGTGGGTGCGGCACTTGCCGCCTTCCAGGGCATCGACTGCTACGTCCCGCACGGTGGCTTTATCGTCGCCCTTGCCACCAACAACGTCGCGCTGTTCTGCCTGGACATCGTGATTGGCGCCGTGGTCGCCGCTGCAATCCTGATTGCCATGAAGCCCACGCTCGATAAGCAGGCCAAGTAAACCTTTAAGGACTCCGGTTGTGCGGAGGGATGGATTTGACTCCGCACAACCGCCCCTACACAACAAAATCCATCCGTACTGATAGGGCCCACATCTGGGTCCCAGGGAACTTTTGTCAAAAATCCTCTGGAGAAGGAGAACAAAATGTCCAACCTCACCATCCGTCAGGCCGTTCAGGGCATGCTCAAGCTGCAGGATAGCGGCGATCACGCAACCATGGTCGGCATTGGCCCCATGAGCCCCAACCTGATTCAGGCCGTGTTCGAGCTTGCCAAGGACGAGGATTTCCCGCCCATGTTTATCGCCAGCCGCAACCAGGTCGATATGGACGAGATGGGCGCCGGCTACGTCAACGGTTGGGACCAGACGCGCTTTGCCGCCGACATCAAGAAGGTTGCCGACGAGGTGGGTTACACCGGTCCGTACTACCTGTGCCGCGATCACGGCGGTCCGTGGCAGCGCGACGAGGAGCGTAACGCCCACCTGCCCGAGGACGAGGCCATGGAGCTCGCCCGCAAGTCCTTCGTCGCCGACATGGAGGCGGGCTTTGACCTGCTGATGGTCGACCCCACCAAGGACCCCTATCAGATCGGCAAGGTTATTCCGCTCGACGTGGTGCTTCGCCGCACGATCGATCTTATCGACTACCTTGAGCAGTACCGTCGCGAGCATAACCTGCCCGAGGTTGCCTATGAGGTCGGTACCGAGGAGACCAATGGCGGCTTGACCTCTACCGATAAGTACGAGGAGTTCATTTCTCAGCTGCAGCCCGAGCTCGAGAAGCGCGGCTGCCCCATGCCCACCTTTATCGTCGGCCAGACCGGTACGCTCACCCGTTGGACCGAGCAGGTCGGCCATTACAACTTCAAGAATGCCCGCGAGCTCGCCGACATGGCTAAGCGCTACGGCGTGGGCCTGAAGGAGCACAACGCCGACTATCTGGACGACGCGACGTTGCTCGAGCACATCCCGGCACACGTGACCGCCTCCAACGTTGCTCCGCAGTATGGCACCGAGGAGACCCGCGCCTACCTCAAGCTCTGCGCCACCGAGCAGATCCTGGTCGACAACGGTCTGTGCGATGACCCCTCCGACCTGTATCACACCCTGCTGGTCAAGGCTATCAAGACCGAGCGCTGGCGCAAGTGGATGACTGGCGACGACGTCAACCTGCAGGTCGACGACATTCTTGCCGACGATGAGCTCAGCCTGAAGATCCTGGATGTCTCCGGTCACTATGCGTTCAACGATCCCGAGGTCAAGGAGCAGGTCGAGAAGCTCTACCGCAACCTCGCCGCTCAGGACATCGACGGCAAGCGCTTTGTCATCGAGCACATCAAGCGCCCGATCAAGCAGTACGTCGTCGGTCTTAACCTCAAGGGCGTCACGACCCGCATCGAGGCCGCTCTTGCCGAGTAAGTAGCTTTTCCTACGCGACGCCGGGCCTGGGGCATGTCCCAGCTGCAGGCCCGGCACATGGGACAAAGGGGCAGTCCCTTTGTCCCATTCTTTTGAGTTTTAGCTTCCTTTGAAGGGGTTCACCATGAAGTTCTTTATCGATACCGCCAATCTGGACGAGATTGCCGAGGCCAAGAGCTGGGGCTGCCTGGCCGGTGTTACCACCAACCCGTCCCTGTACGCCAAGACCGGCGGCAAGCTTGCCGACTTTGAGCCGCATATGCTCAAGATTGCCGAGCTCTGCGAGGGCCTGCCCGTGTCCGCCGAGTCTACCGCGACCACTGCCGAGGGTATGATCGAGGAGGGCAAGCGCCTTGCCGCCCTCGCCCCCAACATCGTGGTCAAGCTTCCCGTGTGCGAGGCCGGCCTTGCCGCCTGCCGTGCGCTGGCCGATGCTGGCGTGCGCGTCAACATGACGCTCGTCTTCTCGCCGACGCAGGCCCTTATGGCCGCCAACGCCGGTGCTCGCTACATCAGCCCGTTTGTCGGTCGTTTCGACGACATCGCCGAGGACGGTATCTCGCAGCTCGACAACGTCGTGACCTGCATTAAGAACTACGACTGGACGGGCAAGAACGTCGACGACACCGTCGAGATCATCACCGCCTCGGTTCGTACGCCCAACCACGTGACCCAGGCCGCGCTACTCGGTGCCGATATTGCGACCGTGCCCATGGCCGCTCTCAAGAAGTGCCTGCATCATCCGCTGACCGACCAGGGCCTCGCCTCTTTTGAGGCTGACTGGCAGAAGGTCGTCGCTCAGGCTTAACGAGTGGATTGCCCCGGCATCGCGTCATCCGGTGCCGGGGTTGTTCTCAAGAGAGGAATTCGTATGACCAACCAGGAGCTGGCGAAGGTCGCCAATGAGGTCAGGAAGGGTGTCGTGACTGCGGTTCACGCGGCCAAGTCGGGACACCCGGGTGGATCGCTCGGTGCTGCCGACATCATGACGTATCTGTACTTTGAGGAAATGAATATCGATCCTGCCGACCCTCACAAGGCCGATCGCGATCGCTTTGTGCTCTCCAAGGGTCACGCGGCGCCGGGCCTGTATTCGGTGTTGGCAAATCGCGGCTATTTTCCCGTCGAAGAGCTCGAGACGCTCCGCCATATTGGCAGCCGACTGCAGGGCCATCCCAACATGAACGACGCCCCTGGCATCGATATGTCCACCGGATCGCTCGGTCAGGGCATCTCTGCTGCAGTTGGAATGGCGCTTGCCGCTAAGCACTGGGGCGACGGCTACCGTGTCTACACGTTGCTGGGCGACGGTGAGTGCGAGGAAGGCCAGGTGTGGGAGGCGGTCATGTTCGCCGGCAACCATGCGCTCGACAATCTTGTTGCCGTCGTCGACCACAACGGCTTGCAGATTGACGGCACGATCGATGAAGTCAACTCGGCCATGCCGCTCGCTGACAAGTTCCGCGCCTTTAAGTGGCATGTGATCGAGCTCGTCGACGGTAACGACATGGCGCAGATTGCCGCCGCCTTTGCCGAGGCCCGCAAAGTGAGCGACTCGCCCGTGGCCATTATCGCCGAGACGGTGAAGGGCAAGGGCGTCTCCTTTATGGAAAACCAGGTGGGCTGGCACGGCAAGGCACCCAACGATGAACAGTTTGAGCAGGCCATGGCCGAGCTCGCAGCAGCAGGGGAGGAGCTCTAATGGCAGACGTCAAGAAAGTCGCCACGCGCGTTAGCTATGGCGAGGCACTTGTCGAGCTGGGCAATGAGCGCGATGACTTTGTGGTTCTCGATGCCGACCTGGCCGCCGCCACGCAGACCGGTAAGTTTAAGGCTGCGCACCCTGAGCGCTTTTACGACGCCGGCATTGCCGAGAGCAACCTGATGGGTCTTGCCGCCGGCATCGCGACCACGGGCCGCGTTGCTTTTGCGAGCACCTTTGCGATGTTTGCCGCCGGTCGCGCCTACGAGCAAGTCCGCAATTCCATCGGCTACCCGCACCTCAACGTCAAGATTGGCGCTACTCATGCCGGTATTTCGGTGGGCGAGGACGGCGCCACGCACCAGTGCTGCGAGGATATCGCACTCATGCGCACGATTCCGGGTATGACGGTAATCGTTCCCGCCGATGACATCGAGGCTCGCGCTTGCG
>CABQSP010000079.1:0-7316 GCA_902466855.1 uncultured Collinsella sp. | reverse complement strand
GTCAAGACGCCGGCGCCCGACGGGGAGGCGGCGAGTTAGCCGGCAGGTCGGCATGTCAATCCTGGTCTAACAGAGCCTTAAACAAAGTGGTTGGACGATGCATCAATGTGTTGTCCAACCGCTTTTACTTTCCGGCTATATGGTATTCAAAACTAGATAACCTAGAATACAATATAGAAAATGAACGGAGGACCTTTATGAACCACGTTAAACACGTTATTCCGATGTCCGATTCGTCGGTCAGCATTAAGCCTGAGGATATTCAGCCCACTGTGCTGCCCGATGCATTTATTCAGTCCGATATCGTGCGCAAACTCAATACGTTGAGTCTGCCGCGCTATAACCAGTTGCCCAATGTGACGCTCTACCGCGACCAGGTCATTGAGTATGTTGCGCTGTGGATGGAGCCGCTGTCCATTTGCGTTGAGCAGCCTGTCATTACGCCATCGATGATCAATAACTACGTGAAGGTCGGCCTGGTGCCTGCTCCGGTCAAAAAGCAATATGGCCGCGAGCAAATTGCCCGCCTGATCGCTATCTGCATCTTTAAGCAGGTGCTACCTATTGCTGCGGTGCAGGCACTCTTTAACATTCAGCGTTTGAGCTACGATGCCCCGACGGCCTTTGATTATGTGGTCGATCAGCTCGAGGCGTCGATTCGTTCGGCATTTTCTGTCGAGCAGACGCCGGTTCCCGATACGGCGCATCAGGTAACGCGTGAGTCGCTGCTTGTGCGCAGTGCGGTGTCGTCCTTCGTTTCGAAGGCGTACCTGATGAGCTATCTCAAGTTCAACGGGTTTAGTAGTTAATTGACCTGAAAGTGGGTGGGACAAAGAACTACTGATTAATTTGTCCCACCTGACTCTATTTGCCCGAAGCTACGCCCATGCCGTAGCCGATGATGAGGCCGTGCATCTCGGCGTAATAGGAATCCAGGCCATTGCAGGGCATGATGATGGTCTTGGAGCCGGGCCAATGCTCGACTATGCGATCAGTAAGCGCCTGGGCTCCAGCTTCGTTCTCAACGTGATCGATGACGACCTCACCGCCCGTAAAGCCCTCGGCTTCCATAGTGTCGATGATCTTGTTGAGCATCTTCTTTTCGCCACGTGTGTGCCCGACGAGTTCGATTTTACCGGCTTCACTCGCCGTGCCCAAAATGCGAATATTGAGCTTGTTGGCAATGACGCCGGCTGCCTTAGGGATACGTCCGGCTTTGGCGAGGTTTTCGTAATTGCACAAGCTGAAGAGGATTTTGCTGTTCTGCTCAAGGCTATCGAAGTATGCGCAAGCGTCCTCGAATGAGACATTCGGATTGCTTGCAAGATAGCGGTCGAACAGCAAGAAAATGAGGTCCATTTTGCCGCCAGCTGCGCGTGAATTGACTAGATGAATCTGTCGGTCGGGCTCCTCGGCAAGAACCATATCGCGAGCCGTGGCTGCTGCGTTGTAGCTGCCCGACACGCCCTCAGAGATCGGCATGCAGATGGTCTTGTCTGTCAATTTGAAGAGCTCGGCCCACTCCCCTACGCTGGGACAAGCGCTCGAAGAAGCGTTCGTCTCCGCCTGAACAGCGCAGTTGAGCTCATGAACATCGAGCGAAAGGTCATCGACGAATTCACGCTCCCCCACTCGAATTTTGAGGGGCGCAAATGCAAAGGTGGTATGGGGCGCGGTCGGTTGCCAATCACGGAGGTTGCAGCTTGAATCGGAGATAAGTGCCCAGCTCATAGAGGGTCCTTTCTAATTGTTCATCAACAATTATAGCCTTCTTGCAAACCGAATGGACGGTTATCTAGTTTTGAATACTAGATAGCCGTCTAAGATGAGAGAGAAAAAAAGAATGGACCTCGCGACTTAAAGCCACGAGGTCCACATTCACACGCTGTGTAAGATGACTTAGTAGCGTACGAAGATGTAGTTATTGTTCATGCCGGCGGCAACGGAGCTGATGATAACACCCGTGTTGTAGTCGGAAGCATGAATCATCTGACCACCACCGATGTAAATGCCGGTGTGGTATGAGTTGACCACAACGTCACCGGGCTGCGGATCGGACACACGCGTCCAGCCCATAAAGGTGCCCGTGGTGCCCAGGCGGCAATAGCGACCAGTGAGGCAATAGCTAACAAAACCAGAGCAGTCGAAGCTGTTCGGGCCAATTCCGCCCCAGGAATAAGCACAACCAAGCTTGCTGTATGCACGCGAGACAACAGAACCGCCATCGACGGACTGGCTCGGAGCAGAAGGCGTCGGAGCCGGAGCAGGCGTGGAGGGCTGCGGCGTCGGAGCAGGTGCCGGCGTAGGAGCCGGAGTGTTGCCGCCCTGGTTGTTGTTATTGCTGGTCTGGCCACCGTTGTTGGTGTTCTCGGTCGTACCGGCAGTCTCGTTGCTCACCGTGGCTTTCTCGGCGGTGCTGGCGTTGATGCCGGCCTGCAGCGCGGCGTTGGCTTCGGCCTCGGCGGCAAGCTCGGCCTGCAGCTGTGAATCCAGGGAGTTTACGACGTTCTGGGCTTCAGCCTGCTGGGCGTTAAGCTCGTCGACCTTCTTTTGCGTGGCGGCGACGTTCTTTTCCTGCTCGGCCTGCTTATCGGTGAGCTGCTGCTTAAGCTCCTTGACCTCTTGAATGGTCTGAGCTTGCTTATCGGAAACTTTGCCGTAGTAGAACAGACGGTTGAGCATATCGCTCAGGTCATCGACACCCGTCAGAACCTGAAGCAGGCTCAGACCGCCGGTTTTGTACTCGCCGGCGACATAGGTCGAGAGCTTGGCCTGGCCATCGGCGATCTCCTGCTGCTTTTGCGTGATCTCGCCGGCAGTCTGATCGAGCGCCTGCGTCTGCGTGGCGAGCTCATCGTAAATCTGCTGGGTTTGGGTACCGATCTGCTCGAGCTTCGTACGAGCAGCGGCAAGGTCGGATGCGGTATCGGCGTAGGCAGGAGCCGCGAGGCCCAAGCCCAAAACACAAGCGAGGGTTGCCGTAGCAGCGCAGCGTGCCATGTTTTTGTGCGTGTTTGCTGTGCGCATGTAGCTTCCTTTCCAGTAACTAAGGGTAACGGCTAGTCCACCGTCACCAGGCTAAAGAGCTCCACATCGTCATCAGACGGCGTGAGCTTCTCGCGCGGGTTGAGAAACGCAAGCTCAAGGATACAACCGTAACCGACAAGCTTTGCGCCCATATCTCGCACCAGTTTACCTGTTGCCTCGACGGTTCCGCCCGTCGCGACCAAGTCGTCCAGAATCAACACGGTATCTTTAGAGCTGATAGCGTCGGCATGGATCTCAATTGAATCGGTGCCGTACTCGAGCTCGTAGCTCTGGCTTACGGTCTCGCGCGGCAGCTTACCCGGTTTACGTGCGGGAACAAAGCCGGCGCCAAGGGCTACAGCAACCGGTACGCCAACCATAAAGCCGCGAGCCTCGGGACCCACGACCTTGGTGATTCCCATGCCGGCAAAGTGCTCGGCGAGGGCATCGGTCATGGCTTTGAGCGCCTCGGGATTGCCAAAGAGCGGCGTGATGTCTTTAAAGATGACTCCGGGCTCGGGATAGTCGGGGATATCGACGATTTGAGATTCGAAGTCGTACATTGCATGACCTTTCAATGGGTTGCCGAAATTTCGGCAGCGGTTATTTGCCCGCGGTGGCGGTGCCGGAGTGCGAAGGGGCGACGACCTTGAGCGGCTTTACGAGAGAATCCTCGTGCGAAGCCGGCGCGGCTATCTCTTCGTTTTTGGCCTTGGTGGACTCGGAGCGAGTAATTTCCTCATCGAGTGCATCGATATCGGCGTCCTCGACCACGGCGTTGAGTGACTCAAAAACGCGGTTCTTGAGCAGCGCGGTGTGCACGCCCTCCGTCAGGTCGTGAAGCTTCTTAAACGCACGCTCGAGCTTGGCGTCGCGCTCGTCATCGGAGGTATCCATTCCGAGCATGCTCACGAGCACCTGCTCAAACATCGAGGACTCGCGGTTGGCGGAAGACACGTACTGACGCAGGTTGCGCGGCTCGATATGGAAGCGTGACAGCTCGGAGCAGTAGCGGATGATCGGAAAATCGCGACCATCGACGAGCTCACGATTCTGCGGACTCTTGATGATGCGAATGAGGTCGTTCTCGGCGAGCGAGCGGATAAACGAAATCTCGACGCCCAGCATATCGGGAATGGTCTCGATGGGATGCAGCTTTTGCTTAGTCTCCTTGGGCTCCGTCTTGAGCGGAACATCGGACAGCAAGCCCACCTCGTAGGCGAGCGTTGACAGGTCCGTGGCGTTTTCCAAGCGCTGCTTAATCACGTTGAGCGGCATGTAGCGAGTCTTCTGCAAGTGCAGAATGACTTCCAAGCGATCAACGTCCTCCTTGGAGTACTGACGGTATCCCTTAGGCGTACGATGAGGGGTAATGAGCCCCTCATCCTCTAGAAATCTAATTTTTGAGTTCGAAAGATCGGGGTATGCGCCTCGAAGTAGGTTGACGACTTGGCCGATACTCAGATAGTTGCGTTCGGCCATGCCCTACTCACCGGTTTCGATGCGCTCCGGCGTGCTCTCGTGGTAGATGAGCGTAAACGTACCAATCTGGACGGAAGAACCGTCGTGCAGCGGGGCTGCATTGACGATGGCACCGTCGACCCAGGTGCCATTGAGCGAGCCCAAGTCCTCGATGCGAGCGCCGAGGCCCTCGCGAATAATGCGCGCATGGCTGCGCGAAACGGTCATGTCATTGAGGAAGATGCCGTTTGCAGGATCGCGGCCGATGGTGGTCACATCGTCCTCGAGCTCAAAAGCGGCACCAGTCTGCGGACCCTTGACGATGGACAGAACGGGGGCGGTGATGCGCACGTTGGCCATGAGGTCGGGAACGGTGACGTCGCTTGATGGCACGCGGAATACGCAGGTAGCGTCAGCAGTCTTATCATTCTGAGGCATATTGTTAACCATGTTGTCCATGACAACCCCTAACTTATCGCGGACGTGCCGCAAATAATGAACCGTACGTAATCATACCCCAACGAATCAGTCTTCGATTTCAGGGTTCAGAAAGTCGATGTCCTCGTCCTCGGGATGCGTGAGAGCCTGTTTAATGGCCGCTCCGCCCTTAATGGAGTAGATGACAGCCGTGAGCATGGAGAAGATCACGCCGCCGTACACAAAGAAGATGCCGAGGGGCACCGAGCTTCCGTTGAGGCCCGGGAAGGCCGTGAGGTTTGAAGGTAAAAGATGCAGGCCGTCAATAACGGGGAAACCGAGCAGCATGAGCGAGAAGCCGGTCATGAGCAGCGCAGTGGCAATCTTTCCGGGAAAGACGACATCGATGGGGCGACGGTGATAATGGCGCACGATAAGCGTGCCGATGCCCAGATAGATGTCGCGGCCAATAATGAGCACGCAGACCCAGATGGGCAGCTCTCCGCGGACCACCAGTCCCAAGACGCCGGTGAACAGCAGCGCGCGATCGCAGATGGGATCCATGACCTTGCCGAGCCACGAGACCGTCTTGGTCATGCGGGCGATCTGACCGTCCATCCAGTCGGTGGAGGCGGCAACGGCGTAGATAACGATGGCGATGACGCGGTTGTTATCCGTCACAAACAGGTACAGAAATACCAGGGTGAGGATCAGGCGCGTAAAGGTGATGAAATTGGAGATCGTAAAGATCTTATTCGACGGGTAATCGGAAGTGCCGATAAGCTCCTTTTTGATCTTCTTTTTGATGCCCACAGGACTCCCCCGCTGGTTAACGACATAACTTTCGATACTATACCCGTTCCGGCGATGTCTATCCAGCGCAGCCATAGAGAGTCCAGACATGTGGAGGGCGCTTTTAGGCGGCGGGGGATTTCGCATTCGTGTACATCAGCCTCCAAACATGTCGAAAAATGTCGATTTTGGTGGCTGATGTACACGTTTTGATTCGGTAATCACATCGAGCGGGAACGTTGTTGCTTTAAGCAAAATAATCATAGTGATTAAAAACAAAAAAGGTCAGGCACTAGGTGCCTGACCTGCAAACTTCTGGTCGGGACGACTGGATTCGAACCAGCGACCCCTTGACCCCCAGTCAAGTGCGCTACCAAGCTGCGCCACGTCCCGAAGCTTTTGTTTGTTGCTCTGCTCTCGCTCGCAACAGGGAGTATATTAACCCGAAACTTTAGACTTGTGCAAGAACTTTTTTACAAATTTTGAAGCAAGTCCAAAATTGTATCTGCGAGCTGGGGTTTTGTTAGTACGGGAAGTTCTTGCGTACCCGTTGTGCTCACAATCCAGGCCTTGTTGGTGTCGGTCCCAAAGCCCGAATCGGTGCGTGAGACATCGTTGGCGATTATTACATCGCACCCCTTGCGGGCCAATTTGCGCTCTGCGTACTCGACAACGTTATCGGTCTCGGCCGCAAATCCGATCACGCATCGCTCGCCCTTCTGGCGCGAGAGCTCGGCCAAAATATCGACCGTCTCGACCAGTTCGATGCGATCCAGGCGCTCGTTGGCCTTTTTGAGCTTATGGTCCGCAGGGGCCGCGGGGGTGTAGTCGGCGACGGCGGCCGCACAAATTGCCGCATCGGCCGTCTGGAAGGCGCTCAGGGCCGCCTGGAGCATCTCTGCGGCGGTCTGCACGCGCACGCACTCCACGCCGCAGGGCACATCGAGTGATGTCGGTCCCAACACGAGCGTGACCGCAGCGCCGCGGCGTGCGGCCTCCCCCGCCAGGGCGATGCCCATCTTGCCCGAAGAGCGGTTGCCAATGAATCGCACGGGGTCGATCGGCTCGTGCGTGGGACCGGCGGTAATTACGATGCGCTTACCCGCCAGGTCCTGTGGCGCGGGGTTGAGCACCTCACAGACAGCCTCGACGATGTCCTCGGGCTCGCTCATGCGTCCCGTGTCCACGTCGCCGCAGGCAAGGTAGCCGCTGCCCGGACCCACCACATGGACACCGCGCTCGCGCAGCGTGGCCATGTTGGCCTGCGTCGGCGGCGCCTTCCACATGCCGTTGTTCATAGCGGGTGCGATCACGATGGGTCGCGGCGTCGCAAGCAGCGTGGTGGAGATGAGGTCATCGGCGACGCCGTTGGCCATCTTGGCGATGATATTGGCCGTCGCGGGCGCCACGACCACCAGATCGGGCTCTTGCGCCAGCGAAATGTGGTGGATGGGGTCGGAGGGATCGTCGAATAGGCCCACCGCGACCGGCTCATTGGTGAGTGCGCGGAAGGTAAGCGGCCCCACAAACTCGGTGGCATGCTCGCTCATAACGACCTTGACGCGCGCGCCGCGCTTTTGCAGCAGGCGCACGATATTGCACGACTTATAGGCGGCGAT
>CABQSP010000078.1:0-7329 GCA_902466855.1 uncultured Collinsella sp. | reverse complement strand
CACGTTTTGTTTGGGATGGCACGTTTTTACTATAAGGCGATCCTGCTTAGACGAGCTTGCACTTCTGGAATGATCTTCTCGAACATTACCTCCGCTTCGGGAAAACCCTCTTCTTTGAGACCGCGCGCGGCGTCTCTTAGCGCGTCTGGAACCTCATTGCAGGTATCAGCAATCATTCCGGCGACAATTCCCCCGGGCAAACCCGCCCCAATCATTTGGCTCATCACCGACCCGCGCGTTACTTCGTCAATCTTGCGGCTCCCACCAAACGAGACGCCCATCTCACGAACGAGACTGGGGTAAACCGTTGTGCACAGCACGTCATAGAGCGGCGCCAACCTCACCTGCTTCCAACTTTCGTCCCATACGAGCGACCAGTTCTTTAGATGGTTATCACAGTTACCTACGGCATAGTCGAACAGCTGGTTATATCCGACAAGGAACCTGTCCTCCATTTGATTCGTCGACGCCCTTCGCACCGCATCGACGATAAGCCCCAGGTAATTGA
Organism: uncultured Collinsella sp.; assembly: GCA_902466855.1. GTDB lineage: Bacteria > Actinomycetota > Coriobacteriia > Coriobacteriales > Coriobacteriaceae > Collinsella. The sequence goes on along the minus strand of CABQSP010000078.1, from coordinate 6,821 downwards.
CGCCCGTCGGCTCATATTTAAGCTCACGCGAGACGCCCTTGGCCTGACAAACATCTTCCTGATGCAAACGGTATGGAATTGGCAATCCGTCAACCGAGCGTCCGGCATCAGACGTTACTCGGTCAAATCGCTTCACGGCGATAATTGGCTCGGCATCCTCAACTCGGATAAGAAAACACTCTTCGGCCGATAGGTCCATCAGAGAGGCGGCTCTCACGCACATCGCTTCGCACACTGTCTCGCCCGGGAACGTTTTCGACCCCGCCTTGAGAATGTGCGTGGATGGAGCCGCTCCATGAGGCAGGTACCATCCACCACATGGGTCATCGCCCGTATGGTAGAGACCGATCTTCGCCTGAGCACCTGCAAGGGAGATTCGACTCTCTAGCGCTAAATCAAAAGCAACCTCCGCCGGTGCGTATGCCAGCCCGCTTAGCTGTTCCGCACCTATCTCTTCATAGTCCATTTCGAGGCTGTCGCCCGAAGGCTCTCGCGTCAGAACCAGGGCGCCGACGGGTTCATCGCGGACCAAATCGAGTACCTTGAAGTAATCTCCGCGTTCCGCTCGCGCCCTTTTCTCAAGGTCCCTGTTGAGCTGCCCCTCCGGAATGATGCCGGAGAAAAAGGAACCCGTTGCGTCCGGACTAAATGTCTCGGCCGTCAACGGCAGCGAGATCGAAATCGGCGCCGCATCACCGCTCTCGAGATATTTGGGGCTATAGGTGAATATCGGAAACCCCGCATTTTCCTCCAATATGCCGACCAGCTGGTAAGACCCATTAAACTCACGGTGAACGAACAGCGTGCCATCCATTACTTCCCCCTCACCTTCAGAATAAAATCAATATCCACGATGGAGGCGTAATCGAAAATGACACCAATTTCGACCGTTGTCCGCCCCCGTTCGATATCACCAATCACACGAAGGCTGCGACCCGTCATAGTCGCGACGTCACGTTGAGTCAAGCCGAGCTCACGCCTTCTGAGCCTAAGGGCCTTCCCTATCTCAGAGGGATCGAAAACCGTGCGCTCCGAGAAAGCGGCTTCCGACGGTTTGAGCTTGACGCGCCCATCCAGCTTTTTAATCGTTGTCACCGTTCTCATAACGCCTCCAGCTATATTCCTGCCCGTGAACATAGTATAAAACTGTAGCACTATGTTCATGTACGGGAATATAGTGTTGACTACACTAGCAATGTTCCCGTTCGGGAATATAGCTGCCGAAAAGCCTGATTTCTTCTTAAATGGGAAGATCCTGAACGTCTACGCTATACGGGCTGACTACTCAAAGTATTGGAACTTGTTGGTTGAGAAGGCAAACGTGACAACAAAGCCTTCGCCGGAATCGGATGCCGCGGTGACGTCGATGCCCATTTTGGAGCACAGACGCGCCACCAGGTAGAGGCCGATGCCCGTTGCGCGCTTAGTGTTGCGGCCGTTGTCGCCGGTAAAACCCTTCTCGAACACGCGCGGCAGGTCTGCCGCACACACGCCGCAGCCGTTGTCCGCGACGGTAAGCTCGATGCGCTCGCTTGCCAGGCCCTCGTCCAGCAACGCGCCCGAAAACACGATCTTTGCGCCGTCCTCACGCGCATATTTAATGCTGTTCTGAATGAGCTGGCCCAGAATAAACTCGAGCCACTTCTCGTCGGTAAACACCTCAAAGTCGAGGTTCTCGCACACCGGGGCCACGTGCGCCGCGATGAGCTCACGCGCGTTGGCCTTGATCGCGCCCGTCACCAGGGTCTTAAGATTCCAGCGGCGAATCAGGTAGTCACGCTCCACGACTTCCGAGCGCGCATAGTACAGCGCCTGGTCGATATAGCGCTCCACGCGAGCCAACTCACGGCCCAGGTCATCCACGCGCGACAGGTCGTCTTCGCTGCCATCCAGGTTTTCCAAAATCAGGTGGGCCGCCGCCAGGGGCAGCTTGGCCTCGTGGACCCAACTCTCGATATAGTCGCGATAGTCATCGGTCTGACGCCGGCCTTCGGCAACCTCGTCGCAAGCGGCTTTGCCCACCCGGCGCAAGACCTCGTACTCGAGCTCGCCCTCGGCATAGGTCGGGCATTGCACCATCTCCTGCACCCATGCGGGACTCTCGAGCTCCTCTGCTGCACGCTCCAGCTGGCGCAGAAAACGACGACGACGCGCGTACTCGATCACGATACCGAGCATACCGAAGATAAAGGACACGCCGACCGCCACGATCACGATAGAAACGGGTGCGCCGGCGACCGTCAGCACAAAGCAGCTCAGCAGCACGCCGCACGTCCACACGGCGACGGGAAGCAGCGCATCTTTAAAGAACTTGGCAAACGACATAGCCGGCCCCTAGACCGAATAGCCCTGGCCGCGATGGGTGGTCAAATACCCCTTAATGCCGATTATTTCGAGCGTGGTGCGCAGGCGGTTGATGTTAACGGTAAGCGTGTTGTCGTCCACGAAGGCGTCGGAGTCCCACAGGTCCTGCATGATGGCCGAGCGCGAAACGATCTTGCCTGCACGGCTCAGAAGCAGCGAAAGGATACGCAGCTCGTTTTTGGTGAGCTCGGTACTGTCGCCGGTTGCCGTATTGGTGACCATGGAGCGGGCGAGGTCGAGCTCCAGTCCCTTGTGGACGAGCGTGCTGCGCTCGCCTGCCGCCGCGGTGCGACGCAGCAAGGCATTGATGCGCGCCACGAGCACACGGGCGCTGTAGGGCTTGGGAACAAAGTCGTCCGCGCCGAGCGTCATGGCCATGACCTCGTCGATCTCGGTCGCGCGCGACGTAAGGACGATGATGGGAACCTCGGATTCGCGGCGAACCTCGTGGCAGATATGCTGGCCGTCCTTGACGGGAAGCGTGAGGTCGAGCAGCACTAGGTCGGGCGCGGCGGCGAGAATATCGCGCGAGACATGCTCAAACGATTCGCATGTCTCAACCTCAAAACCGGCGCGGGCAAGGATGTCGACAAGCTCACGACGAATGGGCTCGTCGTCCTCAACGACATAGATCAGCGCCATGGATTCCACTCCCCTCTTGGTTGTCTTGCCACCATTATGGCTGCGGAGCCGCAGGTATGCGCCTCGCGCGTCACCAAGGTGACAGAACTGTTCGCGAGCGGCAGGGGCTTGCCCCTCGCTCGCAACGGGCACGGGAATTAAATGAGTTTTTAATCCCGTCCCAGAAACATCATTTAGCGGCGGGCGCGAAGCTTTTCGTAGCCGTCGGCAAAGAAGGCGACCGTGGCGGCGTCGGCCTCCGCGGCGTCCGTCTCGGTTGCGGGGACCACGCCGTGCTCGTCGCTCACCAGGAACAAGGCACCCTTGAGCTGCGCGGGAATGTCTACGCGCGTGACTGGGATGCCCTTGGTCTGGGCCAGCTGTTCGATGAGCGTCGCCGTGCCGCACAGGCACTCGTCCCCCGGCGCCACAAAGGCAAGCTCACCGTTGTTGACGGCAGCGAGCAGCTCGGGCGCCACGCCGGTCTCGTCGGCTTCGGAGCGAGCCTCGGCAGAACGGGCACGCAGCGCCTTGGCCGACGTATCGGCCAGCGGCTCGTACTCCCCCACCGTCATGGCGGCGTTGCCGTTAACGTCGATCACCAGCATGAGCACACCGTCGCGGGCGGTGTAGTCGCCCTCGGCAAGCGACCACTCAACGTGTTGCTTGGCCCAACTGAGCATGTTATGGGTAAGTGGCTCGCCCTGCACCAGGCGCTCGGATAGCGCGCGGATGTGGCGATTGAGCATGGGCACCTTTTTGTTGGACATGCGCCAACGGCAGATGAGCGCGGGCTTGTCGAGCGTGAACTTCTCGATCGCCTCCTGATTGGCGCAAAAATCCTCGTACGCACGCTGATCCTCGGCGTTACCAAACAGCTCGGCATCATCAATCTGGGGCATGGTTGTACCTTTCGTGTTAGTCATTCCGTCCTCTTATACCAAAAAGACGGCCCTCCAAACGGAGCAGCCGTCTTTTGCGGAGATTATTTTAGAAGCGAGGCCAGTCCAAGGGACGAGATCGCATCCCATCCTCCCCAGTCAACCTAACAGGTCGGCGAGGCTTGCCCAGCCACCGCACCTTGCTTAGTGGCGGAAGTGGCGGGCGCCCGTAAACACCATAGCAATATTGTGCTCGTTGCAGGCCTGGATGCTCTCGTCGTCGCGCTTGGAGCCGCCGGGCTGAATGATGCAGGTCACGCCGTGCGCGGCAAGCACGTCGACGTTGTCGCGGAACGGGAAGAATGCGTCGCTTGCGCAGGCAAAGCCGCCCTTCTCCACGCCCTCGCGCTCGCAGAAGTCCTCGGCACGCTCGCAGGCCAGCAGCGCAGAATCCACGCGGTTGGGCTGACCGGGGCCCATGCCAATGCCGGCCTTGCCCTTGGAGACCAGGATGGCGTTGGACTTAACGCCCTTGCAGACCTTCCAGACAAACTCGAGCTCGGCCATCTCGGCGTCGGTGGGCTTGCGGTCGGTGGGGAACGTAAAGGTCGCGGGATCCTCGGTCACGTGGTCGACTTCCTGCACCAGCATGCCACCGTCGACGGAGCGCAGCTCCACCTGGGCGCCGTGGTCCACGCCGCCGGTAGCCAGCACGCGCAGGTTGGGGCGCTTGGCCATGCGCTCGAGCGCCTCGTCGGTGTAGCTCGGGGCGATGATGACCTCGACGAACTGCTTGTTCTGATCGGCAAAGTGCTCAACCAGCTCAAAGGGAACCTCGCGGTTGCAGGCGATGATGCCGCCAAAGGCGCTCTTGGGATCGCAGGCGAAGGCGCGGTCATAGGCGGCCGTGATGTCCTCGGCAACGGCGGAACCGCAGGGGTTCTGGTGCTTGAGGATCACGCAGGCCGGCTCGTCGAACTCGCGGACCAGGTTCCAGGCGGCGTCGGCGTCCAGATAGTTGTTGTAGCTGAGCGGCTTGCCCTGGATCTGCTCGGAGCCCACGAGCGGGAACTGCGAGCTCGCGGTGTTCTCGCGGCCCTCGGCAAAGCGGTAGACCGTAGCCTTCTGCTGAGGATTCTCGCCATAGCGCAGGTCGTCGACCTTCTCCAGCGAGATCTCGAGCTTGGCAGAGGTGTCCGCCACGTCGCTTGCCTGGGCGGCAAGCCAACGGGAGATAGCCGTGTCGTAGGCGGCGGTGGTCTGGTAGACCTTCACCTGCAGGCGACGACGGGTGGAAAGCGTGGTGCAGCCACCGGTCTCGCGCATCTCGGCCAGGACGGCGTCGTAGTCGGCCGGGTCGGAAATGACGGTAACGCTCGCGGCGTTCTTAGCGGCAGAGCGCAGCATGGAGGGGCCACCGATGTCGATGTGCTCGATGGCATCCGCGAAGGTGACCTCGGGGTTGGCGACGGTCTTCTCGAACTCGTACAGGTTGACGACGACCAGATCGATCAGCTTGATGCCGTGCTGAGCCGCCTCCTGCATGTGCTGCTCGGAATCGCGACGGGCAAGCAGCGCGCCGTGAACCTTGGGATGCAGCGTCTTGACGCGGCCGTCCATCATCTCGGGATAGCCCGTGAACTCCTCGATGGGGGTTACGGGAACGCCCGCGTCCTCGATGGCACGAGCCGTGCCGCCCGTAGAGATGATCTCGACGCCAAAGTCGTCAACCAGCGTCCGTGCGAAATCGACGACGCCCGTCTTATCGGTAACCGAGATCAACGCGCGTGCGATCTTCACATCAGATCCCATGCAGTCCTCCTGTCTGGTACGCCGCCGTGCTCTGTGAGTCGGTGATACGTCGATCTGCAGCGCTCGCGCAGCGGCATTGAAAATACTGATTTAATGTAGCGCATCGAGCGCGACGATGCACCCCGCAACGCGCGGCTGTGCAGAAAAAGCTTCGAGCGGGGGTTGCAGGAGCGCCACTGGGCACGGTGAGTTGATGGAACACAGGGGCACCATAATTAGATGCCAACGGCGTGGTAGAACTGTGCTCGATATGCATCCGCAATAGAAAGAGGCACCATGGTCTCGCGGGTTCTCTACCGACCGTTTGATACCGAAGATTTCGACGCCATCGCGCTGATCTTGCAGCAGCTTTGGCACAACAACTCGGATAACGATGAGTACAACCGCCTCGAAGCCGCATGCGATCTTGCCTACTGCCTTTCGTCATCGACGTTTTCGCAGGTTGCCGTAATCGACGGTCAGGCGCGCGGCATTGCGCTTGCACGCGCAGGACAGAGCTCCGGCGTCACTATCAACGAACATTGGATGGATACCGAACGCGCGTTGCTGTCGCAGATGCGCGAGCTGGAGCCCGAAGCTTGCGCCGAGTATCTCTCGTTTGTGCGCGCCACCATTCGAACCAACAACCGCCTGCTCGAATGCAGCCCGCTGCCGCACGACAACGAGGTCACGCTGCTTGCCGTGGATCGCGATGTCCACGGCCTGGGCGTTGGCACGGTGCTGCTCGACGCCGCAATCTCGCATCTGTCCTCGCGCGGGGCGACCAGCGCACACCTGTACACCGATTCCAACTGCTCGTGGAAGTTCTACGAGCTGCACGGCTTTAAGCGCACCGCCACGCACCGCGCCAACCGCGAGGAACGCCGCCACGCTATGCCGCGCGAAAGCTTCCTCTACGAGCTGGACCTAACCGTCTAGGCCCAGCAGCCATACCTAGTCGTTGGGGACGTTCTTAAATGACTAGTCGCTGGGGACAGTCTTCGTAGGTAGCGCAAAAAAGGGGATGGACTTTCCCCGACGGCTGTCGAGAAAAACCCATCCCATAGCTTACGACCGCTAGAACGTTCCGCCGCCGCCTCCGCCGACGCCGCCGCCTCCGCCGCCCGAGAAGCCGCCGCCACCGCCGCCGCTCGAGCTATCGGA
>CABQSP010000077.1:0-7373 GCA_902466855.1 uncultured Collinsella sp. | reverse complement strand
TGGGGACCAGATTGTAGAACTGGAAGACAAAGCCGACGTCGGCACGGCGGTATTCCACGAGCTGCGCCTCGTTGGCGGAGCTCACGTCGCGCCCGTCCACCGTCACGGTGCCGGAGGTTACCGTATCCATGCCGCCCAGGATGTTGAGCGCCGTGGTCTTGCCGGCACCCGAGGCGCCCAGGATAATGGCGAGCTCACCGCGCTCAACGGTAAAGTTCGCGCCGTCGAGCGCGTGAATGCGGGCATCGCCCTCGCCGTACGCCTTGATGACGTCTTTGAATTCGATATAAGCCATCGATTAATTCCCATCTGGTCGGATAACTCTTTAGTATTACCCATTTCACGCCGACCAAAAAGGGACAGGTTCATTTTGGCAGGTTTTATATGGGGAAACGGGGAGCGCAGGCAAGCGCCGGGAAGGCAGAGAAATCATCGACGGGGTCAGGCCGACCGCCAAACACAACGCACGCATCTCTATCTGTCAGCATAATCATTCGAACAGCTGTTCGTTTCTATGATATGATTCCGTTATCTAAGCAGGCCAATACGCAGAAAGGCGGCCAACATGGCGTTCGACTTTAAGAAGGAATGCAAGGAGCTCTACAAACCTGCAAGCAAGCCGAGCATCGTAACTGTCCCGCCTATGAGCTACGTTGCCGTTCGCGGAAAGGGCGACCCAAATACCGAAGGTGGCGAGTATCAAAACGCCCTGCCGCTGCTTTACGGCATCGCCTATACCGTCAAGATGTCGAAGAAAGGCTCAAGGAGTATCGAGGGCTATTTCGACTTTGTGGTACCGCCGCTCGAGGGTTTCTGGTGGCAAGACTCCCCGAGCGGCGACATCGATTATGTACGCAAGGACGATTTCAACTTTATCTCGTGCATTCGCCTGCCCGATTTCGTCACCCGAGATGACTTTGACTGGGCAGTCGCGGAAGCCACGACCAAAAAGAAACTTGACTTTTCTGCCGTCGAGCTGCTTAAAGTTGACGAGGGCCTCTGCGTTCAATGCATGCACACCGGGCCCTACGACAACGAACCGGCGACCGTAGGCGCTATGAATGAATACACGACCGAGCAGGGCTATGTCCCCGACTTCTCAGACACCCGTTTCCATCACGAAATCTATCTCTCCGATCCACGCAAATGTGCACCGGAGAAACTTAAGACTGTGGTTCGTCATCCTATCAAGCGCGCTGAATAGCGTGGAGCGTCATCTCACGCGCTAGGTTTTAAGCCAGCCAACCAGCCGCCTCCTAGGCCGTCCGGTAATTATCTTGACGCGGCCCGTCGCATCTTATAAGTTTGTTTTGCTAAAGCTGGAAAGCCTCTCAACGATGCGCAACTCCAGCTCTTTTTCTATCAAGAGGCTTAAATGAAATACCGGAAGTCGCGGATATCCATCAACGAACAAATAGCACTATTGACAGAATACAGGGGTCTTAAGTGCTCTGATCAAAGCGAACTCGAGCGAGCTTTGGTCGAAGTCGGCCACTACAGACTGTCGGCCTACTGGTTTCCCTACAAAACCAAATGCAAGTCCGGGATTACCATCTTTCGCGAAGGCACAACATTCGAAACCATCATCTACACGTATGAATTTGACCGAGCCCTCCGGCAGTTAATGTTTGATGCGGTCGGCAGTGCGGTCGGCAGAATTGAGATCTACCTCAGAAGCAGAATTGCCTATCTTGCCTCTGAGGAACGCGGGCCTTTCTGTTACCCAGATGTCGCCATAACGAGGCTCAACTCGGCATGCCCGTCGAGCTCTGCGCCGCACTGGGCTACGCAGCCGTCTTTGGCAGCGCCACCAATACGCTGCTCGCACCCATCCTGATTAGCTGCGAAGTCTTCGGTTTCGGTAATCTGCCGGCATTCTTCATCGTCTGCGTCGCGGCTTACCTGTTCAACATGGATAAGTCGATCTATGCCCTGCAGAAGCGGGCGTAGAAAGATGTCCAAGCAAGTGGTCTCAACCGGAAACGGCATCCCACTCTAAGGCTGTATTCCGGGACACGGTTTCCGTTTGGGACGCCATTCGGAAAGCGCGTCCCGTTCTTTCACGGCGTTTTGGCTATGCAAAATGCCCTGGCGTTACTCCTCGTACGCGCCCTCGAGCCGCAGCAGCCACTCCTTGCGATCGAGCCCGCCGGCATATCCGTTGAGTGATCCGTCGGCGGCAACCACGCGATGGCACGGCACAATGATCGAAATGGGATTACGTGCGACCGCAGCCCCCACCGCACGAGGAGACACAACGGGATCCTCGTTTCCCGGTACACGATGGCGGGCGGCGACACGAGCCGCAATTTCGCCATAAGTGGCGACCTCGCCACGCGGGATAGAAAGCAGCTCAAACCAAACCTCGCGCTGAAACGCCGTACCAATCATATGCAACGGCGGCGTAAACCGAGGTTCCTGCCCTGCAAAATAAGCATTCAGCCAAGCCCAGGAACGCTCAAGCACCGAAGAAGCCGCACCATTTGCCGGACTCACCGACGACATGCCACCAATACCGGAAACCGCGTCGGCGCCTTCAACATGTTCGGAGTCTTCCCGTAGAAGCGTGGAGCCAAAATGCTCCTGTCCCTCAAACCAAAGACCCGTCAGACCGCGGCCATCAGCGGCAAGCAAGATTTCGCCCAAAGGCGAAGCAAACGTCGTCGTGACCACCAGCGGCTCCTTTCAAAACTCCGCACCATAATACCGCGAATTGTGCAGACAACCCCAATCGACCCCAAAGTCACCCAAGGCAGCAGGCGCGCAGCGCCGCAGCTGCCGCACGACCCCAAAGTCCCCGCAGGCAGCAGGCGCAAAGCGCCGAGGCCGCCGCCGGGACCAGGGCCCGCAACGGCCACGTGCCCTCACATCAGTCCAGCGGCCCCAACCAACAACGGCCCCATCGCAGACCGCTCGCAGCAGCGTCGCCGCAGGCGGGGGCCGGGCTTAGTTTTCAGAACACTCCGCAGACCAGTGTGGCGCCTTGTCCGCGGCTCCGAAGGAGCAGGACAAGGCGCCACACATGGTCGAGGACGTTCTGAAAACTAAGCCCGGCCCCGCCGGACAGGCCACACTACTCGCAGAGCAGCTTAGCGATCTGGACGGCGTTGGTCGCCGCGCCCTTACGGATTTGGTCGCCGCAGCACCAGAAGGTGATGCCACGCGCGGCCTCGGGGTTCGAGATGTCGCGGCGCACGCGACCGACCCAAATCAAATCCTGGTCGGACGTATCCATCGGCATGGGGAAGCGATCGTGCGCATCATCGGCGCTCATGTCGTCAACCAGCTTCACGCCCGGAGCGGCAGCCAGCGCAGCACGAGCCTCCTCGACCGTGATGTCACGCTCGAACTCGAGTGTAATGCTCTCGGAGTGCGAGCGCAGCACGGGCACGCGCACACAGGTGCAGTTCACGCGCAGCTCGGGCAGGTGCATGATCTTGCGGCCCTCGTTTTGCAGCTTCATCTCCTCGGAGGTAAAGCCCTCCTCCTTGACGCCGCCAATCTGCGGAATCAGGTTGCTCGCCAGCTGGGCGGCAAATGCGCGCGGCTCGGGAATCTCCTCGCCGCGGCCCAGGGCGGCCAGCTGAGCCTCGAGCTCGGCCATACCGGGAGCGCCGGCACCCGAAGCCGCCTGATACGTGGAGACGATCATGCGCTTCACGCCGGCGAGCTGATGCAGCGGCCACGTGGGAACCAGGCCGATGATGGTCGCGCAGTTGGGGTTGGCGATAAGGCCATGATGCCACTTGATATCGTCGGCATTGATCTCGGGCACGACCAGCGGTACCTCGGGATCCATGCGGAAGGCGTGGCTGTTGTCGACCACGACGGCGCCGCGTTTGACGGCCTCGGGCAGCAGCTCCTTCGCGATATCGTCGCCGGCGGCTCCAAGCACAATGTCACAGCCCTCAAAGGCCTCGGGGCAAGCCTCTTCGATCACGATCTGCTCGCCGCGGAACTCGACGGTCTTGCCCGCAGAACGCGCGCTCGCCAGCAGCTTGAGCTTGCCAACCGGGAACTCCTGCTCATTGAGGCACTCGAGCATCTGGGTGCCCACGGCTCCCGTCGCGCCCAAAATAGCAACCGTGTACTGTTTCATGCTTCCCCCTTTAAAGGTTTTGGCTTTTGCCCGCACGCCGAGCAGGCCGATTATTGTTGCCAGTGTATACAAGAACAGGGCGGGCACGAAACCCGCCCCGTCGAAACGAAACCGAAACGAAACGCCCCGCGCTAGATTTTTGGCACTTGTCCCAATAATCTAGCGAGATAGCGGCTACTTGTGGAGCGCGGCCAGGGCGGGATCGGCCGGCGCGGGAGCTTCCAGGTCGGAGACCTTCACAATGCCGTTCTCGTCGGAGAAGGCACGGTAAATGGTCTGAATCGCCAGGTCAAAGTCCTTCTCCTCGACACCGATAATGATGTTGATCTCGTCGCAGCTCTGCGAAATCATACGCACGCTCACGCCGGCCTGGCCAAGCATGCCAAACAGATGGCCCGAGATGCCGGCACGACCACGCAGGTTGCGGCCGACGGTAGCGATAAGCGCCAGGCCCTCGACGACCTCGATCTCGAGCGGCTCGACCTCCTGCTGAATGTCGCTCACAAGCGAGTACAGCGAATCGTGAACGTCCTGCTCCTGCACCACGGCGCCAAAGCGGTCGACACCGGTGGGCATGTGCTCAACGGAAACGTCATAGCGCTCGAAGACCGAAAGCGCACGGCGCATAAAGCCGACGCGGGGCTTGGTGCGGTCACGGGCGACGTTGATGGCGACAAAACCGCGCTTGCCGGTCACGCCGGTAATGATGGGCTCCGCCTCGCCCTCATCAGCCGTCTCGCTAATGATGGTACCGGGGTCCTGCGGCGCATTGGTGTTCTTGATGACCAGCGGAATACCCGCCTCGCGCACGGGGAACACGGCCTCCTCGTGCAGGACGCTTGCGCCCATGTACGAAAGCTCGCGCAGCTCCTCGTAGGTAACGCGCGCAATGGGCTGAGCCTCGGGAACAATACGCGGATCGGCAGAATAGAAGCCCGAGACATCGGTCCAGTTCTCGTACAGATCGGCGCCCAGGCACTTGGCCAGAATCGAGCCGGAAATATCGCCGCCGCCACGGTCGAGCAGCTTGATCTGGCCCTCACGCGTCGCGCCGTAGAAACCGGGCATAACAAAGCCGCCCTGCTGACCGTACTCCTGCACCAGCTCGGAGGTGCGATTCATGCTGAGCGTACCGTCGTGATGGAACGCCACAACCGTCGCGGCGTCCAGGAACGGCAGGCCCAGGTACTCGGCCATCAGGCGAGCGGTAAAGTACTCGCCGCGGCTCACGAGCTCCTCGGTAGAGTAGCCGCCCGAGCGGGCGCGCTCGGCAAAGGCCGCGAACTCCTCGCGGATGGGATAGGTGAGCTCCAGCTCGTCAGCGATATCAAAATAGCGCTGGCCAATGTCCTCGAGCAGCTCCTCACACGACACGTGGTACTTGACGTGCGCGTTGACCAAGTAGAGCAGGTCGGTCACCTTGGTGTCGCCCTTAAAACGGCGACCGCAGGCAGAAACCACCACAAAACGGCGAGCAGGGTCGGCGTCGACGATGGCCTTGATCTTCTTAAAGTGTTCGGCGTCGGCGACCGACGAGCCGCCAAACTTGGCAATCTTAATCATGGGCTGGAGGTTACCTTTCTAAAAAGCCTCTGCGAACCTATTTTGCGCGCTCTGATACCATGGTTTCACCGATTGGGACCAAGGCATCCGAGGAGCAGTGTTATATGGGAACTTATCATAGTACACGAGGACGCACTTTATCGTGCTCAAGTAAGGTGGCAATCCGCACCGGCATCGCTCCCGACGGGGGTTTGTTTGTCTCGGACGAGCTCGGCAGCCAGCAGGTCGATATCAGCTCGCTTGCAGATAAATCGTACTTTGAAATCGCTCAAGATGTGTTGGGAATGTTACTGAATGATTACACGGCCGAAGAAATTTCGGCGTGTGTCGACGAGGCATACCGCGGCACGTTCGCGAGTGAAGAGGTCACGCCGCTCGTCAAACTCGACGCTGCGCCGGGCGCTGACGCCCCTCAGACCTATGTGATGGAACTCTTTGGCGGCCCCACGAGCGCCTTTAAGGACGTCGCCCTGCAGATGCTCCCCCGCCTCATGGCCCGCACCTCCGCCAAGGACGGCGGCGCCGAGCGCATCATGATCGTCACCGCCACGTCGGGCGACACGGGCAAGGCCGCGCTCGCCGGTTTTGCCGACGCTCCGGGCACGGGCATCACCGTCTTTTATCCCGAGGGCAAGGTTAGCCGCGTCCAGAACCTGCAGATGTCCACGCAGGAGGGCGACAACGTCGCCGTCTGCGGCATTCGCGGCAACTTCGACGATGCCCAGAGTGCCGTCAAGCGCATCTTTGCCGATAAGGAGCTTGCCGAGCGCTTGGAGGCCGCCGGTACGGTGCTTTCGAGCGCCAACTCCATCAACGTCGGCCGCCTGGTACCGCAGGTCGTCTACTACTTTGCCGCCTATGCGCAGCTGCTGCGCGCCGGCGCCATCGAGGCCGGTGACGCCGTGGAGTTCTGCGTACCGACCGGCAACTTTGGCGATATCTTGGCCGGCTACTATGCCAAGCGCATGGGTCTGCCCGTCGCCAAGCTCATCGTCGCGAGCGACAAGAACAACGTTTTGGCTGACTTCCTGACCACCGGCGCCTACGACCGCAACCGTCCGTTCTTCACGACCATCTCGCCGTCGATGGACATCCTCATCAGCTCTAACCTGGAGCGCATGCTGTACTTCCTGTCCGATGGCGACTGTGAGCTCGTTGCCGGCCTTATGGAGCAGCTGGCACAGACTGGTCGCTACGAGGTTCCCGCCGACCTGCTGGCAAAGATTCAGAGCGTCTTTGGCTGTGGTTGGGCCAGCGAGGACGAGGTCCGCGCCGCCATCAAGAGCTGCTGGGATGCGAACGGCTACGTGATCGACCCGCACACCGCCTGCGGCTATCACGTCTTTGAGCAGGTCGCTCCCGCCGAGGGCGCCAAGGCCCGCGTGCTGCTTTCGACCGCCAGCCCCTACAAGTTCCCGCGCGCCTGCTGCGACGCCCTGGGCCTCGACGTTCCCGAGGACGACTTTGAGGCCATGCGCGTGCTCGAGCAGGCAACCAACACGGTTGCCCCGGCACAGCTCGCCGAACTCGAGTCCAAGCCCGTCCGCTTCGAAGACGTCTGCAACGTCGATGAGATGGCAAGCTACGTCGAGTCTGCAGCAAAAAAGATGACTACCAACTAAAACCCCTTATAAGGCGCCGGCGAAAGCCGGCGCACCTTCTTTTTATTTAGCTTTCGGGATAATGACGAGCATGCGAGCGGGTCTGGCCG
>CABQSP010000076.1:0-7390 GCA_902466855.1 uncultured Collinsella sp. | reverse complement strand
TGCAGCGTCACACCAGCGGCCTGACCATCCGCAAGGTCGTGGTGGTGCCCGGCAAGCTGGTCAACCTGGTGGTTAAGTAAATTCCGCGCGCATAGTTGACGTGTTTAAGACGAGGGACGATCCAGTTGGGTCGTCCCTCGTCTTTCGTTGTGTACCCTGCTTGGCCAATGTTCCATGTCACCCGCTATGGAATGTGCACCAGGTCCCTAAAGTAGACGTTGCCCGTCTGCTCCTCGAACATCCAGATATTGAGGTAGATGTCGTTGAGGTCGCTGTTCACGTCAAAGTCTGGATCGTCGAAGGTGCCTACAAAGGTGAGCATCGCGGTCGTTTCTTCGCCTGCGGCGACGGGCTGGCGCATGCGCACGTCGCGGACGACACCGTTGACGTAGGCATAAGCATCAACATCGCCAAACATCATGTCCATATCGGTGTTGTTTGTTACCGCAAAGACCAACACGGCGTCGCCGTAGCCATCCGTGTCCTTGCCCGCGCAGGTAACATGGACGTTCTCGTCTGCCTCTAGGTCGATGGGGAACTGTTCTTGAGGGTCGGGACCCAAACCCTGGGGGTCGATTTTATCTTCGTCTATTTTGTCGAAACGCTCCGAGGGCGTCGTTTTCTCGATGCCTTTGGTGCTGCCAAGATCCGGCTCGCATGGTCTTGTTTTACCATCGATGTTGCTGCAGCCCGTCAGAGCGAACGAGCAGGCAGCGACGACGAGCGCGGCTGCGCAGAGGGTGCCTAGGCGTTTCATGGTGCCTTCTTGCCGTAGGGGATTCGGAAGGTTGTGCGGTCAATGCGTGCGGCAGGCTTTCTCGCTACAGAATGCCCCTCAGCTCCAGTCTGACCGGTGTGTGATCAGGGATGGAATGCCCATAGGGCCCGATTCGACCGGTGCGCTGGGACGCATGGCCCGTTTTGGGCTTTTGGGTGAGCGCCGAATGGGGTATCTTGTCCAATTGTTCTATTCTTGTGGAGATGCTGTGGGCACGCTGACCTGCGGGTTTGCGTTGTGCTTGCACGTATTCGCAGGTATTGGTATAGTTTGCTTGCAAATGAAGTTGTAAATGAAAGAAGTGGGGTTTCGGCCCCGCTTCTTTTTTGTATGGATGGAGGTGCCGCAATGGTCAAGACCAAGACCGAGCAGGCGATTATCGGCGCGCTCGAGGCCGTCGCTCCCCAGCACGATGTCGACATCGTCGACGTAGAACTCGTGGGTGCCACCAAGGCCCCCTGCGTGCGCGTGCGTATCGAGGGTGCCGAGGGTCAGAGCCTGTCGCTCAACGACGTCACGGCCAACACCAAGTGGGTCGGCGATGTGATTGAGGAGCTCGACCCCATCTCTTCGAGCTATACGCTCGAGGTGTCGAGCCCGGGCATGGCGCGCCCGCTGCGCCGCCCGCGCGACTTTGCCCGCTTTGTGGGCGAGAACTGCGAGCTCACCTCCACTGCCACCGAGGGTCGTCGTAAGTATTCCGGCAAGATTGCCGCCGCGACCGAGACGAACGTGACCCTCGAGCTCGAGGACGGCGAGTCCGTCACCCTCGATTTCTGTGATGTTAAAAAGTGCAAGTTGAAGCCCACCTATGACTTCAAGCCCGCGAAGGAAGGAAAATAAGATGGCAGCATCCGACATGATGTCCGCCCTGATGGAGCTTTGCCAGGACAAGCACATCGACCAGCTCTACCTGATCGACCGTCTGGAGCAGTCGCTCGCCAAGAGCTATGCCGAGATCCTGCATCTTGAGTGGGGCGCCAAGGTGACCATCGACCGCACCACCGGCAAGATCTATGTCTACCGTCTGGAGCCGATCGACGATTCCATGGACGAGGAGGGCAACTTCACCGAGTTCGAGGAGATCGACGTCACCCCTAAGAACACGAGCCGCATCGCCGCACAGCACGCCAAGGCCGAGATTAACGCCATCGTGCGCAACTCCGCCCGCGAGCAGATCTACGAGGAGTTCTCCGGCCGCATCGGTGACCTCATCAGCGGTACCGTGCTGCAGTCCACGCCCGACTTCACGATCGTCAAGATCCGTGATGGCGTCGAGGCCGAGCTGCCGCATTTTGACCAGCGTCGTTACGAGAATGAGCGTAACGAGCGTCCGATGGGCGAGCGCTATCTGCACAACCAGCACATCAAGGCCGTGATCATCGACGTCCGCGACCCCAACTCCAACCTGCAGCCGGTTCGCGGCGAGCACAGCCGTCCGCCGATCGTCATCTCCCGCACCCACCCCGAGCTCATGCGTCGTCTGTTTGAGCAGGAGGTGCCCGAGATCTATGAGGGCACCGTCCAGATCAAGTCGATCGCCCGTGAGCCCGGCCAGCGCTCCAAGGTCGCCGTCCACTCGCTCGACGATCGCCTGGATCCCGTGGGCGCCTGCGTCGGCCCCAAGGGTAGCCGTGTTCGCGCCGTCGTAGGCGAGCTCCGTGGCGAGCGCGTCGACGTCATCCTGTGGGATGCCGATCCGGCCGTCTACGTCGCCAACGCCCTGTCGCCTGCCAAGGTCACCCGCGTCCTCATCGACGAGGAGAAGGCCTACGCCGGCGTCATCGTGCCCGACGACCAGCTGTCCCTCGCCATTGGCAAGGAGGGCCAGAACGCCCGCCTCGCCGCTCGCCTGACCGGCTGGCACATCGATATCAAGTCCGAGACCCTTGCCGCCGACATCCTCAAGAACGTTCCCGTTCACGAGGAGCCCGCCGCCGACCTGATCGGTGACGAGGAGGACGACGACGTCCGTCGCTGCGAGTTCGTGTCCGAGGACGGCATTCAGTGCCGCAACCAGGCCCGTCCCGGTTCCCGTTTCTGCGGTGTCCACGACACCGACGCCTTCGATGATGCGGAGGACCTGATCTAGCGCGCGGTCGCGCCGGACAGGTTCCGGCGCATCTCCCACGCTCGTTCAGTCTCTAGGCACCAAGGTGCCAGAAAGGGTAGGTGAAGTCATATGGCAAAAGTCCGTGTGTCCACCCTGGCCAAAGAGTTCGGCATGACCTCCAAGGAACTGATGGGTCATCTCGCCGATATGAAGATTCCCGCTAAGTCCGCTTCCTCCGCCCTGGAGGACGCCTACGTCGCCATGGTCCGCAAGCAGCTCGCCCCGGTGATCGAGGCCCGCGCCCAGGAAGTCGAGGCCGCCAAGCAGGCCGAGGAGCAGGCCGCCGCCGCCGAGGAGGCCGCGCGTGCCGCCGAGGCCGAGCGCGAGCGCATCGCTGCCGAGAAGGCACGCGAGGAGGAGCGCCGCCAGTTTGCCGCGGCCCAGGCTGCCGAGGAGGCCGCCCGTGCCGAGGCCGAGGCCAAGAAGAAGGCCGAGCAGGAGCGCCTTGCCCGCGAAAAGGAAGAGGCTGCCCGCGAGGCCCAGCGTCGCGCCGTCCCCGCCTCTGACTCCGGGTCGCGTTTCCGTTCGCTGCTCGACCAGATCGCCGCGCAGGAGACCGTGCTCAAGGAGAAAAAGGACGCCGAGAACAAGGCCAAGGCCGAGCGTGCCGCCGAGCGCGGTAACCGTCGCGGTAATAACGACCGTCGCGGTGGCCGTCGTAATGACCGCAACGCCTCCGATAGCAATTCCGAGCGCAACGCCTCCGAGAGCCGTCCGCATAGCCATCGCACCAACGCCAGCAACAATGTCGCTGCCGGCATGGACTTCCCCAACCCCGACAAGCAGGGCAAGGGCAAGAAGCGCAAGGGCGGTCACAACAACGAAGAGGACCACTACAGCCGCATGGCTCGCGAGGCCGAGGAGTACAGCCGCGAGAAGGTGCTCGAGGAGGCCCGCGCCGCCGTCGAGGAGGCCTCTCGCGAGTCCACCGGTCGTCGTAAGAAGCGCAAGGAGAAGCGTGAGCGCGAGGCTGCAAAGGCTCAGGAGGAGCGCAAGATAGAGGAGGCATTGGCCCAGGGTGTGAACCCCGAGGAGCTCGATGCCATCAAGGTCTCCCAGGGCGTTACGGTCCAGGAGCTCGCCGAGGCGCTTGACGTTCCGGCCAACGACATCATCAAACGCCTGTTCCTGCTGGGCACGCCGCTCACCATGACGCAGTCCATGTCCGACGACCTCGTCGAGCTCGTTGCTGACGACCTGGGCCGTCAGATTAAGATCATCACCCCCGAGGAGGAGAACACCTTCTCGTTCTACGACGATCCCGCCGACCTTAAGCCGCGCGCCCCGGTCGTCACCGTCATGGGTCACGTCGACCACGGCAAGACGTCGCTGCTCGACGCCATCCGTCACACCGGCGTCGCTGCCGGCGAGGCAGGCGGCATTACGCAGGCCATCGGCGCTTCGCAGGTCATGATCAACGACCGCAAGATCACTTTCATCGATACCCCCGGTCACGCGACCTTTACGGCCATGCGTGCCCGCGGCGCCAAGGTGACCGACATCGTCATTCTGATCGTGGCTGCCGACGACGGCATCATGCCCCAGACCATCGAGTCGATCAACCACGCCAAGGCCGCCGGCGTACCCATCGTCGTCGCCGTCAACAAGATCGATAAGCCGGGCGCCAACCCCGACCGCGTGCGCCAGGAGCTCACCGAGTACGGCATCATCCCCGAGGAGTGGGGCGGACAGAACATGTTCGTCAACATTTCGGCCAAGCAGAAGATCGGTATCGACGACCTGCTCGAGACCGTGCTGCTCCAGGCCGACGTGCTCGAGCTCAAGGCCAACCCCGACACCTTTGCCTCCGGTAACGTCCTCGAGGCCAAGCTCGACAAGGGCCGCGGTTCGGTTGCCACGGTGCTCGTGACCCGCGGTACCCTGCACGTGGGCGATACGCTGGTCGCCGGCCTTACCTACGGCCGCGTCCGCGCCATGCTCGACCCCAAGGGCAACGCCGTCACCGAGGCCGGTCCCTCCGACGCCGTCGAGATCCTGGGCCTGCAGTCCGTGCCCAACGCCGGCGACGAGTTCCGCGTGTTCGAGGACGAGCGCGAGGCCCGCGCCCTGGCCGACGAGCGTTCGCTCAAGGCCCGTATCGAGGAACAGAGCCGCGTGAAGCACGTCACGCTCGAGAACCTCTTCGAGACCATCGCCGACGCCGAGGTCAAGGAGCTCAACCTGATCATCAAGGCCGACGTTCAGGGTTCTATCGAGGCCCTTCAGGACTCGCTCGACAAGATGGACCAGTCCGAGGTGCGCATCAACACGATCCACTCCGCGGTCGGTGCCATCAACGAGACCGACGTCGTCCTGGCAGACGCCTCCAATGCCATCATCATCGGCTTTGGCGTGCGTCCCGACGGCAAGGCCCGCTCAGCTGCCGAGCGCGAGGGCGTCGAGATCCGTTGCTACGACGTTATCTACAAGTGCCTCGAGGAGCTCGACGCTGCCCGTATCGGCATGCTCAAGCCCACCGAGGTCGAGGTCTCCACGGGTACTGCGACCGTCCTGGACACCTTCAAGGTGCCCAAAGTCGGCATCGCCGCCGGTGTCCGCGTCGAAGAGGGCGAGATCGCCGCGACCGATTCCGTGCGCCTGGTGCGCGACGGCATCGTGGTCTTCAACGGCAAGATCGCCTCGATGCGCCACTACAAGGATGAGGCCAAGAGCCTCAAGAGCGGTTCCGAGGGCGGCATTGGCCTGGAGAACTTCCAGGACATCAAGCCCGGCGACCAGATCGAGGGTTACCGCATCGACCAGGTTGCCCGTACCGAGTAGGGGGTAGCGCTATGAAGCAAACGCAGGCAACCCGCCGACTGGGCGAGCAGCTTCGCGAGAAGCTCGGTTATATCCTGCTCTTTGAGGTTTCCGACCCGCGCCTCGACTTGGTCACCCTGACTGCGGTCGAGGTCGCGGTGGACCGTTCGCTCGCGCGCGTGTACGTGTCGTGCGATGCGAGCCGCTACGACGAGGTCATGGAGGCGCTCGCCAGCGCCAAGGGCCGCATTCGCAGCCTGCTGGCCCGCTCGCTCGATTGGCGTGTCACGCCCGAGCTCGATTTTCGCATCGATCGCTCGACTGATGAGGCCGAGCGCATCACGCGTGCGCTGGAAAACGTTCCGGCCACGCTGGCGATCGAAAAGGACGAGGACGGCTACCCCATAGCGGATGCCGCCCAGGAGGCAGCTTTAGATGACTAATTCCGCTGATCTCGCCGCTGGCGAGTCTGCAGATATTACGCGACGCATCCTCGAGCTCATCGAGGGTGCGTCCTCCATTGCGATTTCGGGACATACGTCTCCCGATGGTGACGCCCTGGGCTCCGTGCTGGGCCTGGGCTTATCGCTTATGAAGTTTTTCCCCAACAAGGACATTGCGCTGCTGCTGGCAGACGATGATCCGGTGCCGCGCATCTACCGCTTTATGGAGGGCGCCGATCGCTTGGCGCCCGCATCTGCGTACACCGGCAATCCGGACCTGTTTATCTCGGTGGATGTGCCGGTCGTCGAGCGCCTCAACAACTCGGCCGAGGTACTTCGCCGCTCCAAGCATGTGGTGTGCTTCGATCACCATCCGGCGCGCGAGGAGTTTGCCGAGCTGAGCCTGAGGCGTGTCGATGCCGCGGCCTGCGCCATGATCATCGACCGTTTCTTGGATAATTGCGGCATTGTCGCCCGTGATGGCGTCGCGACTTGCTTGCTGTGCGGCTTGGTGACCGACACCGGTCGTTTCCAGTACCAGAATGCCGATGCTGCCGCGTTCCACGCCGCTTCGCGCCTGGTAGCCCATGGCGCCAATCCGGCTCGTGTCGCGCTCGAGGTCTATCAGAGCATGCGCGTCGAGTTTTTGCACCTCAAGTCCATTGTCATGGGCCGTATTAAGACGGTCGCGCACGGACGCGTGGCGTATAGCTATGCCTACCAGAGCGACCTTGAGGCCTGCGGCGTCACCTCTGATGAATGTGACGGTCTGGTCGATGTGGTGCGTGCGGTGATGGGCGTTGAGGTATGTCTGTTCTTAAAGGGCATCGATGGCGATACCAAGGTGCGCGGCAACCTGCGCTCCAAGGGTGACCTCGATGTGTCCGAGATCGCTGCCAACTTTGGCGGTG
Source organism: uncultured Collinsella sp. (assembly GCA_902466855.1). GTDB lineage: Bacteria > Actinomycetota > Coriobacteriia > Coriobacteriales > Coriobacteriaceae > Collinsella. The sequence continues at coordinate 385 of CABQSP010000076.1, read as the reverse complement.
GCGGGCATCATGCCGCTGCCGGCTTTACCAACAACGGAACGATTCGCGAGACGCTCGCCGTGGCACTTCCCATGCTGGCCGAGCTGGTGGGGGAGGATCCCGCTTCGGTGACCGTCGAGCTCTAATTTTTTGGATGGTACATGGCTCGTCGTACGCCTTCTCAATTGAATATGCTGCTCGCCGTCGATAAGCCGGTGGGCTGCACGTCCCACGACGTGGTTTCGCAATGCCGACGCGCCCTCCACGAACGGCGTGTCGGTCATGCCGGCACGCTCGACCCCATGGCATCCGGTGTCATGGTGGTGGGCGTGGGTCAGGCCACACGTCTGCTGGGCATGCTTACGCTTGATACCAAAAGCTACGTCGCCGATATCTCGTTTGGCGT